>JABSOQ010000070.1 GCA_013216195.1 Bdellovibrionales bacterium
GCAATCTGACCCCACTGAGCACTCTCGTCTGTAATGTCAGCCCCCTTGTTGTTGTCGAGCACCCATTGCAGATCTTTATCTTTGTTCGAAGCATTCACACAAAGCAAGTAATCGGTTTCGGGCTCAATGCAATAGATGATCAGATCATCAACAACTCCACCCTTGTCGTTTGGAAACAGAGTGTACTGGGCCTCTCCGGCTTTTAGTTTTGCCACGTGATTTGATGTGAACCACTCACATGTCTCAAGAGCCTTTGGCCCTTTCACACGAATTTCACCCATGTGCGAAACATCAAAAAGACCCACTGAGTTTCGAACCGCCATATGCTCTTGCTTGAGGCCAGCATACTGAACCGGCATCTCCCAGCCAGCAAAATCGACCATCTTGCCTGAGTATTTCAGATGTGTATCGTAGAGTGATGTACGCTTCACAATGCCTCCTATGTGCTGGGCGAACCCTGGTATTTGAAAGATTAGCGGCGACACTAACATGGCCAAGTCGCCCATGTCACCGCTGTGAAAGCCCCATATTGCTCACAAATACAAATTCAACATTCTCTAACTCTCAACTCAGCCAGGGGCTCTAACTACTGGATATCTCACAAAGACCACAAAAAAAGGCCAGGCATTCTGCCTGACCTTGGTTCTCAGCTAAATTTGAGAGTTTTATTTCTTGCACAAAACGCCGTTCTCTAGACCTCGAATAAGCGGCAAAATCATAAAGTTATTAAACCTCTCTGGCACGACATACAGATCGCTTTCAAACTCTTCCATCAGACTCAACATGTCTCGAATTGCCCCGACAATCTTTCTGTCTGGATAAAAAGCGAAGTCTTCATCTTTGACACTGCTTTCACGCAAAATAGAAGACACGCTCAAACGAATATCCCGAACCATCTGAGACTGCACTTCTTCCTCTAGACGAGCCTCTTCGAGTAGTAGGTCAAGATCTCCGACTTCAAACTCTTGAGACGCTGCCATGACTCTCTCGACGTGGCCAACAAAGAAAGAGGTGTCAAAAGTAGAAGGGACTCTGCAGTTATCTTGTATTGCTTTTTGTCTCAAATAGTTCACCGAATGAGTGAAATAGTCGGTGTAAGCCGTCTTGTCTTGTACATGACACTGCCCTCATTCACAGGGTCAGGTCGCTCCATTCGCTTAACAAGCTGATCAAGCATAGCTATTGTCTCTGAAAGCTCTTGCGCTGAATCATCACTTAAAGCGCCTGATCTTTTTACGAGGTTTAATGCCATCTGTAGGTTTCTGAGCACAACATAGACTTTCTCACCAGCAAATTCACTTAGCGGCTCAAGCCCTGTCACTTCCGACAAAGTCGACACATTTAAAAACTCTGGATCGATCTCTCTAAAGCGGTAGACCTCTGTGAGAATAGAATCAAACCTGTACTGAAGCGGTAACTGATGGAACATGTTGAGTGCCCGTAGATACCTGTTGTACATTCTTTCGCGCTCTTCACGATACTCAGTATGTGCCCACTCCCAAGTTCCTGCGCGAAATGGCCCACCCGGGTCAATAAACGATTTCACTTCCGCCATTATAAAAGAAAGCTCTACATTGTTCACGATCGCCCATGAGGTCTCAAGGCTCACAATTGACTCGTAATGAAAGAATATGCTCTGGGCGACAGTTTGGTAACGTATCTCTTAACCAATAAGACCATAGATCTCTAATGCCACAGTCGTTAACTTCTCTTGCATATCGAGAGCTCGCCATTTCTGGCGGTTGACAGTAATTCGAAGCGGGTCTTTAGAAAAGATCGCCACCTTGTCAGTGCCGCTGTCGTCTTGAACCGGGTTATCAGTGAAACGAATCGAAGGGTTATTCTCATCATCCATGGCTACCGACGGTTCTGTAACCTTATCTTTGAACTCAAAAGCCATGTCAATATCTGGGCTAGCCCCTTCAGTCACCAACCAGGTTGCCAACTTGTCACCTAACAATAGAAATTCGACTGCGTCAGGGTCTCCCCCTCCTCGGGTACCACTCGATTTCTCTGGGTTTCCGTTTGAACCAGAAAAGTTGCTGCCCCCACAAGCAACTTGGCTCATTACCAACATCGCCATTACAGCCATAAATAGCGGTCTCATCATTTATCTCCTTTAGTTAAACTAAAAAACTGAATTCCTAAATAAAACACGTGTTTTGGTTTCTTCGCTCTTTCGCTAAGAGCGATGATTTTCTGAAAACAATCTTCAAAGATTTCATTGGCCTCTTCTAGGTCAGCTTCATCGAAAACTAGAGTCTCAGAGCCAACAAATCTTTTTAAAGGATCTTGGCTGGCCAGATAAGCTTTAGACCTTTCAAGCATAGTATCGTGGTATTTTCTTAAAGCCTCGTTTCGAACCTTTGAAGAAACCTGCAAAGAGACCTTGTCTTTCTTAACAGGTCGCTCACCTGAGTTGTCAACGTACCCCAGCCGCTCAAGCCTATGAATGGCATCACGAAATTCAACGCTCGTTATCCCCAAACGGTTTGCCAACTTCGAAACTTGAAAATTCAAGTCTGGTAGCTCTAGAAGTTCTAGAACCGCAAAGTGATACCAATCGCTCAGCATCTTAAAAGACTCCACACTCACATCTAAAAACGAGTGCCCTCGGCTCAAGCCTTTGATCTTTTCATACACAGACCGTTTGTGATTCTCGCTTTTCGATGCCTCTTTCTCTGCAAGTAAGCAAAGATACTCGGCTTGCTTTGCCGACAGTTCGAGCGACCTCGAAATCTTAGCAGCCATCTCCCTCGAGACTTTCTTCTTGCCACTCAATACCTCTGACAATGTCGAGGAGGCTACACCAAGCCGAGCTGCAAAAGCTCTCATCGAGTAGCGAGGGTTCTTCTTTAAACTCTCTGAGTATTTGAATGAAAGGTAAGACTTTACGTCTTTGTGCTCGTAAATCATGGGTTGGTTTTAGGCCAAAGAAAGCGTGCTTGTAAATCTCAAGAGCGAACGAAGTGATCGCTACAGCGAACACTGTTGAGTATTCAAAACAAACAAATATCGAATCAAATTATTGAATTTATTGGTGAATTTTAAGGCTATAAATTGCCGGCTGGTCATTGCCTGCGTAGTTTCATGTAAGGTTTTTAGTCTTTTTTGGCCGATAGCAAACAGTTAGCTCATACAGCTGTTGAGAGCCCTGAACAGCTGTTCTTTGATGGCTTCACCATACTCTTCAAACGAATCAACCTGAATGACAAATGAGCCAGGCCCCTGCTGAATCTGAGATTCGTAATAAAGCTTCAAAGCACTCTCGCCACTAAAGCCAGGGTTGATTGAATGCTTGGCCTCTTCTGCCGCTTTTGCCGACGTGTCGATGGCGATGCCATTCACTATGGTCTCCCCACCATCAGATGCCATGAATGAAGCATCGACCACTTCGAGTGCTCCGTGCGCAAAAGACTGATAGCCATCGCCACTAAATGAGATGATTTTTCTGTAACTCGTAAAAGGAGAATTTCTCATAATTTGAGAAACAAATGTTAGCGCTGAGACGATATCAGTCTCGCCACGATATGACCTGCTCACGCTCTGAAGCTCAAATCGAAAAGCCTCGATGTCTGCCTCAGTTTGCAGCCACCTCCAGGGAACAACCTGAGCAACCTGATGCTCAGAGCGGCTACCTGCCCACTCAACATAAGTAACAGCTACACCTGCGTCGTTGCACATTCTCATCAGTTTCAAAACTTGAGGGTCCGAGAATGCCTCGACAACCCCTTGCTTTTGAGTCTCATACTCATCATTGGTAACACTACCAGAGGTGTCAACAGCAATAACGAGTTGGGTATCTACGAACTGCTTAGCAATTTGGGCGCGACCTGGGCTCGAAAATAGCAAAACAGCAGCCGCTAGCCCTAGCAAAAGAGCCGATTCAAAAACTGAAATGAGCAACCATGTCTTTTTCAAAACAAAACCCCAAGAAAACTTTGATAAACTCGGTTCATCGAAGTCAATGAAACCCATTTAGTAAGAGTAATCTACCACAGCCGTTATGCCAGCTCAGCACTGGTTCCACTTTAATGAGATAATGACAAAATAGGGCTCTGAGTGCCCTAAATGGCCAAAATGAGGCCACAAATGCGAACCTGTTTGGCCTTAAGATGGTGTAGAAATTGCTCACTAAGGGGAGGTGTCTGTTGGAGCTCCGGCTCTAGCTTAAGGAGTACGTAGTGACTGTTATCTTTGGTAGTAACCAGTTTCAGACTGTCGCGAGAGCAATGTCAGCACTCGTGGTTGCCCTTCTGTTCTCTGCCTGCGGGCCATTGTCAAACACAGATCCCACAGAAAACCTCACAGACCAAGAAAACCACCGCACTGGCTTTTGCCTCGGCGAGCGATGCTCAACTGCGAACGGAGACACTCGAATCGACACTCACCTCGAGGCTCTGCTCGCTGAGAGAAACGAGGCCTTTGATCAGCCTCAAGACCCTGCCACGAATATGGCTCTAGCCTCGAGCATCACTGACTGGTCGTTTCTAAGAAGGAACCGAGACGGCCAAAACGAATTGCTTGGCTCACACTCTGTTAAATTACAAATACAGATTGGCTTAGAAACTCTAACTTTCGAAAAGCGACTGGCTGTTTCTGAAGATGGCGGCCGCTATGAGATTGCTCTTATTCCCTCGCAGGAGAATGATAACTACAAACTCATGGGCTACTTTTCAGACATCTTTTTAGGCCGCCCAGGAGAAGAAGAAAATGTGAAGACTTTCGGAACCTTTCACCTGGTGAAGTACACCGAGGGGCAAGCCACTCCTGCGTTTGCCACACTTGATCTTAAGGCTTATGTAGGCCGCATCAGTGTTCGCACTCAAGTTGATTCTGAGCTACGCGAGTCAAAGGTGGCTAGAGAACTGGGTATTGTCGAAGAGTCATTGGCGTGGGTTCTAGATCTCACTTTGCCAGGAGGCCGCTCTCTTTACCATTATGATATCATCAATGTGCCACCGCAGGCCCCCAATAGAACTCTTGAACAGCAGATCGCTTCAGAACTTGCGTTCTGGGGAGACTCTGTCGACACATCAGAGCTTGTGGGTGAGACTCTGCCAACAAGAACTGAACCCGAATCAGTAACAGGTTTGCCAGCTTCAAACTCAGGCCTTAGCGATCGCCTTCGAAACGTGAGAGGCTGGGGCGAAGGACCTGCTGGCCCACGAGGCAGCCGAATATTTGAGGCTGACGTTCAAAGAGAAGATGGCTTACTCGAAGCCGTGATGCTAAAAATTGAAGAGTCTGCTCCCTTGTCAGAAGAACAACAGCAGCGAGTCGTCAGACCAGATCAGTTCCACAACCTGAGACAACCGCCTGCTCAACCTTATGCTGCTGCAGGAGTGGATCCTGATACAATGACCCCTGACGCCAGCGCTGAAGACACTGGTGAAGAGGGCCTCGATACAACCGGCCCTTATGCTGCGGCAGTGCCTGGGCCTCCTCCTGTACAGGAAGAGCCTGAGCGTGTCGTGAGACAAGATGATTCAGCTCAGGGTGGCGGCTACGCGGCAGCTATTCCGACTGCTCCTGTGACTGGTGTGCAAACTGATGTTGCGCAAATAGAGGCCGACACAAGAAGAGTTGGTCTTTATGCAGCTGCCGGCACTCTTACCCCAGCATTCGAAATTACACCAGAACCCGTTGTGGCCCCACCTACTGGTGATGCAACTGTGGTTGAAGACACAAGGCCCTCAGGTGGTTATGCAGCTGCACTTCCGCGCGTTGATCGCGAAGTGATTTCAGGCATTATTGAGCGTGTACAAAGTGGATTTCGCGCAGGCCAACAACAAGGTGGCGGTGAAACAGTTGTAGACCCGAACCAAGTGCCAGAGACTGTGCGCTACAGTTTTGTTGAGCACTCTACTGACCCTGGTAGATCATTTTTAAATCTACCAATCGGCAATAGCAACTTCCCTAGAACCAACCGGGCCATGCTGCAGTTCGAGCGCTACTATGAAAAGCCATACATTCAACGCAGCATACGTGAAATCTTGTCTGGCTATAGCGGTCGTACCCGAAACTATTACGACCTTATGATGATGAGAAGTTTGAAGTTTGGTAACCCATTTCGTGGCATGATTGAAGATGCTTTTGAAGGCTGGGACACTCCTGCAATCTTTGGCTACCGCAGCCTTTGGGAAAGTCGATTCTTAAGAGATGCTGATTACCCGAACAATCAGACCAATGACAGCTCGAGTGCACGAGGGCTTGGTCAGTTTTTAACTGATACCGCAGGTGGCAGAACCGTTTTGATGCGAGTCGGTGGCGGCGTCGATGATGAAAGAAGATTTGCGGCACCTTCTTTTTGCGGGATGGCCAAGTACTTCAACTACTTCGTCGACTACTTCCCTCATGATGCCACACTTGGCTTTTTGGCCTATCACGCAGGAGAGGGCTCAAAAAGAAGCAGCAGTCACGCAGGCGTACAAGGTTACGCTAAGAACATGCTTGGTGGTCTAGATGCGTTGAGAGCCCGCAACTACGCTTTCACTTACCATGAGCTCGTTGAGGCCAATGTGATACCTCAGCACAAAGAAGACTGGGCAAACTACTCAATCGCTACCACATTTATCCTGCAAAACCCCAGGGTGAGTTACCCAATGGCTGACGGCAGCAGTGTGACTTTGCGGCAGCCCGATCGCCGAAAACAAATCGCAGACATCGTTGAAGACATGAGAATCCGCAATAGTGAAGGCCGAGTCATCAATCACAAGGTTTTTCATCCCACTTTAGACATGCGCGATCCTAAGTGTGACAGAATTATGGAGGTCTGGAAGCCTCAGTTTCCGATACTGCCGCAGCAAGTACCTATGTCTTAGTGGCTGGCTCTTGCTAGCCTCAGAGTGTTCTCTAAAAGCATGGTGATGGTCATGGGGCCAACACCGCCAGGCACTGGAGAGAGGCCTGCCAAGTGGCCTTCGCAGCCCTCAGTTTTTACATCACCGACTAAACCATTGCCTTCTTTACGATGAATGCCGACATCTAAAACTACAGTATCTTCTTTGAAAAAGCTCTGGTCTACAAACTCTGGTTTGCCGGCAGCCACCACGACTATGTCAGCTTGTTTTGTAAAAGACTTCAGATCTTGGGTTCGAGAGTGACAGACGGTAACCGTAGCGTTTTCATTCATAAGCAATCGAGCCATTGGCCAGCCGACAATCTGACTGCGACCAATCACAACTGCATTTTTACCTTCGATAGCGAAGTCATAGTGCTTGATCATTTTGATCACTCCGTGCGGAGTACAAGGAATGCTTCTTGGCTGACCGGCGTGAAACAAGCCGATGTTCTCAATCGTCAAACCATCGGCATCTTTTTTAGGATCAACCCAGCTAAGTACCTCATCGGTATCGAAGCCTTTTGGCAGCGGCAGCTGAACCAAAAAGCCATGAACCTCGGGGTTGTTGTTCAAGTCTTCGATGGCCTTTTTTAGGTCGGCAGGTGAAACGTCAGCTGGCAGCTTGGTTTCAAAGCTGGTCATTCCCACGGTCTCACAGGCTTTGAACTTATTGCGCACATACACTTGGCTCGCCGGGTCATCACCCACCAAAACCACGCCCAGCCCAGGAGAGAAGCCAAGTTCAGCAACTTCAGACTTAATTTTCTCACGAATGGCCTTCGAAACTTCTTTTCCATCGATTCTGATCATGCTTCCTCACTCCCTGACGCCCAGCTATCGGGCTCTGGTTGCACGCGCTCTTCAATTCGTTAAGTGCTTGAAATGCAAAGGTTCTTAACACAGATGTAGGCTGCCGAAAACCGAAAGCTAGAGAGAATTCAGAATTATCACGAGGCCTTATCCACAGAGGCCCTGCAGGCTACTGCTGTTGACCAATTTTATGATTTTGGTTAGGGTCTGAGCAATTCTACACAAAGGAATCATACGCAATGGCAGGTAAAGTAAAACTCTCTGATGATGGCAGCTCAATTGACTTTCAGACCTCTGACAACCTGCCTGCCTCAAGCAAGAAATTTAGACAAAGCCCCGAGATCGAAGGCTTTTACAGATTCGTGTATGAAAACGATCTTCAATCTGAAGCTTTTGAGATCCTCGAACAAATCATCGCCAATAGAAAAGCCGAAAAGGCAGCAAAGAAAGCCGCAAAAAAGAAAAAGTAAACTCTCCGGTAACCGGACCAGATCAATAGCGTCCGAGAATTGGATTCAGTTGTTACCTGAACCCCGCCTACCTTAAGGCAACCAATTGCATCTAAGCCTCCTAACGGAGGTGATCATGACTAAGCTTCAAAATGAACGTGGCCAAGGGCTTATTGAGTACCTAATTTTGGTAGCTCTGATGGCAGTCGCTACCATCGGAATTGTCAGAGTTCTAAATAAAAATGTGAACGCGCAATTTGCAAACATAGTGTGTGGACTACAAGGTAAGCAATGTAACCGCAAAGCTCCACTTGAAAAGGTCGAAGATGAACAACTTCGAAAGAGAGACCTTTCTGACTTTTTGAATGGCAGTCGCGGTCGTGAGTAGGTCAAATCTCAGCAAATGCCTCATCTCAAATCAAAGAGGCTCAATAGCCATTGAATCTGCCGCTAGTGCCTCAGCAGTTCTAGCTTTTTTTATAATCGCTTGCTGCGCCATTTATGTTGTCTTTACCCAGCTGACTATTAATCACTATGGTTACCAAGCCTTAATCTGTGTAGCCGAAGGCCAGCCTTCCTTGGCATGCAAAGCCGCTATCAAAGCTAAGCTGGCATCCACTCTACCCTTTGGAGGCATAAAGACCTTCAATCTGGTTAACAACCGGTACAGATTTTTTGTCGATCTCAAATGGCGTCTCAGCCAGCCATTTGTCGACAGATTTGACCTAAGAGTCATCAGTTATACACAAACACTGAGGTATCCAAGTGGCTATTGAGAATTGTATTAAGGCAAACGACTCTAGAGGCTTTCTAGCTCTGTCACTGACTTTGTTTCTGACTATCGCCTCAACATTGTTCGCGGCAGCATTCACCTACAAGATCATGACATTCAAAAACCGGCAGCAATTCAACTGTCAAAAATCTCTATTGGATACCCAAACAAGTCAGGCCAAGTTACTTCGTCATCTACTTAATCTTAATCCGGTGGCCTTGTCCTTACGAAAAAAAAGAAAGATCGCAACACGGGTACGAAACGCTGCAAGATCAAACCCTCCTGCATTGGCTGCTGCCCAATTAGCACTCGAGATTATCAAGGCTCAACAACGTGCCTTGAGGGCCAAACAAAACCACATCATTTTGCAATCTTCACTTGCTTGGGGAAAACTTCGACTTAAACTCGCCTCTTCAAAACCAAACCAGAGAGCTAGGTTAACTCACCCCCAAAAGCTTGCCGTTATCAAGCAACCCGACAGATGGGGATCACCAACCTACAAACCCTCGCCTTCACTCGAGCAACTTCAAATCAGTTCACTGACTTGGGCCTACGACGTGAAAATTGAGTCTGCGGCAATTTCAAAGGCTTTAAAACAGAATTCAATCCGTCTTCACATTGCGTGCGGAACAACCTTAAAAAGGAGGCGAAGCAAATGGGTGCCCATTCTTCACAATCCGGGCAAAGCCTAGTCGAGACCTGCGTGGTTCTGGCATTCGTTGTCATCACAATTGCAGCACTGACATCCAAGATGCAAGTACTCTCAATACGCACTGACAAACAATTTCAATTCCAAGGAGTTATCAAATGATCGAAAAATTCTTACATCTCTCGACTGATTGGAGAAAGAGTCTGATATCTGTGTTCTTAGTTTTGCTCGTGTTGGGAGTCTACTTAGATTTTTTTGGCAACGAGAAGTCTGCGGAGAAGGCGGCAGAACAACTCAGCCTAAATGGGCTGATTCCAAAGGGTCACGAACTGCTCGTGCTGGACCTAAAAAATGCAGATTCACTCAGCATCCTCATAGATGAATTTGCTGTAGTAACCCTTTACACAGACAACCTATCAAAGCCGCTTGTTACAGGCTTGAAGGTCATTCGAGCCCCAAAGAACCCTCAGGAGTTTGTCGCCATCGTGCCCAAACATGCGGTTGCTCGCTTCGTACCTCAAAACCAAAATTTAACTGCAGTGGTTGAAATTGATGATCAAGAAACTGGAACAGTTTTTGTTAGACAAAAAGCAAAGACGAAACGAGCCATTCTCATAGGGACTGAGACGATATGACGAGACCTTTTGTTAAAGCCATAGTCATTATTTCACAATTGTATGCGAACTTGGCGCATGCTGGGGGAGCCCCTATTGTCGTTTCAACTCGTGAAACCACTCAAGTGCAGCTTTCTGGCTATCTTTTAGCCCGCCCAAACTCGGTCTCGTACGCAGAATATCTCTCGCAAGAGCACTCTAGCCCGGCTGAAAAGGCTGAGCAGTTGCAAGATCGTTTTGCGAGCGCCAGCGAGGCTTTCTTTAATCAAAATGAACAAACTGCGATTTCGGCTTTTCGGTGGGTATTAGAGCTAAGCAACGAAGCTCAATGGAGAGCTAAAGAGCGACAGATTCTATTGTTTAGCGCCCTTAGAGTTTGGGAGCTGTCAGAGCGCCCAGCAGAAAAATCGCTCGCTATGGAGCTCGCGCTAGGCTTTGGTAGCCTCAGTGAGGTCGATAAGACTGTCTTTTCGCCTCAGACAGTTCAAGCGTTTAAAGCAGCCACAGAGACCAACAGAACTATCACTGTGCCGATAACAGGATGGATGAAAAGCTATGAAATTTTGGCTTATGAGGGCAACTTTATCAGCTTGAGCAATAAGTCGACTATTCAGATTCGACACTCGAATCAGGTAGGCTTATTCTCTTTTTACTCTTCATCAGTAGAGGCTTTCGAGGTCTTAACGAAATCAGAGCAATTGATCTCACAGCAACATCAGCCAAGGCCACTCATCGCTACCGACTGCTCTACCAAGCTCGATCAAAACCTGAACTTGATTCTTATCGATGAGAACTCATTTTGCGGAGATGAAACTCATCTCAGAGTTGCAACCAAGACCCCGGTCAAGACTAAGGCTGCTCAGTCTAAACCGAAGCCCCCGCCCGCTCTTGACCTCGAGAAACTAAGGCCAGTTCGATCTCGAAACGACATCTCAGTATCAAATGAGGTTCTCGACGAAACCAGGAGACCAAGCAAGTGGTGGGAAAACAAGTGGCTTTGGATCGGCCTTGGAGCAGTCGTCACCTCTGCAGCTGTTTATGACCAAAACCAAAGATCAGGCTCGGGCAATAACCGTAAAAAGAGCGTCGAGCCCACAAGCTCTTTTGACCGCTAAATCACCATTTCGCCGTCGAAGCTGACTCCAGTGACTTTGCCATCTACAAACTTGCTATGACAGTTCTGAATCCAACTGCGGTCAGGATGCGAGTGCAAAAGCTCGAACTCGGCTGCAGGCCGTGGCACACCCATCTGATCCATTTCGAGCATTGCCAGATAGTTCAAATTGACTTCAGGCGGCTCAATGGGTGTGTCACTACCAAAATAGAACTCGAGACCCATGTCTTCTAACTTTTTATAAGGAAATAAAAAAGAGAGCAGACGATCAGTTAACTTTGATTTCAAAAACGACTTATCAGACAAATAGTGACAAGGCTGCATAAAGCACTTGATCGGCCTACCCTTCATTGCCTCAAGCGTCTCTGGAGAAATTAGCTGAGCATGCTCAAGATGTAAGTCACCTGTTAAGCCTTGATCCCAAAGCTCGATCGCGGCCTCAACCACTTCTTTAACAGCGAGGTCACCAATAGTGTGCACTGCCAGCGCAAGATCGATCTCCCAAGCCAGCTTCAAAAATGACTGCACTTGATCTTTAGTTAATAGCTTTAAACCAACACCTGAGCCACTTTTATAGGGCTCACTCAACAAGGCTCCCTCTGAACCCAATGCCCCGTCGTAATAAACCTTCATTGCTACAGGTTTCACATTACGAGTTTTCACCTTCATAGCTCGCTGGGCGAGGTCATAAGCTTTGTCGAATTGATCGGGTGTCTCGGCACTGAAAGTTTGCTCTATAGCAACTTTCAGTAAACCGCTACCCTCAAGCTTCAAAGTTTCGTTCCACTGCAGCTCTGAGCAACTCATGTCACGAATATGTGTAATGCCATTCTTATGAAACTCGGCAATTGCCGAAAGTAAAAAGCTATTCATTTGATGTGAACTCACTTTTGGTAGAATGTGATCGACATGTGTTTTTGCAGCATCAATCACAACACCTGTAGGTACACCCGCATCATCGAGTACAATCTTTCCACCAGGAGTATTCGGCAAGGGGCCTGCTAGCTTGCCATCACTATTGAGCCAACCCAGTTTTTGCAGAACAGAGGTACTCACCCAGGCTGCGTGACCGTCTGCTCTTGAGAACGATACCAACCGTTCTCCAAAAGCTTGATCAAGTGTCGAGCGATGCGGCAGTAGCTCGCTAGCCCATTTGTTTTCATCCCACCCAAAGCCAATCAACCAATCACCGCGATAATGCATTTTAGTCTGATCTAGATCAAGAACTTGCTCAGCACTAGTGAGGCTCGCTAGTTGAAGGGTTTGATTCATTTCGCCTGTGGCTGCAAAATGACAATGGCTATCGTATGCGTTTGCTATAAGACCTGTGAAAGACATATCAAAGAAATACGCTGAAGTCGGACCTTAGGCAATTTGCAAAGCGATGCACAAAAAAGAGAGGCTGCCAGGGCCTCTCTAGTTTCATATCGATTTTGATGTTCAGCTTATCGGGGTGAAGATGAACTTGGTGGTCTGCTTCCACCGGTAGGGCTTGGGTTGAAGCCCGTAGGAGCAGGAAAGCTCGTACCGTTAATGAAACCGCCATTCACGCCACCGTAAATGCTCCCGCCAATGTTCAGGCCAGGCAACTGCAAGCCGCCAGATATACCACCGAATATGCTGCCAGTAGACCCTGAGAAAGGTAAACCACCAGAGAACATACTACCCGTGTTCAAAGAAGAGATCTGAGATTGAATACGAGCTAAATCTTGGTACAAAACATTCAATTGAGTCATTCTCATTTGCTCTCTTTGAGCTTGCTGTATAGATAGCTGCATCAACGATCTCTGTGCTGCCATCTGTTGCTGCATAATTTGCTGCTGCAAACCTTGGCCACCTAACATAGGTGAATTGATACCGAAGTTACCCATGCCGCCACCGTATGGGTTTCCGAATGGGCTAAAAGGGTTGCCGTATGGGTTAAAGGGGTTACCACCATAAGGGTTAAACCCGCCACCCATGCCCGGAATCGCGCCCGGGTTGATACCGCCTACACCACCAAAATAAGGGTTCAAACCAGCTTGTGGAAAGAACGGAGGAAGCGCTCCACCGCCAGGAAAACCTGCCATTGGGAATGGTCCCATTCCACCGATACCATAAGGGCTAAAGCCTCCTAGACCTCCCCAAGGTGTATTCAAACCAAATTGTGCACCGAGGCCACCCATACCCGGAAAGCCACCTGGCATTGGCATTAAACCACCCCAAGGACCCGGCATACCACCTGGGAACATACCAGGCATGTACATACCACCACCCATAGGGTTACCAAACATACCTGGAGGATAACCAAATACCCCACCCATGGTTGGGTACAAGCCACCTGTCATCATACCGTAAGGGCCAAATGGGCCTGCCGCACTTTGATTACCATAAATTGTGTTCGAACAACCCCATGAACCACCCATAATACCCTGTAGACCTGCATTGATAAATGGCCAGCCCATAGCTGCATAAGTCAAAGGCGGAGCTGGATAACCCGCACGAGTCGACTGATCGATAGCTCGTCGGCCCAAGTAGCCAGTCAAAAGTGCGCCAGCACCAATCTTTAAAATGTCACCAATCAGACCTGGGCGCATTCTTCTTTCGCGACCATCCCGTGGGCAGTCACCAGAAAGACAAGGCACAAGACCTTCAGCTAAATCATCTTCAATAGTCTCGATTCCATCTTCAAGCTTACGTTCGTAGTCACGAATTTCGTCTTCAAGCTCTCGAACACGATCGCGGTAATCTAGCATATCGGCGTAGTCATCGTACCAATCTTCAAGACCATCTTCGCAGTCTTCACGTTTGCGGCTACCTTGCTCGCCAGCGCCCTCTTTAATGACCTCGTAGACATAAGTTGGTAGCTGACAAATGCTTGGAGAAACTCGGCCGTCACAAGTTGCTAAAGCCCGGCCGACTCTTGCGCGACCAACATTTGTTTCTTGGCCGTTCCAAAAGTTGTAGGTGTTAACTTTCTCTCCAACTTTTCTGCCATTTTGCATAACGGGCACTCTTGCATCTTGGCAAAAAGGTGCCGGAATCTGCCAACGACTTCTGTCGACATCGAAAGATGGATCACCAATTGTAGTTACAACCTCAACAACAGGGTCTGGCTCAGGAATCAGTTCTTCGACTATCTCCAGATCTTGATCAGGCACATCGTTGGCAACACAACCTACACCAGGTGTGTAAGTGGCACCCTCTCCACAATCTGTCGTAGGGCCTGGCTCAGGCTGAGTTATCGGAGCTGCAATGACTGCAGGTGGCGCCTGGATCGGGTTGATGATTTGCAAAGGTTCTTCTTCAACCACAGCTGGCTCGCCACGATCTTCTGTAGCTATTGGCACACCACCTGAGGGCACACCTGCTGCTGGAGCAGCATCCTGCGGGTTACCTGCAGGAAATCTATTCAAACCATTTTTTCTATTACGTGCGATGTTTTGTACAGGCCGTCTTTGTGGAGTCGCATCGATAATTTTCGGCTCAGCCTGTGGCCAGCCTCCACCAAGAAAACGAAACGGCGAGAGTGCATAACGCAAATCTTTAGCAGGGCTGTTGTACTGACTTGTCGCGGGAGTCCCTGAGCCCGCGGCATCAGGGTCAAACGGCGTATTATTCGAACAACCTCTCGTATCATCATTTGGGTAACAGCAAGGCTCGTAATCACTTGGGCAAGCCGACTCTCCATCTGAGTTTCTCTCAAAGTGAGTTCGGATCCCCTCGTTGAAGGCATCGCTAGTGATTACCTTCTTGATGTCATCCTCAGCTTCTTCGGCTTTCTCTTTGTAGTATTCGTACCTTTGCTCTGCTCTACGGAGTGCAGCGCGCTTTCTTTCAAGAATTTCTCTGTAACCTTCTAATTGCTCATCGTTTTCAATGTAGTATTCGGCATCGTAGCGGTTGTCTTCCTCTTCATCATAAGGACAAGCTTGGTTACCACCCCAAACTCCAGAACCCCAGAGGTTCGCATATACCGACTGGCTACACACCAGAAGGGCAACAAGTAAATGATAGAAGATCTTTTTCATAGGAATACGCTCCGTCGTCAGGTCCCTATGACCCAATTGTAACATTCAATTCTCAAAGAAGATCGACACTTTCGATGCTGGACTTGACTCATTGTCAGTCAAAGTAGACTTAGGTCGCACACGTGCAGGACGAAGGATTTGAAGAGATATCATGTGATGCCTGACTCTCTAGACCTTGTATCGGTACATCTGTTCGACAAATTAAGAGTTTTTTTTCATTATGAGAAAGCTCAGTGACCGCCTGCAGATATACTGCTTTAATAAGAGCTCATTATGGCTAAGCACACGATTCTCTGCGTAGATGACGAGAAAGACAATGTAGACGCTCTAGAGCGCTTATTTCGCAAGAAATACCGCGTTCAGAAGGCTATTTCTGGCAAAGAAGCGCTCGAAATACTCAAATCAGACCCCGAAGTCTCATTGATTATCAGCGATCAACGGATGCCTCAAATGACAGGTGTTGAGTTTCTAGAGAAATCTATGAAGTATGCACCAACCGCTATGCGCATTCTTCTGACGGGCTACACAGATATCGACTCAGTTATCGCCGCCATCAATATGGGCCAAATCTACAGGTACCTAACAAAACCCTGGGACCCAATTGACCTTGCCAAGACCGTCGACACAGCCATCGAGAGATATGAGCTTCAAGGTGAACTTGAGCAAAAGAACATTCAGCTTCAAAAGGCCCTCGATGAGCTCAAGACGCTTGACCACGCAAAGTCGAATTTCATGCTACTGATTAATCACGAGCTGAAGACTCCCCTAACTATTATTCTGAGCTACCTGCAGATGCTTATGGAGTCTAACCTAAATGAAGAGCAGAAATTGAGTGCAAATCGTATTGAACAAGCCAGCCAAAGACTGCAAGCCATTATTCATGATTCTCTCGAGCTGGTCTCTGCAGAGACCGGGGTCAAAGAGATTCAGCTTAAAAAAGTAAATGCCAAAGATGTCATTCAGTCTGTGACTCAAAAGTTTGAAATGGCAGCGAAGAAAAAAGACATCGCCATCATCGAGGCACCCGCCAACGCCAAGTTCAGAGCCGACCAGAATGTGGTCTCTTCAGTTCTTGAAAGGCTGGTAGAGAACGCTGTCAAATTTGCTGATGAAAAGTCTGAAATTAAACTCAGTGTCGACGACTCAGATGAAGGGGTCAGAGTAAGTGTTGTGAACAAAGGCAAGAAGACTCTTTCGGCAAAAGCTATTTCTGAGATCTTGAAGCCCTTTCATTTAGACGAAAATGCTTTGAACCACACCTCTGGAACTGGTTTAGGCTTAAGTGTCTGCCAAGCTCTTTTAAAGACGCATGATTCTGAATTGAAAATCGAGTCTGAAAAGCCTTTCTTCACAGCATCGTTTCAACTGCCTAAGGCCTGATGGCTTAATCCAATAGCGTTAACCACAGCCACAAAACTGGCCTCTTACTGGCCCCTTTTGTCCGACAAAGAGACGGCCGAAAATCGGATCGCAGACCTATTAGACAGCAGAACGTAGCCCTGAGGGAGCTGTCCGAATTCTGCACTCAATATCAACATGAAAATCACCACACTGCTCGCCGCAATTCTCCTGAATATGAACTTAGCTTTAGCTGAAACCCTCTACCTATCAGTTGGCCAATCTCATATCATCAACACCAATGCACAAAGCCCAGTCAGTCTGGGTAACGGCAAGGTGCTCAAAATTCAAGATCAAGGCAATCGCCTGCAAGTGCTAGCGCTTGCCAAAGGCCACACCTGGCTACAAATTGGCCCAGCCCAATATGAGGTCATGGTCGTAAGTGAGAAGTCGCTTAACTTCTTTAAAGAACTCAACCAAACCTTACGGAGCTTTAGAGGCATAAAAGCCCACTTTAATCAGTTGGGAACTGTCGAAATCACCGGAGACCTGTTGAGGGCTGAGGATTGGACCGTGGTGACAGGGCTAGCTCATAAGCATCAAGCTGGTTTTGCTATGAGAGCAAAGATTCATCCTCTTTTGGTGAATGAGTTAACTGGCTGGAAGAACAGCTTGCTACAAGAGCTTGGGCTCTCTTCGAATCAACTGGAGCTCTTCCCTGAACCGAAGGCCTACTTCAACAATGCAGAGATGCCAGCCAAAACCCCTGTCGCCAACAAATTGAAGCAGTATGGCTTTCAGATCGAGCTGAATGAAGGGCAACTGTCGCAAGTGCCATCTGTACAGTTAGAAATCATGATTGCGGAGGTCGACAAAACATTTGAAAGAGAGCTTGGTCTCAGGTGGGGTGACAATGGTAAATACTCTACTCAAATACTACCAGAGGCGAGATGGAATGTCTTAAGTGCAGAGCTTGCTGCTCTAGAGTCAAATGGCACAGGTCAAATTCTTGCCAAACCAAGACTGCTTTCGAGAAGTGGAGAAAAGGCTGAGTTTCATGCCGGCGGTGAGATACCGATTCGCATAGCTGGCTGGGGCAATCAAAATGTTCAATGGAAGAAACACGGGATCATCATGAACTTTCAACCCTTGGCAGATCATAGGGGCGCAATGAAGCTTTCGGTAGAGATTGAAATCTCGGTGCCAAATCTTAGTCAAATGGTCGGTCAGTTGCCCACTTTCGAAACCAATAGGGTGAAGTCGCAATTTGATTTGGCTAGCAAGAAGACCATTGTGCTCTCAGGCCTTATTCGAAAGTCAAAGTCTCAGTCACAAGAGGGTTTACCCTATCTCTCAAGAATACCCGTGCTAGGTAGACTATTCGGCAGCCCTCGCTATCAGTCTCGACAGACTGAATTGATTGTGTTCGTAACACCAGAGGTACTTAGTTATGAGGAGCTCCCAACCCGAACTCGTTTGCCCGAAGGTATGGAGGAGTAGTATGAACCTCAAAGACTATGCAACGACTGTGATAGAGAACTTTAGCTCCGACAGCAAGGTCAATGGCCAAGACCCGCTCCACCTTCATGCAAGCCAAAGCCTTGACGATCACCTCAATCAAAAGATTGAGAACGCACCCGAAGCTATTCGAGAGCACTTAGCCGCTGAATATCTAGAAGATGGACCTGCCACAGTGTTACTAGAAGACGTAGACATTACCGAAATCATACTGACTGAAGATTCGATTCACTTCGAAAAACACGGCAAGCTCATCAAACATTCAGGTCGCTTTCTTACAAAGCTGTCGTTCGACCGCTTCTTAGAAAGGGTGTTGTCTGAAGCCGACCTGAAAGTTGATATGAATATACCGATAGCAAATGGCAAATGGCGTGGCTTTAGAGTGCATGTCATTACCAAGCCACTTTGCGAACAGGGAGCAGTACTGACACTTAGGCGACAGTCACAAGCCCAATTCAAATTGAAGACTTTGCGAGAGAAACAAACACTTAGTCAAAAGCAAGAGCTTCACCTTGGGGAATCAATAAGTCGTCATAAAAGTATCTTGGTCGTTGGCCCCACTGGTTCAGGCAAGACGACACTTGTGAACTGCCTCATTCAGCTTATTTCTACTAATGAAAGACTTGTCATACTAGAAGACACAGACGAACTGATTCGGCCACATCAAAACTGTGCAAAATTGCTGACTCGGCAAGATCTTGTCTCAACACTTCGAGACTTTGACCTCGGTGACTTATTGAAAGAATCGCTACGGATGAGGCCTGACCGCATCATTGTCGGTGAGGTCAGAGGCCCTGAGGCTAAAGACCTATTGCTTGCCCTCTCGACCGGGCACTCTGGCTTTTTGGGCACCCTGCACGCCAGCTCATGTCGAGAAGCTCTGCTAAGGCTTGAAATGCTAGTACAAATGGGAGCCCCGCAATGGGGCAAAGAAACCATCAGACAGCTTATATTGTCTTCTTTGAATGAAATTGTCGTCGTTAAGCGAGTCAATGGTCACAGACAAGTTACAGAAATCAAAGCCATTTCGGGCCTTGAAACGAACGGCTTACTGCTTGAAGACGCCATTTGGGAGTGAAGTCTTGGGTTGGGCTAGAGTTTGAATCTGCCGATTTTCGGCTCCTAATATAGATCTTTCACCATCTCTGTGCACGCCTGTGAGATCCTTGACTTAAGGTTTATAATTGCGGTTTTGAGTCTAACCGCAAAGTTATAGGAGCCCTGGTGAGAGCACTTCTGGTGACACTACTAATCTTTGGTGGCTTGGCCACTAAAGCGAACCCGGTTGACCTCTCTTTTCTCGAAGAGCAATTGGTGCTTGGAAGTCGCCCGATGAGTGCTTACCGCTTTGCAAATGAAGACTTAGATGACTCGAGCCCTGGCCGACTTGGTCATGGTCCAAAGATCGCTAGCGATATCAGTCACGACTTGGCAATTATCGCCGAGATCGTCAGAGTCTTCGTTCTCAATGTGAATGTTTACAGAGAAGTTTGGTTCAACACACCGTTCTCGATCGCAGCCCCATGTATGACAATGCCTATGCCAGGTTTGCG
>JABSOQ010000071.1 GCA_013216195.1 Bdellovibrionales bacterium
CAAAAGCGCCGGTACCATCTGGAAACGAATTCAGAATAGCCGTTCCGTGAAGCAATTCAAACTCATAGCCGTCGAGAATATACTCTGAGCTTTCAATTGAAAAACTCGAACCACTCTCGGTAACTTTTGGATAAATAAAAACTTGATCAATGCCTGAATAGCCGTCGCCATTGTTGCCCTTAGTAAAGGCAGGACCCAGCATTGTTTGACGAGTCTTGTAACTTCCGCAGTTTTGAAAGACTGTGAGAACCAAACCACATGTGAGCGCCAGAATAAACGGCACAACTAACCTTGCTTTAAACATTTTCCCCTCGATTGCTCTCTTATTTATTCTATTATGCCCAGGTCACATGGCGAAATAGGGTAACAAATTTGTCTGATAACCAGTTATCAGGCCGCATAGATTGAGTTTGACGATAC
The DNA here is from genome assembly GCA_013216195.1 of Bdellovibrionales bacterium. GTDB lineage: Bacteria > Bdellovibrionota > Bdellovibrionia > Bdellovibrionales > UBA1609 > JABSOQ01. The sequence continues at coordinate 421 of JABSOQ010000071.1, forward strand.
CGAGGTCTTGATCTGAGACACCAAAAAAGCAGCACACTGGCCTTTCATCTCGAGTCTCGTCTTGGCCATTGTCTAAATCTCTTAGCTAGAGTGCCCTCAATGCAGCGAGTTTTTGCCATAAGTCTTTGTATTGACTAAAATTTTAGTCATATTGAGGAGCCAAGTATGACCCAGCATCGATTCACAACTTTGACCAAACTGATAGTTCTCGTATCGCTGATTGTGTTTTCACAAATTGGATTTTCTGCACAAGTTGTCGGCGTCAAAGGCAAAAAGCTCTTGGTCAACCTGCAAGGCGAGCCGGCTCAAAAAGGTGACCTGTTTTATCTTCTAAACTCTGCTGGTAAGAAGAAAGGGATTCTCAAAATCATGAAGATCAAGGGCAACAAAGCCCTCGCCCTTTTGGGTAAAGGCCGAGCGAAGAAGGGCTACACTCTGCAGTACCGGCCTAAGAAATCAGGCTCTGCAAGAAAAAGAAAAGGCTCTAAGGGCAAAGCAATGGCAAAGTCTTCATCATCAGGCTCTTCAGCCAGTGGAGCGCAAGACTCTTATTGGGGAATCATAGCCGGTTTTTCACAGAACTCTATGAACGTAAAACTAAAAGATGACACCGGCGCTGACCGAGATGAAGTCTCAATGTCTGGCAATGGCTTTAGCGCCAAGGGGCTCCTCGATTACAAATTGCTCAACAATGTCTGGTTTCGAGGAATGGGCGGTATTGAACAGTTCAGTACTGCTGGCGAAGAACTCTGTGGTGACTCCTCTCCTTTCGAAGACGCTTGTACCACTGATATTATGTACTTCGCCCTTGATCTGTGGGGTCGCTACGTGATTACAGAGGGAAGCTTTCGCCCTTGGGTGGGTGCTGGCTTTACCTTGCTCGTGCCACTATCAAAATCTTCTTCTGCACTTGACGAAGAATCAGTGACAAACACTTCTGTGATGTCTGCAGGTTTTGGTTTTGACTACTTCACATCACCGAGCTTCTACATACCATTTCAGGTTGAGTATGGTTTGCTTCCATCATCTGAAGATGTGACAGCTAACATAATTGCGGTTCGTGTTGGAGCTGGCTTCTCTTTTTAGGGCTTGTTAAGACTTCGTCATTCGAGTTACACCCAAGACACCTTTAAGCCTTGAGATTTCACTCATGACCTGATGAAGATGGCTGGTGTCATGAACACTCACATCAAAGATACAAACGGCCTTTAAATCTTTAGTCGTTTTGGCCTCAGCATTGTGAATATTAGCACCATGGCTAGAGAACACCTCAGTCATCTGCTTGAGCAAGCCCGAGACATCATGTGAGACCACACGAATCTTTACCATTCGGCCATTGTCGCTACCCTTCGAGGTGCTGTTCCAGTCGACATCGATACGGCGATCTTGATCGAGCTCAAATGCTTTTTCACACTCAGAGGTATGAATCACAATACCTCGACCGAGGGTAATGAAACCCACTATCGAATCCCCTGGTATCGGATTGCAGCACTTGGCAAAACGTACGAGAACGTCGTCCATTCCATCGACTTTAATCATCGACTTGTTCTTTTTGGTCTTGTTGGCAGCTGACTTAAAGGCCCTCTGCAAAAAGCTCGTTTCTTTTTCTTCTTCGCTCGGTTGATTTGAGAGATCTGGGGCGCTCTTCTCAATGATCTGTTTTGGACTTACAGCTCCGTACCCCTCCCTAATGTAGACATCATCGACGCTGTTTGCCCCGAAGTCTTTGGCAGTGGCTTCATAGTCGACACCACTCAAGAACTTCTGTGGTGATTTGCCATATTTTCTGATCGATTTGTCGAGTAGCTCTTTTCCAATCTCGAGAGCACGCTTTCTCTGCTCTGCCTTCACATGCTGACGAATCTTCGTCTTCGCGCGAGTCGTCACAGCATAGTTCAGCCAATCCTTGTTGGGCGTCTGATTCTTAGAGGTGATGATCTCAATCGTGTCGCCGTTTTGTAGAGCTTGTTTTAGAGAGACAAGTTTTCCATTGATTCTGGCAGCCACAATTTGATTACCAACATCAGTGTGAACAGAGTAGGCAAAATCAATTGGTGTTGCACCATCGGGAAACTCTTTAACCTCACCCTTTGGGGTGAAGACATAAATCTCAGCATCAAAAAGGTCAGACTTTACATTTTCTAAAAATTCGTCGGGGCTTGACGTCTGCTGATGCATGTTAACAAGTTCTCTTAGCCAGTTGAACTTGTCGATATCGCCCGCACTCCCCTGCTCACTGATACCTCGAGAGGCCTCTTTGTACTTCCAATGGGCGGCAATCCCCATCTCTGCGACAAGATGCATTTCATGGGTACGAATCTGAATCTCAATTCTCTCAGCGCCTGGTCCGATAACAGTCGTATGCAAACTCTGATAGTTGTTGGCCTTCGGCATGGCGATAAAATCTTTAAACCTGCCAGGTATGGGCTTCCACTTGTTGTGTATCAAACCCAAAATTTCGTAACACTCTGGCACTGAGCTGACGGCTACCCTAAAAGCCAAAACATCGTAGACCTGTTCATAATCAATGCCTCGGCCCTGCATCTTCTTGAAGATCGAATACAAGTGCTTTGGCCGGCCAGAAATCTCAAAGCTCGACTTCAAACTGTTTGCAACTTCGTCGGTCAGATCACGTTTGACCTCGTCGATATACTTTTCGCGCTCACGCTTCTTTTTAGAAACCTTTTGCACCAATGAGTAGAAAGAATCAGGTTGCGAGTATCTAAAACTCAAGTCTTCGAGCTCAACTTTGATAGAACTGATCCCCAATCGGCCAGCCAAAGGTGAGTAAATATCAAGGGTCTCTCTCGCAATACGTGCTTGCTTCTCAGGTGGCATATGATTCAAGGTTCGCATATTGTGCAACCGATCAGCCAGCTTAACTAGAACCACTCTTACGTCTTTACCCATCGCCACGATCATCTTGCGAATATTCTCGCCTTGTTTCTCGTGAGTATTTCGGAAAGTCATTTTTGAAATCTTCGTTACACCATCAACAAGGTGACGAACGTCTTCGCCAAACTCTCTTTCAATATCTTCGAGAGTGACGTCGGTATCTTCGACCGTGTCGTGTAGCAAGCCGGTTGCTACAGTTGCCATATCGAGTCTGAGATCAGCAAGAATGCCGGCGACTCCGAGAGGGTGGGAGATGTAGGGCTCCCCACTTCTTCGAATCTGGCCCTCATGAGCTTTTTCAGAAAACTCATAAGCTCTGCGCATGTAATCTAAATCAGCACCCGGATAGTATTGGGTTATGAGACTCAGTAGGTCATCAATCGACTCTACCATGTTCTCACGAAGCCCTTCCTGGTTGCCTGCCTCGCCGCTCATTGCTGCCTTTCTCAAACTGTGACCAAAGTTGGCTTCTTGAGTCTTTACACTCAAGCCGCATAACCAAGGCCCACGAACCTTTCAAGGGGTCTGATTTTACGATGTAAAACTTGAGCCAGACCCAGTACTCTTAACGGAAGATTCACAAACAAACTAGAGACTTAGCCGCCTCTATTCTCGAACCACCCATGTTCTAAAGGTCAATACAGAAATCTGCTGCAAACGATGTTGAAATACGAAGTTGGCGAGTGGTAAAGCTGGCCTACAGAGCAGCTATTTGCTCGACTTTAGCCTATTGAATTAGCGGGCAAGATCTTGTTCAATCTGACTCTCAGAGCTGCCACGCTCAGTGTCTTGGTTGAAATACACGTTCCCAGCTGCAACTTCACGAAGGCTGTTTACGATGTACTTGTTATTCTTACCCGGACTTGTGCACTCATCACCTTTGAGAAGCTGCTTAGCTCTTTTAGCAACCAACAAAACCAAGGCAAATCTGTTATCAACTTTCTCCAAGCAATCTTCAACCGTGACTCTAGCCAATTTAAACTCCTTAGGGGGGGGCAGCGACCTTGTGTCACCACCCAGTACTATTCTCGGTTAGGCACATCACCTACCGGTCAATGAATCCGGTAATTTAACCCTCCTCGAGGGTTTCATCAATGATTTTCTTAAGCTGTGCGTAACAAGCCTCGAAGTCGTCATTAACCAACTGATGCTCAAAATCTGAGGCCTTTTGCATCTCAAGCTCTGCATTTTTCATTCTGACTTCTAGGTCTGGTTTTTGACCATCTCGGCTAATGACCCTTTGACGCAATGCATCTAAATTTGGCGGCATCACAAAAACGCCCACTGTCTGAGGAAACTTTTTCTTAATAGTTTCAGCACCTTGGATATCGATATCCATGATTACTGTACTACCTTCTGCCCATGCCTCTCGAATCAAATGCTCTGGCACCCCATAGTGGTTGGTGTGCACTTTCGCGTGCTCAACGAAAAAGCCCTCTAAGATCAACTCTTCGAACTTTGGCTTACTGACGAAGTGATAAGGATCGCCCTCTTTTTCGCCAGGCCTCATTTCACGGGTCGTGTAGGTGATGATATCCTTGAGTTGGTTATAATCCCCAAGGGCTTTATCCAGAAAAGAGGTTTTTCCGGCTCCACTCGGCCCAACTAGAATTATGATTTTCTCGCTCATTCTATGTTCTGCACCTGTTCTCGCAAAGACTCTACACCACTTTTGGCATCCAACACTTTTGCTGTCAATTCAGCAAAAGAAGACTTTGACCCTATAGTATTGAATTCTCTCAAAAGCTCCTGACAATAAAAGTCCAGTTTCTTGCCAACAGACTGCTCCGACTTCAGCAGCTCTTTGAACCTCTTAAGGTGCTCCTCAAGCCGAACCACTTCTTCAGAGACATCTGACTTATCTACTAATATTGCCACTTCTTGAGCTTGCCTTTGAGGGTCGATATCTTCCTCGTCAATGAGTGACGCAAGCCTCTTCTTGAGCTTGGCCTCTAGTTTTGGCTTCACCTCTGACACCTCAGTCCTAATTTGCTTTAGAAGCTGACCCAAATGACCTAATTGCTTACTAACTTCAGACTTGAGTGCTTTTCCCTCTCTAAGTCTCTCTGTCTGGGCGGTTTTAACTGCAGCCTTCAGCGCTTGCATTAAGACTTTCTTTTCTTTTTCAGCAACCGACTGTTGCTCGGTAACCGTGAAAACGTCTGGTAAACCAGCAACATCCAACAAACTGACTTCTCCCTTTAGGCCCAGTTCCTTACCTAGCTTTTTGTAATTCTTCAGCCATTGCTCAGCTGCGCCTAGGTTCATCGTGATATCACTTGAGGCAGACTTCAGAACTTTGCGATGAATGTAAATATCGACCGTTCCCCTCAAAAAAACATCTTTTGCCGTTTTTTTGATCTGCGCCTCCAAGCACTGATAGGCTCTCGGCAAGTGTGGCTTCACATCAAGAAAGCGACCGTTAATAGACTTGATGGTGACCTGCACTTCATAGTCTGATGTTTTCTGCAAATGAGTTCCAAAGCCTGTCATACTTCTCATTTGGCTCTCCTTTTTTCAATTTGGCTGGCTGCAAAATCAAATGCCTTTTGCCTCTCTGATTCGGCATCGAACCAAGTTATCGACTTGTCACGTTGAAACCAAGTTCTTTGTCGTTTAGCTAACTGCATAGTTGATGTCTCCATCAGAGGCAGCCATTCACTCTCTGATATCTCTCCTTCTAACAATTGAACCGTCTCTTTATAACCGACGCTTGTCATGGGCGACCAATCTCGGTGCCCTTGCTCAATCAGACTCTGCACTTCTGCCTTAAGGCCACTTGCAACCATGTCTTCAAGACGGCGCCTGACCCTCTCTCTCAGAAGCTCTCGATCCAGTTTCAAGCCAATCTTGATTGGTTCAACCGGAAAGACATTCTGTTTTCTTTCTTGCTCAAATTGCTTGGCGATCTCAGTCATTGAGCGGCCTTCGGCTCGAATGATCGAAAGGGCACGTATCACACGGTAACTGTCATTGGCATTCACCCTCGTAGCATACTCAGGGTCTTTGGCAGCAAGCTCATCATGCAAAGCCTGAGCCCCCTGTTCATCGAGCTGCTTAGTGAGTTCAGATAAGATCTTCGGTGGAGACTTTGGCGAGGGCATCATTCCCTTTTCAAACGCCTGAATGTAGAAACCAGAGCCTCCAACTAACAGCACGACCTGCGACTTCAAGAGTTCCAAGACCTGTTTTCTCGCCAACTCTTGATACTCTCCTGCTGTCATTTGACCACCAGGTTCTACGACATCAAAAAAGTGATGGGGTGCCCGCGCCTGATCTCTGGGTGATGGCTTGGCTGTGCCAATATCGACACGCTGGTAGAGCTGAACACTATCAGCATTAAAAATACAGCCAGAGAACTGCTCGGCAACGTCGATGGCAAGGCCTGATTTGCCGGTCGCTGTTGTGCCCACAACAAAAAACAACGGAGACTTAGACGATTCGACCAAAGTCTCTTTCCACTTTTGAAAAAGGGTACTCGATATATACTGGTCTGCCATGGGGGCAAAAGCTCGACATCGGAAACTCATCCATGGCTGCCAGTAGGGCTCGCATCTCGTTTTCGCTCAAGGTTTGCCCAGCCCGAATCACCGAATGACAAGCCATGGTTGCACAGACATGACTCACACTATTCTCAAGTGAATAACCTCCACCATGTTCGCTCACACTCTTTGCGAGCTCGGCTAAGCTTTTGGCAATGGCAGTCTCATTCAAGATCACAGGCGCAGCACTCACACCAACGGCCTCTGGGCCTAGTTGCTCGATCGAAACACCAAGTCTCTCGACATCTTCTTTTACAGACAAGAGCGCTTCTGTGTCTTCGGCCTCCAAATCAATAGTTAGAGGAATCAAATAGTTCTGAATTTCGATCTTACCGCTTTGCCATCGACTCATTAAGGTCTCGTAAGCCACCCTCTCATGGGCTGCGTGTTGATCTATCAAAAACAACGACTTTTCATTCTGCGCTAAAATGTAGGTTTGGTGAGCTTGCCCCAACACTTGTAGTTTTGACCAGTTGCCACTGGCTGATTCGGATTGCGCCTCAGCGGCTTGGCGACTCTTACTGTCAGAGACTGCATCAGAGGTCGCACCTGCTGGAGATACGTATTGCGACTCCGGCACAGCGACAACCATGTTGATCGTGTCGTTGATATCTACAGAACCTAAATGCCTGTCGAGCTCTGACTCCTCTTTGAATTTACGACCTTCAGTCTCATTCATTTCAAGGTCTTCTAGCTCGGATTCGACCTGAAAACCTTGCTTCTTCTGAAGCTGAACCCTATTGAGCTCACCGGCATGAAAGCTCAAATTCTGCTGCTGCTTACCCTGTTCTCTCTCAGCAGAAACTCGCTGAGCCAGCTCCGACTTAAGCTCTACCGAGGTAGAATGCGACGACACAGAGGTGTCGTCCTCAAGCATATCATCAACCCAAGGAGCAGCCTCGAGCACCTTACGAACTGCTCTTTGCACGACTCGAAAAGCATTCTTTGAATCGAGAAACTTAACCTGAGACTTCGTTGGATGTATGTTGATGTCGATTGCATCTGGTGGGCACTCTAACCAAACGACCGCATAAGGAAACTCTCCATGCATGAGCAAGCTTCGAAAGCCATCCATGACTGCTGTTTGCAAGGATCGGTCTTGAACCCAGCGCCCCTGAACAAACAGCCAAATCTGTTTAGAGTTACCTGTGGTATCATTTGGAGCAGCTAAGCTGACGTGTGCCTTCATACCTTCAAGTTCGTACTGCTCTGAGTACATATGGTCTTTGCCAAGAATCTGACAAGCACGCAACTCAAGGCTCTTTTGAGCGGGCCAATAATACAAGAGCTTACCTTTAGTGCGAATTCGAAAACTGACATCAGGGTAGGCCAAAGCCAGAGCCTTCAGGGCATTCTTGATCTGAGTGCCCTCGGCTGCATCTGATTTCAAAAATTTCAGGCGTGCAGGTACATTTTGGAAAAGATCGCGAATTTGAATTTGAGTTCCATGCTCACCACCAGACGGCGAGGGCTCTGTGATGGATCCAAATTCGCTAACAACGCGATACGCTTGATCAGACTTCTTAGGTCGAGACACCATCGAAAAATGGCTAACTGATGCAATACTTGCAAGAGCCTCACCTCGAAAGCCATAACTCTTCAGCTTCCAAAGATCTTCAGATGATTCAATTTTAGAGGTCGCATGACGGGCCAGGGCAAGAGTGAGTTGAGACTTGTCTATGCCCGAGCCATTGTCAGACACACGAACCGATTTACCGCCCTCATCATACTCAATCTCAATCTCTGAAGCCCCTGCATCTAGAGAATTCTCAACTAACTCTTTGATCAAATGCGCAGGTCGCTCAACTACCTCTCCGGCAGCAATCTGATCGACAACTTCAGGTGCTAATATATGGATCGACATAATTTCGAAAAACTAACATCAATTCGAAACCTTAGCAGCTTGAATTGACGACACTTACCGCCAGGTAAGGCAGGGCGTCAATTTGGCCGCTTGGCTGCCCATATAGAAGCTCTTCCAGCCTAAGACCCCCGATAACGCCTCAATTTAGCCCGAGTGCATTGAAGCTTTAGAAAAAGTGATAATTACAGAAACGCTAAGCTACCTAACGTTGAATAGAAACGACAGATTTAAGCCACCGTACTGGGTCACTTCGTAGTAGTACTTATAGTCGATCTTAACTGCGAATTTCTTGTACCTAAACATTGCCGCTAAGTCGGCCACCGCGCCAATTCTAAGCTCCTGTGAGTCAAACTCTGACGAGCGAACTTGCACGGCAAAATTGGTGTAGGTCAGCATCGGCCCAAGACCCAAGCCAAAATAGTAGCTGTCTGATGACCAGAACGGAAACGGGAACAGGGCGTCGGCGATCACAAAAAAGCCCGTTGCATCTCCACTGGCAAAATCACTGTAATATCTTGGAGCCTCCAAAGAGAATTGAAAACTAAAATCAAGGGGCGGGCTTCCAAAGAACAAATCAGGCCCAACCCCTCTCACTCCAAACATAGGCGTATTGGAAGAAAGAGTGCCTTTGTCAAATTTTTCACTGAAATTCACATAGGCCAGGTTGGCTCCAACATAACGCTCAAAATAGATCTGGTCTCGGCCTGCATTCTCCATGATGTCGTTGGCTTTGTTAAAATCAGGGTTCGTTTGAGTCTGGCTTCCTGACTTGTTTTTGACCTTGTACTGAGGCAAGACATCGACGTCAGTCATCCAGCCAACTTTGCCACTCGGTAGCTTCACTTTAAAAAATGCGCCGAAACCACCAATACCAGCTCGAGGCTTAAGCGAGGCTTTCACTTTGGTACCAGCTCGAACATACTCAAGAACCTGAGCATCAAAATTGGGGTATTTGTAAAAGGCGGCTCCCTCTACAGCTACAATTGCGGTCTGAGACTTCTTTTTTCTCGATTTTCGCACGGGTCTGGGCTTTGCGCTTTTCGTAGCCGCAGATTTAGAGGATCTCTTTGACTGAGAAAAGCTGGGCTCGCAGACCAGCGAACAGGCAGCTATCAGCAAAATGGTAAAACAGGTATGAATAACGAAGTGTCGGTCTGAGCTGCTCATGCATCTCAAACTATAAACTTGATCTTCCACACTTTCAATAAGGCTTCAAATACGATTTTGCTGGACATTTTGCTCTGCCCCACTCTGCGATCTTCAAACAAAATGGGAAACTCTTTGCCCTGAAAGCCTTTCTTTAAGGCTCTGTACTTCATTTCTATTTGAAAGCTATAGCCATTAGACTGAATATTCTCAAGATCAATGCCCTTAAGAACTCTTGATTTCCAGCCATTAAAGCCACCTGTCCAATCATTCAGAGGAAAGCCCAAAATCGTGCGGGCATAAAAGCTGCCACCAAGGCTTATGATTTTTCTTAGGAGACCCCAGTTTCGTGTGCCTCCACCGCTTACCCAGCGTGAGCCAACCAAAAAATCTTGGTTCGCAGACTGACTGAGCATCAATTCAAGATCTTGAGGGCGATGTGAGTAATCAGCATCCATTTCGACTATATACTCGAACCCTTGCTCAAGCCCCCAGGCGAACCCTGCCAAATAGGCCCGGCCTAAGCCCTCTTTCTTTTCTCTCAGCAGCAAATGAACCCTAGGGCTCTCAGAGCCCAACTCTTTGACTTTATCGGCTGTTCCATCGGGGCTTGAATCATCGACCACAAGCACATGAACTTCCTCAAGCCTCTTCATCAGCTCCGGAACAAGCGAGGAGATGTTTTCGATTTCATTATATGTCGGAATGACGATAAGGGTCTTCAATGCGGCTTCCTTGGGCTGAGTCTTCTCAGTGTTTTTTACGTTCGGGTCAATCCCTCGTCAACTACTTCATCCCCAGTGAGCATGCCTAAATCTGAGGGCAGTGAGTCGATGGTGCCGCCTGAGCCAACCTGAGGAGGCTTGACAGAGCTCTGAGAGCCCTCTAGGCCTGGCGAGACCTCGGAATCGGCAAGATCAGTAGAGGCCGACCGTCTCGCTTGAGACTGAAAATGAGCCATTGCGGCTTCACGCAATAGAGGGCTATCCGTAAAAAGAAACTCTAAATTTTGACTACGTCTATCGAATTGGTCCCGCACCAATTGCGCTGCTCGTTTCGGGCTCTTCATATAGACGACTGGGTCAAAACCACAATGCTGGCAGCGCAAGCCCATTCGCCACCGAACCTGTACGAAAACCTCTGCACAAGACAAAGCCACCACAAAGACAAACAGCATTCTCGGATCAAACTGCTCCCAAACTACGAACATAAACAGAAGGCTTACCAAAAAGCTCAGCCAGACATTTGTCGCAGTGATGTGCCTCTTCAAATAAACTTTTCTTGGCGTTTTGCAGTAAGCGCAAAAACTATTGTGTGAGGTTGAATTCGACATACAGTTATTTTCTCAAAAAAAGGTCCTGTTTGAAAAGGCCAAGTTTTGAAGCCTAGCCTAGCTTTGATAGAATTAGGTTATGAAAAGACTCAAAATGATTTCGATTGTTCTCGCCCTCTTCGCCCACTTCGCACAGGCCCAAGACGAAAATCTAGTCGGCTATGACTCCATCGTGAGAGACCTCTCATCGTCGACCTTCACAAGAAGAGCTACCCCTGGAGGTATGACACTCGAAGATGTGAAGATTCACTCAGGTGTTGGCATTGCAACTAGCTTTATCACCATTCAACCCGAGGCCGGTGGCTACGTGACCGGTTTCTTAAGAGGTGTTGAATTCAACTTTGGTATCGATTTAATGTCAGAGAGCTGGCTAGCCGAAGTCGCCGTTAGAAGCTACCAGCCCGACGACATTGATACCGATACTCAAATTTCAATGCGAGAATTCGACCTGAAAGTGACCCACCGATCGGCATTGTCTCGCTCGCTTACAGGTCGGTTTTCGGCTGGCCTTGCCGCTCGCTATCTTCGCTTTTTTTCTAGAAACCAAGATCTCGTTGATCGAGATCGCTACTCGACACCAGCCTCAATATTATCTGCTGGCCTACAACTTCAAGTGACCCGTGTTCTTAGCTTTGGCACCGATCTTACCTACCGAGCCGCACTCATTGATGAGAGCGTAGACCGCTCATCAGCAGACGCTACCCTGAGAGTGAACGCAGAATTCTAAAAGCTCGGCTTAGTTACAGGTTTTGCTCACCTTAAGGTTAAGACCCCAGCGAACGTTTGATATTGCCCTGAGTTAATGTTGAGATAAGCCTATGGATAAGGTTGAGCTCTCACCTGAGATGATCAAACACGAAATCTTAGACACCATCCGAGTTCTCATAGAGTTCTTTCGAAATCCAATCGTTGGCATGCAGCAGCTGCCCGACTGGCCCTGGGCCAAGTTGGTGTTTTTAACGGGTGCCTTCTCAGCTACATGCGGTCTGCTTAGTGGTATCTTAGCTGGCGACTTGCTGACCATCATCAACGGCTTTATCGCTTTTCCTGTCGCCACCCTGCTCATGTTAGCCATCTTCTCAGGCCTTTTTTACTACATATTCTTGTTTTTCTATCGGCAAGAGCTCCCTTACAAAAAGATCTTTCAGCATCTCGTGTTCGCTAGCCTTCCTGCGCAAGCCCTTTCTACAATCGCCCACTTCATACCGCCAATCACGCTATTAGGAGTGGCCGTCACCTTACTACTTTTGATAGTTGGCTTCTCTAGCAACTTCTCGATACCACGAAAGCCCCTTATCAAGCTGATGTCTGGGCTATTTTTAATTTACGTTTTAATTTGGATTGGCAATTCTATTTCTTTCCATCACAGAAAAGAAGAACTAAGAAAACTCCATAAACCTAAGGCTGCCGAAGAAATCTTGCGCAAAGAATTTGCAGATTAGCGGCACAAAAAAAGGCGAGCCTGGCTCGCCTTTTTTAAATCAAACAAATCGAAGGTTTAAACTTAGTGGCCAGTTGAGCCAAAGCCACCTTCACCGCGCTCGGTGTCTGACAACGACGACACAAACTCAAAGTCTGCTTGAAAAATCGGGCACAGCACAAGTTGAGCGATGCGGTCTTGATCTTGAATTGTGAAAGGCTCAGCGCCGTGATTAATCAAGATGATCTTCACTTCACCTCTGTAATCGGCATCAATCGTGCCTGGAGTGTTCACTAACGAAATGCCGTGCTTTATTGCAAGACCACTTCTTGGACGTGCCTGAATCTCAAAACCAGCGGGAATCTCAAAAGACAATCCTGTAGCGATCAATTCTCTTTGACCTGGTTCAAGCACTAGGGTTCCGCCATCGAGTTGAGCTCTGACATCAAAGCCACTGGCTAGTGTTGACTCGTACTTTGGGGCGTCTCCCACAAAGTTTTCAAGCTGCTTCACTCGCATAGGAACATGGTCAAAGTCTGTGTCTTTCAAGTAGATGTCTTTAAGCTTGCCTGCTCGAGCAAGAGTTGTCGTGATCGTCTCTTTGGCAATTTCTTCGACTAGACTGACCACCATTTTCGCTTGAGTCTCAAGCCCACGAGTGTCGATACCCGCTTTGCCTAGAGTCTCCTCGATTTTTTCAGTCATGACTTCGACCTTTCTATTAAGGCCTTTAACTGAATCTTTCGCTTTTCGGATGGAATCGGTAACTGTTTGGTTCATTTGTATCCCCCACAAAAAGAATTATTGGTACTTCTTCATATACTCATTGGCGACATCAGGTTCAAGATTTCCGAGCAAATACACACCAAAATTTGATGGGTTCATGTATTTAGACATGTAAGTCTTAACGCTATCTTGTGACACTGAATCAATCTCATTTAAAACGTGAGACACCGGTCGGTATTCACCAAAAACCATTTCATTTACCCCAAGAGAGTTCATGCGATTCTCAATATCATCTGCTCCTAGCAGTATCTGCCCCTTCACCTGCCGTCTAAAGAAAGCAATGTCTTTCTCTGGCAAACCCTTTTCGAAGATCTGCAAGAACTCCTCATGGACAATATCCATAGTCTGCTCTACCAGCTCTGGTGTCGTGCCCGCATAAACTACCATTAAGCCTGAGTCGGTAAATGAATGTAAGTACGAGTACACTGAATAGGCCAAGCCTCTGTCTTCTCTGATTTTCTGATATAACCGAGAAGTCATACCCCCACCGAGAACAGCATTGATAATGTAGGAATCAAAGCGGTTTGCAGCCTGATAGGCAGCTGCATTTTGCCCCATCAATATGTGAACCTGTTCAGAGTTACGATCTTGAAACTCCGAAAACCCTCCGGCAAAAGCAGCTTCTCTTTTAGAGGGCTTGGCCACTGTTTTCTTTGTGCTAAAAGCTTTCTCAATTTGCTTTACAGCTTTGTCATGGTCAACGCTACCGGCGATACTGACAATCACAGGGGCGCCTGAAAACTGATTGTCGTAAAACGATTTCAGTTGGGCAGGCTCAATAGCAGCTAAGCTCTCAGGTGTGCCAAGAATCGGGCGACTTAAGGGGTGCTTGCCAAAGGCTCTCTCGAAATAAAGATCGAAAATATACTCTTCAAGGTTGTCTGCTGACATGTCGATCTCAGACAAAATGACCTGGCGTTCTTTTTCGAACTCTTCTTCTGAGAATGTTGAGGCCATCATAATGTCAGACAAAACATCGAGAGCTAACTCGAAGTCCTCGTGCAATGTCGTTGCATGAAAGCAGACGTACTCTCTCGAGGTGTAAGCATTTAGCTCTCCACCAACAGCTTCTAGACTTGCGACAATATCAAATGCAGAACGGCTTTTGGTCCCTTTAAAGACCATGTGCTCGACAAAGTGAGAAGAACCAATCATTGATGGGTCTTCATCTCGAGTGCCAAAAGGCACGAAAACCCCAATAGTTGTGGCACGCGACTCATGATGGTGCTCGCTAACGACGCAAACACCATTGCTCAATTCTGTTTTATTGTAGACGGGCTCGTTCTCGAAGACCTTCACTCTTAGTTTGTGGCCTCAGGCTTTGCAAGGAGAGCTTTGCGGCTCAACTTGATTCGACCAGCACGATCGACATCTAGAACCTTCACCTCTACTGTGTCACCTTCGTTCACAACATCTGTCACACTTCTGACTCGCTCGTGAGCCAACTCAGAGATGTGCAACAGACCACTCGTGTTTGGCAGAATCTCAACAAAAGCACCAAAGTCAGTAACTTTCGCAACCTTACCAGAGTAAGTCTTTCCAACTTCAGCCTCTGCACAGATATCTTCAATCATTTTGATTGCTGCTTTAGCGGCTTCAGGGTCACTCGATGCAATGTGAATCTTGCCATCGTCTTCGATGTTAATTTTAACGCCAGTCTCTTCGATAATACCCTTGATAACTTTACCTCCAGCTCCGATAACCTCACGGACCTTGTCTGGCTTAATTTGAATCGTATTGATTCTTGGAGCGTATTCAGAGATTTCACCACGAGGAGTGTTAATCACTTTCTCCATTTCATCTAAGATATAGTTACGACCGTCGTAGGCTTGCTTAAGTGCCTGCTCCATGACTTCAAAGCTGATCGAGTCAATTTTGATATCCATCTGGAGAGAAGTGACTCCATCACGGGTACCCGCAACTTTGAAATCCATGTCACCGAGATGATCTTCATCACCAAGAATATCAGACAATACAGCGTAGCGATCACCCTCTTTGATAAGCCCCATCGCAATACCAGCGACATTGCCTTTAATCGGCACACCAGCATCGAGAAGTGAAAGAGTCGATGCACAGACACTACCCATTGAAGACGAACCATTACTTTCGAGAACTTCACTCACAATTCTGACGGTGTACGGAAATTTCTCAAAATCGGGAATGATGGCCTGAACAGCTCGCTCAGCCAAGAAACCGTGACCAATCTCACGACGGCTCTGGCCACCCATTCTGCCCGTCTCACCAACACAGTATGGAGGGAAGTTGTAGTGGAGCATGAACTTCTTTTTGAAAGTTCCTGCCAAAGCATCGATCATCAGTTCATCGTCAGGAGTACCTAGAGTCACAACGCCCAAACACTGAGTTTCACCCCGAGTGAACAAGCCCGAGCCATGCGCTCTTGGCAACATTGCCACATCACATGAAATACCCCGAACATCGGTTGTGCTACGACCGTCAATACGAACTTTGTCATCTAAAATCATGCTACGAGCGTACTCGTACTTGATCTCTTCAATAATTTTACCAAGTTCTTTTTTCTTTGAAGCGGCTTCGTCTTTGTCTTCAATAGGAGCAATGAAGTTCTCAACAGACTCTTCTTTGGCTTTATCTACTGCTCCGTAGCGATCCATTTTTTCTTTGATTTGCAATGCTGCCTGAATCTTTGGAGTAGCAAAATCGCGAACTTGTGCTTCGAAATCTTTGTCAAATTCAGCTGGAACGAATTCACGCTTCTCGATATTTCCATTCTTTTCTCGAAGCTCATCTTGCGCGTCGAAGATCGGCTGCATGCTCTCATGGCCAAATTTTAGAGCAGCAAGAACGTCTGCCTCTGAAATGAACTGAGACTCACCTTCAACCATCAAGATACCGTTTCGGGTACCTGCAATGACGATGTCCATGTCACTGTTTTCAAGCTGCTCTGTAGATGGGTTAGCAATGAGCTGTCCATCAACTCGGCCAACGTGAACTGTGCACGTTGGGCCAGCAAAAGGAATGTCACTAATATGAAGTGCTGAAGACGCTCCGATTCCGGCCAAAACATCGATTGGGAACAAACCGTCATAACTCAAAGTTGTAGCTACAATTTGTGTGTCGAAGTTGTAGCCCTCTGGAAACAACGGGCGAATTGGCCTATCGATCAAACGAGCAGTAAGAGTCGCCAAGTTAGTCGGGCGACCCTCTCGCTTGAAGTAACCTCCAGGAATCTTACCTGAAGCGTAGAACTTTTCTGCGTATTCAACTGTCAGTGGAAAAAAGTCGAGATCAGAAGCTCTTTTTGAAGAGACGGCTGTCACAAGTACCATGTTGTTGCCACAACTCACGACTACCGAGCCGTGTGCTTGTTTTGCCATTATTCCAGTTTCAATTGTTACCGTGTTGCTGCCAATTTGAGCCGTAACCGTCTTCTTCGTCATCGATTCTCCTTCAGAGACTTTTTCTTTTTCTTTTTTCTTTTTTGTCTTTAATCACAGTATTGAACAACAAATGCTGCCCAAATGACAATTACTTACGGATACCGAGTTCACCGATAATTTTAGTGTAAGACTCTGGCTTAGTGCGCTTCATGTAATCGAGGAGCTTTCTTCTGCGGTTTACAAGTCGAATCAGACCTCTACGAGAGTGGTTGTCTTTCTTGTTCACTTTGAAGTGCTCAGTAAGATCTTTAATGCGAGCTGTTAGAAGCGCGACTTGAACTTCTGAACTTCCAGTGTCTAGCTCTGAGCGTCTGTAATTGCGTACGATATCTTGCTTTTGTTCTTTTTGAATTGCCATGGCGACCTCCATAGATCGGGAAATAGGTTCACCCCATATGCAACGTCTGGCATTCGTTTGATGGAGCTTTTAATGATCACATGGGTTTAGCTGGCCACTCTGCTAAGGTCAAGGCTCGTCCCCAGCAAATACTAATTTTTTTAAGGATTTACAGCACTTAATTGCTGCCAGATGAGAACCAAGTCATGACCATTTTGGGCCCTAAGATTGAAATCCTTTTCAATATTACGCAATGCATTAAAAAGCTTACATCCACATGTTAGTTTCTGCCTTTACCTAAACAAGAGAGAGTTCTATGAAGGCTTTAAGTCTAGTATCTATAGCATTGATTTCACTAACTTTTGTCGGATGCTCGCCAGACGATGTGCCCGCTGGAGGCCACCCTCCCCTCAAGACTATGCCTGCCGAAGAGGGGCTTAACAAGCTACTCGTAGAAGAAGCACTTGTTGTCGAAGGCCAATTTGATCTGAACCTTGAAAATGAGGTTTTTGAACCCGCTGGCACAGAGCTCGAGTCTCCTGAAACCACTTACGCCTGCCGAGCTACCATGGAAGATAAGCTTCAAAGATCGGGGGTGTTTTACAATGGCTGCCCCGAGTAACCCTATCGACTACTCAGATACTACACATTTAAGCTGGAACATGGAGCCAGAGTCGCCCAGCTCGGCGAATTGAGCTCCACGAAGCTGGCTGCTGTCGGCAACCTTTCTTACCGTGTGAACCAAGATATATTTAGTAGAAGCTGCTAACACTCAGATTCAAATGCGAATCTTAGAGGGCCAAGAACAGGGTTCTGCAGAGAAAATAGAGCTGACCTTGGTTCCAACTCAGAAGGTCGGGCAGATTATGACTAGTGACACTGACACTGCTGTGTTTGATTTTGGCGCGCAGATTATTGAGGCCTCAACTCAGCTCACAATTCAAATGTTGGTCAAAACTACCAATCGGATAAAACTTGGCGAAGATGACTCCGTCGAACTGGAAGATGGGCGCTTTGTCGTTGAATCTCGAGACGGAGCTAATCTTAAACTTGAAACATTTCAAACTCAGTCTTTAGGTGCGATTAAAACTCAGGTTTCATGCGAGCTCTTGAACTGAGGCCTATGCATCGATGAGAGAACCCAAGTTTAACTGCACGCTTTCTTTCCTTGTGATGACCCTTTTGACCTTTGCACTGCCGAGCCTGGGTCAAGCGGCACAATTTGATCTTGAGCGAGCTAACAAAATTTTAGGAACCTCTCCTCTCGACCCACTTTCAACACTCGAAATCAGCTTTGCTCAATTTATCGCTCAGCCTTCAGGCATTCAAAAACAAATGGTCACTCAACATTATCGCAGCTTGGTTAAAGCCTTTTTTGCTGACAAGTACCGCGCAACAGAGCACTTCGAAACGGCCAATAGTGTTTTGAGAAAAGTGAACCTTGCAAAAGAAGAGATCGATAACAAACTTGACCAACCAGAAAGCCTCGACCCTAACCCAAATATAGGCTCTGGCTTTTCTTCAACTACCAGCTCAACACGGCGACCTCATAACCGAGCAAGGCAACAATCTGCCAATCCAGAACCCGAAGTGAAAACCTACACATTGTCAGATATCACTGAAGAAATCGTCGAAGACTTACTGAAGGCCCGACGCAACTCTATTCGACAGCCAGACATGCAGGTTTTGTTTAGGTTTGCAGAGCTTTCGGTTCACCTTCACCAAACACGAGAAGAGTATCCTGATCTCGTGTGGGCAGAAGTCGTCAAAGCTCTGAGAGTTCATTACACAGAAAAACCTGACCCCAAAATGTTAGACGGAAGCAACCCAGCCCCAATGCTAATGCTGGCTCAAGTGATACAACAAATTCAAATCATTGGCCCCGAGGTGAGATTGTACATGGCAAAAGAAACCATGGCTCTTTCAAAAGCTTTTTTAACAGGCATCGACCGAGGCACTGCCCTGATGCAGCTCGAGACTGCACTAGCTCCAACACTTGAGAGGGGGCTTGGTGCAGACTGGAACTCTAAAATCGAAACCATTGAACGGCCGGCAACTCGGAAAGCCGAACCACAAAAACACGAGGCCTGGCTCTGCAAAATGAAGCTTGTTGGCAGAGACCTCTATGATGAAGCCCTATTTTGGATCCGCTACCGTCTTCGAAGATAAAAAGGGCTACCTTGAAATGGCTATGTTTGCCTGAAAAAAACCACCAAGTCTACCTCAAGCAAATCAACCTGGTCCTCGAAATAACGGCTCAAGATCACTTAAGCATCAAGCCAAACATCAATCGGCTCCTAGAAATTG
>JABSOQ010000072.1 GCA_013216195.1 Bdellovibrionales bacterium
CCTTCTTATCAACTCAACAGAGTGGTGGGGCTTTGAATTCAATCTCATGGACACTGGTGGTATCACTGAGGGCAAAGAAGGCTTTTCGCCGATGATCCGCGAGCAAGTTTTGAACTCACTTGAGCGGGCCACGGGTCTGGTTGTGGTCGTTGATGCAAAAATTGGTTTGGTGCCAGAAGACCGAGACATGATTCGAATTGCAAAAGAGTCAGGCAAGCCATTTTGTATTGTGGCCAATAAGATCGACAACCCCATCCAGGCCGAAATGCTTACAGCTGAATTTTATGAGTTTGGAATGGATGTGATTGCTGCGGCCTTTGAGCGTGACTTTGGAGTTGATGAAGTTGTCGAATGGATAAAAGCCAACTGTCAGATGGTCGTTGAAGTTGAAGAAGACCCTGCCATTCGACTCAGTCTGATCGGTAAACCCAATGCTGGTAAATCGTCTTTGTGTAACTTGCTGTTGGGCCGAGAGCGAATGCTAGTCTCTGAGATAGCGGGTACCACCTCAGATACCGTCTCAGACCGTTTTGAAAGAAATGGCAAAGTGTTTGAGATCGTTGATACAGCTGGATTGAGGCGGAACTCGAAGCGAAATGAGGGGGTTGAGAGGCTCTCTGCTCACAAGTCGTATGATGCTCTTAAAAAATCTGACATCGTGATCGTATTGATTGACGCCATTGAGGGTGTTTCTGTGTCTGAGGCCAAATTCGTTGAAATGTGTGTCGAAGAACACAAAGCCGTGATTCTCGTATTTAACAAAGTCGATCTGGCTCAAGGTCAAATTGCAGCTTACAGAGAAACCTTGAAAGCAGATATTGCAAAGCAGTTTCATTTTTTTCCAGATATCCCGGTTGAATTTGTCAGCGCGAAAACGGGCAAAGGGCTTGATAGGCTGTTTACTCGCATAGAAGATCTAAACGAAAAACTTCATACAAAAATTCCAACCTCAAAGCTCAATCAGTTCTTTACCGATGTGATTCGGCTAGCGCCTGCGCCTGTTTATGGGGTGAAAGATGTGAAGTTCTATTACCTCACTCAAACAACTCAGTCTCCACCAAGCTTTATTGCTTTTGCGAATCAGCCAAAGGGTGTGACTCCGGCGTATCGAAGATTTTTGAGTAAGCGGATCGCTGGTGAGTTTGGTCTGCAGGGTGTGCCGATCCGAATGTTTGTGATGAACCGAAGAAGGTAGAGCCAAGATATGGGTGCAGGGCGCGGCTCTTTCGGAACTCGATTTGGCTTTTACCTAGCTGCAATTGGCTCAGCCTTTGGCTTGGGCAACGTCTGGCGGTTTCCCTACATCGTGGCTGAAAATGGAGGGGGAGCCTTTGTTCTCTTGTACGTCTTCTTAGTGTTTTTGATAGGCATGCCTTTTTTGCTTGGTGAGTTATCACTGGGCTCTTCTACGAAAAGTGGAGTCATTCGGGGAATTCAATCGGTTTTGGAGGAAAGAGATTCGAATAGCTCAGCCACTGGTTCTATACCCTGGCGAGCTGTGGGCATATTCTGCACATTGCTTTGCCTGATCATTTTGTCATATTATGCGGTGATTTCGGGTTGGGTTTTGCACTATCTTTCTCAGTTCGTATTTGGTCTATTAGACGCCGCTAATTTTCAACCTCAGGACCAACTGCAGTTGCTGTTCGATAATGGCTGGTTGCAGATTTTGTTAACGAGTGTTCATTTGCTTTTGGTGCTTGTGATCGTTGCGAAAGACGTGGAGGAGGGCATCGAAAAAGCGGTTGGCTATATGATGCCGATCTTTATTGTTCTGCTTTCGGTTCTGTTCTTTAAAGTTTTATCATTGCCGAAATCATCGGAGGCAATTCGCTTTTTTTTGTACCCTGATTTTTCTTCACTGAGTTTGTCTTCGTTGGGTCAAGCTGTGGGGCATGTGTTTTTCACACTGAGCGTTGGTTTTGGCACGATGGTGACTTTTGGTAGCTATCTCGGTGAGCGAGTTTACATACCATTAGCTGGTTTTCGTGTGGCCACCATAGACTCTTTTTTAAGCCTATTTGCGGGTCTGTTGATCTTTCCTCTGGTGATGTCCACTGGGTATTTGGATCCTGGGCCAGATCTACTTTTTCGCTCTGTACCGGTTCTGATGTCTCGAATTACGGGAGGGCATCTGTTTGGTTTGGGTTTCTTTTTGTGCCTCTATTTGGCGGCCCTGGGTGCGTCGATTGGGTTGCTCGAGACTATAGTTTCGAACCTGATTGAGTCTTTGCGAATCAAGCGAAAGACGGCTTGCATCTGGGCAGGTGTATTAAGTTTTTTGATTTCGATTGTGCCGGCGTTGTCGACTTCGGTATTGGGGGATCTCTCTTTAGGGGGGCAGGGGTTGTTGCAGTTTTTTGATGGCTTATTCATTCATTGGGCGCTTCCTATATCAGCTCTTTTGTTGGCTCAGTTTGTCTTGTGGAACGTGTCGGAGTCTAAGATTCGAGATATTTTCTCAGCAGATGAGCAATTGCAGGTCTCGGCGTTGAAGATGTACGCTCATTGGAGGTTCGCAATTAAATGGGTGTCTGTGCCGGTCATTATCGTGGCATTAGCTCTTCAAGTGGCTTCGATTTTTTTGAAAAACTAGAAGTTGATACCTAGCACGGCGTTGAATTTTAAGATGTCGCCGGTAGGGAAGATGCCAGTGTTCGGGTCGGTAGCCAAAGAGATCTCTGAGTTTTCGTCTTTGAAAGTCACGAGGGTATAAGAGGCTTGTAGACCTAGATACATTTGATATCGCATCATGGGCAGCTCAATGCCTGAGCCAAACTCAAAGCCCATCGCCCCTTCTTTTGAGAAGGCATCTTCGCCATCAACCGTGGCGGTCCTGTAAACCTGGTTGAAGCCGCCAAACACGAAAGGGTTCAAGTCGGCGATCCCTTTGGTTACGTTTTGGGTGTTGATGTAATACTTGAGCAAGATTCCAAGTGTCGTGATACTGACGTTTCCGTTTACTCTAGTACCACTTGGTGAGATGAAGCCCAAGCTGTGATCGCCAGTGGTAAATTGAAGTTGCATGGCAAAGCGAAGATCAAAGAAATAAGACAGATAAAGCCCAAAGTCGAAGGCGGGGTCGTACAAGTCGCCCAGAGTCTCTGTGAACATCTGGTAGCCACCCATAAATCCGACCGTGAAAAATCGGCCGTTGCGAAAGAAATTGATATCGGCTTCTTCCTCTTCAGTTGCTTCAAATTCGCTATAGTCGGCAAAAGGGTCATAAGCGTCACCAGCCTCGAATTCTTGAGCTAGCAGAATGCCAGGAGGTGGATCATAGGCATGCGCAGAGGTTGATAGAACCGCTGCGAAGATCAAAATACAGGCTGCAAAAAGCTTCAAATTGGCCTGAAAAGAATGCGAGCAATGGGCTGGTTGAGACAAAAATTTCTCCTCTCAAATATACACATCGCCATATTTGTGGAAAGAATTAAGAGCCTTACACACTCCGATGTCTTTTTATTGTATCAGAGGGAGTCAGGGGCCCTAAAGTCTGGTGAGACCTGATGTCTCAGAATGAAACAATGTTGTGTCTGATGGGGGGATCTGGTACACGTAAGGCCCATAACAACAGGTATTTTGCCTTCGGAAGGAGCTCCTCTTGGGTCTCGATTACAAGCAGGCTGGTGTTGATATAGATCAAGGTGAGGCTCTTGTAGATTGGCTAAAATCTACGCAGCCTAAAAAATGGCCTCACCAGGAGCGCCTGGTTGGTGGAATCGGCGGTTTTTCTGCTCTTTTTCGTGCAGATTTTCAGAATATGACAGAGCCCTGTTTGGTGAGCTGCACAGATGGCGTGGGGACCAAAGTGAAGTTGGCCACCCATTTCGGCAGCTACCAAGGTGTCGGGCAAGACCTTGTGGCCATGTGTGTGAACGATATGATCTGCGTAGGGGCTCAGCCTCTGTTTTTTCTCGACTACTACTCGACCGGCAAATTGGAGCAAGAAGCAGCCCGCGACTTTCTAGAGGGTGTTCGTCAGGCTTGCTTGAAGTCTGAGATGGCTCTCATCGGTGGTGAGACGGCTGAAATGCCTGACGTCTACTCAGCCGGTGAATTTGACTGCGCTGGCTTCTCAGTAGGTGTTGTGGATCGACCCAAAGCTTTGGGAGCCCACCGAGTTTCAGCTGGTGATGCCTTGGTATGGGTTTCAAGTTCGGGCTTTCACAGCAATGGCTTTTCTCTGATTCGCAAGGTCTTTGCAGAAGACTTAGATCAACACAAAGACGAGCTATTAAAGCCAACCGCTCTCTACCCTGAGCTGGTGAGCCAGTTGCGCGCAAGCAGTGTTGAGATTTCAGCAATTGCCAACATCACGGGTGGGGGCATGGACAACATACCACGAGTCTTACCCGAAAACCTGATGGCGAAGCTGCAGCCCTGGAGTGTTCCGCAGCCCTTTTTGCAAGTTAAGACAAGAGCCGAGCTAGATTGGCCAGACTTGTTGAGAACACTCAACTGCGGAGTGGGTTTGGTGCTGGTGCTGCCAGAGTCAAATACCACTCAGGCCATTGAGGTGTGTCGAGGTCAAGGTTATCAGGCTGGAGTGTTGGGCGAAGTTGGTCTCCTTGAAGATTCAGCGCCGGAGCGAGTTCAGCAATTTAGATGGAGTCTCGACTTTGAAAGTATGCAGTCACAGAACGCAGCCGCAATGGAGGGCTTGAGCTAATGCCGGCTTCTGGTGAACAGACCATCACCGTGGTATCCGCTTTTGGGCGAGGTCACTGGCTTGCCACTGAGCTGATGTCAATGTCAGGTGTGAAGGTGAATCTGGTTGACCTGTCCGCAAACTTGGGCCGCTGGAGTGCTGAGGACTGGGAGGGGCCTTTTGGCTTTTTTCAACCTGAGAGCATTACCCAATCACAAGTGGGGCGGTTGTCGGCTGAGGATTACCACGATGTTAACCCTCAAGGTTTTACCATATGGTTGAAAGACGGCCCATTTGATTTGAAAGGTCAGTTGACATCTCATTGGCTAACCCAGAACCCGGCGTTGGCTCGCTTGAAAGATTTTTTGTCAGATGCAAATGACATGTCAGATAGAGCGCTTTACTCAGAAGTTTCGAGAGAGCCCTTTGCTGACACGTGGCTAGTTCATCTCTGTCACCAATTGTCTTCAACTGGCTATGCCGCTAATGCAAAGTCAGCAAAGGCTGGTGCTGGTTACTTGCCAATGTTCTCAACTTGGTCGACCAGGAGAGTGAGCCGCAAAGGTTACCAGCGTCTGCTGAGCTGGTGTGAAGACCGAGGTGTTAGAGTCATTCCGAAGGCCAAGATCGAAGACGTCATGGCGACTGGCAGCTCTTTAGCTTCTATCGAGGTCAGTAGTGAATCGTTTCGTGGAGTGCTAGAGGCTGACAAAGTGGTTTGGTGTTTGTCGCAAGGTGAGCTGAGGCAGCTGGATGCAAAACTTTATGAAAAGATATACCAAGGGCCAATCATAGAGCCCGAGTGGTGCTGGATGCGCTACCGGATTCAGCTCGATCTTGAAGACTATGAGAATGCGATACCAGGCCACTTCTTGATTATTGAAGACATAGGCTTACCATGGACTCATGAAAACCTGATGATTGCTCAGAAGGTTGTGACAGGCATTGGCTTTGATGTTTGGTTAAGAGTACCCTATCATCAGCGTTTTCAAAGGCAGGTGTTAGAGACCTATGCCGACAAAGTTGAAACCTGCTTTCGACAGCGCATACCAGACTGCAACCCACAGACTCTCGAAATGCCGCAAGAGTTTCATTACGACTTCGAAGATTTGGGGCCAGCTCTTTTTCCTGTTTATGGTGATGGTGACAAGAAGAAGATTCAAGCTAAGCGTTTTACAAACGTTCATTATGCCTCGCCTGAAGCTTGGCAGCTTCTTGATTGGACTGGGCGTTTTCAGTGTGAGGCGAATATTTTTTCAGAAATAAAGAAATGGAAAACAACTCTCGAGCGTAAGGAGAGAGGAAATGATTCAGAGGTACACGCGCCCTGAAATGGGTGAAAATTGGTCTTTGCACAGCCGCTTCCAAGCTATGATGGAGGTTGAGATCGCTGTGGCTCAGGCTCAGGCGGAGTTGGGAATCATCCCAAAAGCTGCTGCGAAAGCTATTGCTAAGAAATCGAAGTTTGACGTTGATCGAATCGCTGAAATCGAGAAAGAGACAAAGCACGATGTGATCGCATTTGTTTCGAATGTAGCTGAGAACGTTGGTCCTCATGGCAGATATGTTCATTACGGGCTGACCAGCTCTGACGTACTCGACACAGCCTTGAGCGTTATGACTGTCAGGGCTGGGCGCATTGTTGAAAGCTCACTCGATATGCTTGAGAAAGCCTTGCTTGGTAAAATTGAACCACACGCAGACACGCTATGTGCTGGTCGAACCCATGGCATGCATGCCGAGCCAACAAGCTTCGGCTTCAAGCTTTCAGGTTTCTTGGCTGAGTTGCGAAGAAACAGAACACGATTTGCTGCTGCACTAGATGAAATGGCAATTGTGAAACTCTCAGGTGCGGTAGGCACCTACTCAACAGGTGGCGAATTAGTAGAGAAGAGAGTGGGTGAGTTATTGGGTTTGAAGCCAGAGTTGGTTGCGACCCAGGTAATTCCTAGAGATCGTCACGCCGAATTGATTCACTGTTTGGCGTTAATTGTTGCGGGGCTTGAAAGACTGTCTGTCGAGTTGAGGCATTTGCAGAGAACTGAAGTGGGTGAGGTGATTGAAGGGTTCACCAAAGGTCAAAAGGGCTCTAGCGCTATGCCTCACAAGAAGAATCCGATTTCAGCTGAGAACATTACTGGCGTTGCAAGACTACTTCGAGGTTATGCAAGTTCTGCGATGGAGAACGTAGCTTTGTGGCATGAAAGAGATATTTCGCATTCGTCGGTCGAGAGAGTGATTTTCCCTGATGCTTTTATTCTGACGGATTATGCGTTAGCAAGAATGGCTGGTGTTATCGACCGAATAGAAGTGAACAAAGATCGAATGATTGAAAATATGGCACAATCACGCGGTGCTTTGTTCAGCTCACATGTGTTGCTCAAGCTGGTCGACAAAGGACTTAGTCGAGAAGAGGCTTACAAACTGGTTCAAAGGGTAAGTCATTCTATGAATGGCTCAGGAGATTTGCAGGCAGCGCTCCTCGATGACAAAGAGGTTCAAAAATATCTTGTTAAAAAGGACTTAGAGCCGATCTTTTCAGGCAAGACTCATAAAAAGGCGATCGGCAAAGTTGTTAAGCGGGCTGTAAAATCAAAGGCAGGAACCTTTAAAACTGGCAAAAGGGCATAGAAGTCGTGTTTGAAAAAAACGAATTGATGTACGAAGGAAAAGGTAAAAAAATCTTTTCGGTAAAAGACCGAGACGATTTGGTCTGGATGCAGTTCAAAGATGATCTCACCGCTTTCAATGCAGAGAAGAAGGGCTCCTTTGAAGGAAAAGGCAAGCTAAATTGCCAGATCGCGACTTTGATTTTCAATTACCTTAATCGCTTTCAGATACCAAATCACTTTGTAGAGACTATTTCAGATGTCGACATGGTTTCAAAGAAAGTTGAAATCATTCCGTTAGAAGTGATTGTGCGAAATTGGCTTGCCGGTTCAACGGCGAAGAAGTTTCAGCGAGAAGAGGGGGAGAGACTAGAGACTCCGCTTCAAGAGTTCTTCTACAAAGATGATGGGCTCGGGGATCCATTCATAAATGACGAGCAGGCTCTGTATTTGAAGGCCGCTTCCTCTATGGAGGAGTTGCAGCAGTTGAAGTTGATGGCGAGAGAAATCAATGGCTACTTGTTCAAGTTATTTGATGAAGCTGGTTTAAAGCTTATCGATTTCAAGTTGGAGTTTGGGCGCGACTCTTCAGGTAAGATTTTGCTGGCCGATGAGATCACCCCAGATTCATGCCGGCTCTGGGACAAAGAGACAGATGAAAAATTTGATAAAGATCGTTTTCGCAGAGACCTTGGCGATGTCGACAAGGGTTATGCCGGGGTGTTTGACAGGCTTAAGAAAGTGACAGGAGAGTAAGATGGAGTATGTAGTTGGGGTTAAAATTCTGCCAAGAACCGAAGTTTTAGATTCTCAAGGGCGAGCTGTTGAGAAGACTCTGAGCCATCATGGTTTCGAAAACCTTTCTGGTTGCAGAGTGGGAAAGTATGTCACTTTGAATATCAAGGCCGACAACGAAGATTCGGCACTGAAAGAAGCTGAGAAGGTTTCTGAGTTTGTGCTCTACAACCCTCTTATTGAGAGCTTTGAAATGGAGATCGTGAAGTGAGTATGAGAATTGGGGTCGTACGGTTCTTAGGCACCAATTGCGACAGAGACATCTATAAGGCAGTTGAATGGGCTGGCCATAAGCCACACTGGCTTTGGTACGCTGATCACTTTGATTCTAATGACGTGGACGCAGTGATTGTGCCAGGTGGGTTCAGTTATGGCGACTATTTGAGGTCGGGTGCATTGGCAGCAAAGGCACCGGTTATGTCGGATCTCGTTAAAGCTGCTGACAAGGGCTTGCCGATTCTGGGTATTTGCAATGGTTTTCAGATTCTGTGTGAAGCAGGTCTGCTGCCGGGTGCCCTTGTAAAGAATGAAGGTTTGAAGTTTGTTGACCGTTGGCAAGCGCTGAAGCTTGAAAACTCCTGTGAGCATTGGGGAGCAGATAAGCTGCAGCAGACCCAGTTTCCTGTTGCACATGGTGATGGTCGATTTGTCATTGATGATGAGGGCCTAAAACAGATTCAAGATGACGGCCAAGTTTGGTGGACTTATCAAGAGGGTAATCCTAATGGCTCTGTAGCAGACATTGCGGGAGTGATGAATAAAAAGAAGAATGTGGCGGCTCTGATGCCCCATCCTGAGCGTGCTATGGCCGCGTGGATGGGTTCAGATGAGGGTTTGCAGGTATTCAATCCACAGTGATGAATAAGGTGTTGAAGTAATGAATCGTGAGCAGAAGTTAAAAATTTATCGTTTAAGTGAGTCTGAGTTCGACAAGATTTGCGAGGTGCTTGGGCGTGAGCCTGAAGGTTTAGAATGGGCTTTGTTCTCTGCTTTGTGGAGTGAACACTGTAGCTACAAGTCTTCAAAGGTTCATTTAAAGAAGTTTTACTCTCAGTCGAAGAGGGTGCTGCAAGGTTTTGGAGAGAACGCTGGAGTGATCGATCTTGGTCAGGGTGAAAAAGTGGCCTTCAAGATGGAAAGTCACAACCACCCTTCTTATATTGAGCCTTACCAAGGTGCAGCCACTGGCGTTGGCGGAATTTTAAGAGACATCTTTACGATGGGTGCACGTCCAATAGCCCTAGCGAACTACCTTTGTTTCGGTCGGCCAGATGCGCCTCGTATGGCTCATCTTGTAGATGGAGTCGTTGGCGGTATTGGTGGTTACGGAAACTGTGTGGGGGGTCCAACAATAACTGGACAAACTGAGTTTCACAGCTCTTATGACGGCAACATTTTGGTTAATGCCCTAGCCGTTGGTTACTTCGGTGAGAAAGACCCTGTTGTGACATCTGGAGCAAAGGGTGCGGGCAACTATGTTGTTTACGTCGGAGCGAAGACAGGTCGAGACGGAGTGCATGGTGCCAGTATGGCCAGTGAATCGTTTGATGAAGATTCTGAGAGTAAAAAGCCGACTGTTCAGATCGGAGACCCCTTCTTTGAAAAGCTTCTGATTGAGAGCTGTCTCGAGGTTATGAAGAAAGACTTGGTGGTTTCGATTCAAGATATGGGGGCCGCAGGTCTTACAAGCTCTAGTTTTGAGATGGCATCTAAAGGTGGAGTTGGTTTTAATATCGACTTGAGTAAGGTGCCTGTTCGCGACTCGGCGATAAACCCTGAGGAAATTCTGCTCAGCGAGTCGCAAGAGCGTATGCTGTTGATTTGTGAGCCAGCGAAATTTGAAGAGCTGAAAGCTGAATTTGAGAAGTGGGACCTCGACGCTGCCGTCGTTGGTGAGGTGAAGACTGAGAAAACGGTTGAGCTACATTGGAAGGGCGAAAAGCTTGTTGAGATCGACCCAGATGTGCTGACCGAAAATGCTCCTCAGTACAACAGACCTTACGAAAGCTGGACCTCTCCAAGAAAAGTTAATCAGCTAGAGCCAATCTCACTGACTGCCAGCCTGGCTGAGGAGAGAATTCTTTCTGCTTTAGGTTCGGTTGAGGGTTGTTCTAGAGAGTGGGTTTATCAGCAGTATGATCAACGAGTTGGAGCTTCGACCGCAGCTGATGCCTCAGAAGGTGTGGCATCCGTCATTTTGCCTGAGAGTGGTCGCCCACTAGGATTGGTGCTTGGTTGTAGGCCTTATATTATGCGAATGGACTCAAGTGTTGGCGGTACAGACGCCCTGATTTACCCGGCACTAGAGTTGAGTGCTAAAGGTTTTGAACCATTGGCCATTACCGACTGTTTGAATTTTGGTAACCCAGAAAAACCAGAGTTGATGACTGAGTTTGTGGCGAGTGTCGAGAGTTTGTCGGCAGCTTGTAAAGAGTTCGACACGCCAGTGATCAGCGGAAATGTAAGCCTCTACAACGAGACAATGGACAAAAACGTAACCTCGACACCGTCTACTGGGGTGGTCGGTCTTCGAGACAGCTGGAAGTTCATGCCTCATTCGAGTTTTCACTCTGCAGGCTCTCATGTTGTGTCTCTGAAATTCGGAGACTTCAAGCTCGGAGGCTTGGGTTCCGAAGTGTTCGAAGGTAAGGTCTCTCAGTTTAGTGGTGAGCTCAACGTACCCATGTTGGCGAAGGCTGCCGTTTGGCTTCGCCAGGTTGTGTGCGAAGATAAGATTTACTCTTCTCGACTGGTTGGTAAGTTTGGCCTTGGCTACACTCTCGCAAGAATGTGCCTCGGTGGGCAGGGTTTTGAGGCCTCTGCTGAAATGTCGCCAGCTGATTGGATGGCTGAGAACTTATATCAAGTCATTCTTGAGTCTTCAGAGACGGCGGACGAGATCGCGTCTAAGCTTCCTGACGATTTGAAAGACTTTGTTGAGGTTTCAGCTCTAGGTAAGAGTGGTGGTAGTAATCTCAAGCTATCAAATGATATCAACATTAGCATCGAGGCTCTGAAGAGCAAGTACCACTCTGGTTGGAGTGAGCATTTCGCAAACTAGTTATGGTGGTGAGTTGGGTGGCAGCCTCGGGTTGCCTACCGACGGGATCGATTCTCATGAAGCTTATTCAGATAAGCTTCATCGATATCACCGCAAACATAGTTTCCAGTAAATACCGAGTCTTCAAATTCTGTGATGTCAGGGTTTCCTTCCACGCAAGACTCATACAGATTTTCAATGCTCTGAAAGATCAAATCATCGGCTCCGATAAGGTCTCTCACCTCTTCTACGCTTCTTCCGTGCGCGATCAGCTCATCGGCCGCCGGCATGTCGATGCCGTAGACATTCGGGTAACACACCATGGGAGCGGCAGAGGCGAAGTAAACGTTTTTTGCACCTGCTTCTCTAGCCATTTGAACGATTTCACGGCTAGTGGTTCCGCGCACAATCGAGTCATCTACTAGGAGAACGTTTTTACCCTGAAACTCGAGGTCAATGGTGTTGAGCTTTTGTCTTACCGACTTCTTGCGGGTCTCTTGCCCAGGCATAATGAATGTTCTGCCGATATAGCGATTCTTCATAAAGCCTTCGCGGTATTTGGTGTCGAGAATGCGAGCAACCACAGAGGCAGCAGTTCGGCTTGTGTCTGGTATCGGCATAACCACATCGATGTCTTTGTCGCTCCATTGCTCTGAGATGAGCTGCCCAAGCTTTTGACCTAGCCTGAGCCTGGTTTTGTAAACAGAGATCCCGTCCATGATCGAATCAGGGCGTGCCATGTAGACAAACTCAAACAAGCATGGGGTATGTGACTTCTTGACCGAGCTTGTGTGAGTCTGAAGGTTTCCTTCGAGATCAATGAACAGCACTTCACCGGGTTCGATATTGCGTACAAATTCAAAGCCCAAGAGATCAAGGGCAACGGTCTCTGATGCTACCAGATAGCTGGTTTGGCCCTCATCTTCACGTTTGCCATAAACCAATGGGCGTATGCCATTTGGGTCTCTGAAGGCCAGTAGGCCAAGGCCAGAGATGATAGCTGTAACGGCATAGGCGCCTTCACAACGCATTTGAACCTGCTCTACAGCTTTAAAGATATGCTCAGCACTCGGTTTTTCAGACTGCCCTTGGCTCTGGTTTTGAAGCTCATTTGCCAAGATGTTCAACAAGATCTCAGAATCTGAGCTTGTGTTGAGGTGGCGAAAATCTTTGTCTGTGAGCTCTTTAATAAGCTTCTCAGTGTTCACCAGGTTGCCATTGTGGCCAAGGGTGATGCCGAAGGGTGAATTCACATAAAAAGGCTGAGCTGACTCTTCAGAGTCTGTGCCGGCGGTGGGGTAGCGTACGTGGCCGATGCCCACATTACCTTTAAGTCGGTACATGTGCCTGGTCCGCACGACATCTCTAACAAGGCCAGCTCCCTTTACGACATGAAGTCTGCCAGACTCATCGAGAGTCGAGATGCCAGCCGCATCTTGGCCTCGGTGCTGGAGGCTCGTAAGAGCATCAAAAATCTCGGTGTTTACCGGTGCCTGCTTGTACATTCCAATTACGCCACACATGAGTTCTACCTACCACGATTCGTTGTTGTTCTCAAGATTATGGGGCATCCAGCTTTGGTTTCTGCCTCTGAAAACTCTGACGTCTTATCACTGTTCTGAGCTTGAATCTGCAACTCACTCTCGTTAGGCTAAACTTACAAATTCTGTCACTTTTTTGATGAGATTTGGGGGCATCATGAAACTCACATCAAAGAAATTGGCTCACCTTGATTCTGGTAACTTTGAGCCAAAAACACTTGCAGACTTAAGCGACTTTAAGGGGGCTTTCAAAGAAAAGGCGCAGAAGGGAGCGAAGTGGCAGCCTCTTGTCCCAGGAGATGTGATTGATATTGTGGCCCCTGGCTCAGCCTGCTCGATGCAGGAGCTGAGACTAGGGGTTCGTGTGCTGAGTGACTGGGGCTTTGTTCCGCGAGTGCCAAAGGGCTTGCTCGATCCGGGGCCTTTGTTTTCAAATAGCGACGAGAACAGGTTTCTGCATTTGAAGAATGCCTTTCAGGCCGCAGATAGCAAGGTGGTTTGGTGCCTCCGTGGCGGGTACGGCTCAAACCGCTTGTTGCCAGAGCTCGACAAAATGACCAAGCCCAAGCAAACCAAGTATTTGATCGGTTATAGCGACATCACCTCGATTCATTCATTTGTACAGCGCAAATGGAAGTGGCCTAGTCTGCACGGCCCGCTGATCGAGAGACTGGGTAGCGGAGATCACCCCAAGTCAGACTTACTCCGACTTAAGAGAGTGGTTACTGGGCAGCAAGATGTCTTGGTGTTTAAGAATTTAATAGCGCTCAACCGAAAGGCGAGAGAGTTTGGCACCTTGGTGAGTTCAGTTGTTGGAGGCAACCTTTGCGTTTTAGATTCTTCGATCGGGACCCCTTGGCAATTCGACTGCAAAGACAAGATTCTGTTCTTAGAAGAGATTGGTGAGAAGCCTCATCGAGTTGACCGATTTTTCGTGCATCTCGAGCAGAGCGGGGCGCTGAAGGGCTGCAAGGCGATTTTGCTTGGAAACTTTTTGATTGAAAGCCCGAATTTACATCGCATGATTTGGTCGAGGGTGATTCCTGAATTTGCAGAGAGAATGAAAATTCCGGTGTTTAGAGGGCTTCCTGTGGGGCATGGAAAAAAACAAAGAGCACTGCCTTTTGGAACTGCCGTCAAGCTTGCAAAGGGCACGGGTGGCGTGAAGTTGACATGTTCAGTGGGTGTGGCTGAGTGACCAGTTTCGAGCGAAATCTTTTGCTTGATTTGCAAAAGGGGCTGGATCACCCATTGCATCGTTATGCCCCAGGGTTTCAGTTGCAGGTTTATCATCACGGCAAGAAAAAGTGTGATCTAGAATATGGCACGACCTACGCCTTCTATGATTTGGCCTCATTGACGAAGACAATATTGACCACTCCTTTGATTATGCAAGCTGTTGATCAGGGTAAGCTGAGTTTGGGCTCTGAGATCAGTGATTATCTCAATTGGTATAGCCAACAAGGGGTGTCTGTTCGAGCCTTGCTCAACCAAACTAGTGGAGTGCCATGGTGGAGGCCTTTTTACAGCAAGTTGAGTTCAAAACCTTTTCATAAGTTGCGTTGGGCCGAGTTGAAGCCCTATCTCAACAGGGCCAGAGTCAGGCCTTCTGGCCGAAGTGTGTACTCAGACCTGGGCTTTTTGTTGCTTGGCTATCTCGCTGAAGAGGTCTTTCAGTCAGATCTTCAGTCTTTGCTTGAGGTTCAAAGGCAAAAGCTTGGGCTAGATTCACTGCATTTTAATAAGAACAATGTCAGAACCTATTCGAAATCACTTTATGCCCCGACCGAGAGATGTCGCAGACGCGGCCTTTTGCAAGGGCAAGTGCACGATGATAATTGTTTTGCATTGGGGGGTATCTCCTCACACGCAGGGTTGTTCGGTAAAATTGGAGATGTGTCGAAATGGGGTCTGAAGGTGTTTCGAGCTGGCTACACTAGGCCCTCGGGAAATGTCTTGTGCAGTAAGCCGACCTTTCTTCAGTTCTCGAAGCGAGCTGTTCCGACGGGTGTTGGCGACTGGGCTCTAGGTTGGTGGAAGCCGAGCCCAAGGGGTAAACCATCTTCTGCTGGAAAAATGTTCTCTCGTGCCTCTGTGGGTGGTCTTGGTTTTACGGGCACGTCGATATGGTATGACCCGAAAGCAGACCTATTGGTCACTTTGGTTTCCAACCGGGTGCACCCGAGTCGGCGTAATAAAAAGATTAGTGAATTGAGGCCGAAGTTGCACGACTTGATTTACGCAAAACTGGTATTGAGCTAGGGAGAAAATTATGGAGTTGAAGCCAGGTAGTCACATACATTTTATGGCTATATGTGGAACGGCGATGGGTTCATTGGCAGGTCTAATGAAAGAAATGGGTTTCAAAGTTTCTGGCAGTGACAGAAATGTTTACCCGCCAATGTCGACACAGCTTGAGAATTTGGGCATTGAGATCATGCAAGATTACAAGAAAGAAAACTTAGATTCTAAGCCCGACTTGGTGATTGTAGGCAATGTAATCTCTAAGCACTTTGAGGAGGCTGAGGCGCTTTTGAGTTCAGGGATTCCTTATAAAAGTTTACCTGAAGCCATGGGAGAGTTTGTCATCGAGAACCGTGAGAGTGTCGTGGTCTGTGGAACTCATGGAAAAAGTACCACGACGAGTTTAATGGCCTGGCTGTTAAAGACTGCAGGTTTGCAGCCTGGTTTTATGGTTGGGGGGATTCCTCTTAATTTTGGACAATCTTTCGCCGTGCCAGCTGCGAACCACTTTGTAATTGAAGGTGACGAGTACGATACGGCTTTTTTTGCGAAGGTTCCAAAGTTCATGTTCTACCGGCCAAAGCACGTGATTCTCACAAGCGTTGAATTTGACCATGCAGACATTTACAGCGACATGGAAGACATTCGAAAGAGCTTCCGTGAGCTGATGAAGTTGATCCCTGAAGATGGCACTCTGGTCTATCATGCTGCAGACCCAGAAGTAGTTCAATTGGCTGAGCTGGCTAAGTGTGAACGAAAAGTCGGTTATGGGCTTAGTGCTGGCGAGTATCAAGTGCGAGATAGAGAGAGTGTGGTTGGTAGAAATCAGTTTGGTGTCTTCAAGCAAAGTCAGAATGCGAGAGTCGCTGACATAGCCATTAAGTTTTTTGGCGAGCACAACACTCTGAATGCTCTTGCTGCTTACGCACTCTGCGACCAAATGCAAATTCCGTTGGCTCACACTTTAAACGGTCTGGCTTCTTTTAAGGGAGTGAAGAGGCGCCAAGAGTTGTTAGGCTCGCCGGGCGGTGTGCATGTGGTAGAAGATTTTGCTCATCACCCTACGGCAGTTGGACTAACTGTTGATTCGATTAGAGAGATGTCTCCTGAGGGTAGAGTGATAGCGGTTTTTGAGCCCAGGTCTGCGACGGCAAGAAGAAAAGTCTTTCAAAAAGATTTCACGGAAGCTCTGATGAGGGCTGATGCAGTTTCCGTGGCGAAAGCCTTTGATCAAACTAAGATTTCTGAGTCTGAGCGATTCTCGTCAGAAGAGGTAGTGGCTGAGATTCAGGCTGCCGGCAAGCAAGCATTTATGGGAGAAACACCTGAAGACATCGTGGGTTGGGTGAGGAGTATTGCAAAGCCGAAAGACACCGTTTTGATCATGAGTAACGGTGGCTTCGGTGGTATTTATAGTAAAATGATTGAGGCGCTCAGTTCTTGATTTGTGGCAACTCTTGGTCGGTACGAGGTTCTTTGGTAGCGATGCTTAGTTGGTACTGAGAGTTGGCGTCTCCCGAAGCTGACTCGACTGAAATGAAGACAGATTCACCTCGAGGAATTCGAATCGAAATAGCCTCAGACTCGCGACCGCCGGCTAGACTTGTGCAGTCGCTGGGGTTGCATTGCGCATTTTCGGGTTTTCGCGAGAGCTCATCTACAACTTTTAGCTCAAGATCTTGTTGCAAACCAGTGAGTTCAACGACAGCGATAACATAATCGGCGCGAGTGGAGATAACAGTCTTATCAGCTCTCACTCGAAAAAGTGTCTTTTGAAGTTCTGGGGTTTCAATAAATTCACCCTCTGAGACGCTTCTTCCGATTGCCCCTTTGAAGCTGATTTGAGAGCTTGCACTGAGCTTGCCGAGATCTACCACAGGGGCGGTGATGCCATTGCTAGAAACTGTTTGAATCTGATCAGGTGAAAAGACCTCTTCAGTGGTTTCCAGCTCGCAGTCGGATGCTTCACTCGTGACTATGCTCAGTGAGTAGGTCTGAGTTGGGCCCTGGGCTTCTTCGGGGTAGGCGTAAGCTACAATATCAAAATTGGTATTTTCCGAAAGGCAAATCTCAAACATTTCATCAGAGCTGTCTCCAAGATCACTCGCTGCAGCCACAGATCCATTGATCTTAAGGGCTATGTCGAGGTCCGTTTGCAAATCAGTCATCTGAACTTTAACCTTGATGGCCTCATCACCAGTTTGAAAGCTTTGGCTGAAGGCTTTGTTAAACTCATCATTCATCTCGTAGCCAGCATCAAGAGTGATTACCTGTTCTGACAAGCTTTGCGACTGAGTAGATGCTAGGTTGTCTAGTGAGCCTGCGATGGGAGCAGTAGGGGGTTGTGCAATTGGCGCTGTGGGAAAAGTTCCAGGTTTCGGCATTAGCAACTGCAGTTCTTCTTCTGCTTGCAATGGCAAGCCGCTCATTAAGAGGCTGGTGAATAGAGCGATTTTCAGATTTTTAGGCATTTTGCTTCCTTTGAAAATAGAGCCAGACTGAACTGTCATTTTGGTAACTTAGGTGTGAGCAAGAGCCGTACCGACGCACTGGCAATTTGTGGGCAATTCACATCTAAAAACCGAGAATGTGACAGAAATTGGCAGCTTAAAAAGGCTTAATATCAGCGGCTTTTATTGGGTGGTGGGGGGCATTGAATCTGGGGTTTCTCGAGCTGACAAGGCCTTGGTCTGGTGAATCTGGCAGGCAGGCGTCAGTTCCGGTTTTACTGGGGTATTATTAAATGTTCGAAAGTCTAAGTTTTCATTGGATTTTCAATGTCTAATGGGTCTGCACCTGTGTTTTTTGTAGAATAATAATGATGATTCATGGATGGACATTCAAGACCAAAACACTAGCTCTCGCGTTTGTCGCAGTTTCCGCATTTATTCCCTCGAAAAGAGCCATTGCTGGGTCTATGGAAAATGCAGTTTTGTTTATCGACACCAACAACAACCCGGGTGAAATTCGTGCCGCGCGGCAGGCTGTTGCTGCGAGAAATGCAGCTAACCCTGGTGGCCCCCAAGAGGTCCTAGTTGCAATTACTGCGACCGGGGTGACTCGCTATCAGGGGGAAACACTCACAGTGAATGGTAGCGAGAGAAGATTGTCTGGGGGGCAATCTGTACAGATGAATACCTTTCAGAGTCAGTTGTCTGCTGCTGATCAAGCCGCTCTTGATGATCTAAATACAAGAATACAAGCAGTTAACGAGCAGTTTAGTGGTCTTAGCGAAGGCTCGAATTTGTACACTCAGCTTGAAGGTGAGTACAACGCTCTCGTTCGAGAGCAAAGGCGATACACTGCCAATGGTTCGGTCAACAAGTTCTCGATCGAGCAGACGCTTCGTGATTTGAGTTGCACGAGTGAAAGAGCTCAAAGTGATGCGATGTGTGCGAACGGCGGTACAGGTGTAGACGTCTCAAGTATTGTGCTTTCAGGCCACCAGGCAGACCGCGCTTATTTTGGTGTGTCTGGGGGAGTGACTCAAGATCAAATGGAGGAGATTTTCTCAAACCCCGAGTTCGCCGATCACAATGAATCGGTACTCAGCATGGTGCTACCAGCTTGCTACAGTTGTACAATTGGAACCTCGTCGATTGAATGGAGTGATGCCTTTCCTAATCGCGAATTCACATTCGGTTACAACCCTCTTGCGCCCTTGGGGCATGTGCCTGCTGGGCAAAACTACATTTATGAAATGCTGAAGGGCGAGGCTGAGCTAAGGGCTGAGTTTCAAAGTACTGGCTCACCTGATATGAACAATCTTGGTTCAGTTAGCCAATTGCTTCGCACGATGATGCCCTCGGGCGTTGCAGACCGAGCAACTGTCTGTATCGGTGGGGCTCATGTTGAAGATTCGATTTGTGACGAGGTCTACTTTCAAGACGGTGAAGCTCGGTGTATCGAGCTCGAGACAGAATGTAGAAGAGTGTATGCTGAACTGCAAGCTCTGGCACCAATTTACGAAAGCTACAACAGAGGCGAAAGAGTCGAGGGGGCACCTACCGGTGTCGATTATAGCAACCCTCCAACTCAGACTAGCAGAAGTCGTCTTCGCACCTTTTATAACCTTGTAAACGACTACATCAATTGCGGTATGGCTGAAGATGATGAAGGCAACCCTTTGTTTGAGTCTGAGGGAGTTCCAGCGGCTTCTGCAGTTGTTTCTCTCATCTTTTTTCAGAAGGTCATGGATAACTTTCTAGATGTTTACAGTGACGATCTGGCAGGTTCTCTTCAGGGACTAGAGTATATTCTTGGGCAAGACCGAGCTCGAATCGATGCTTTGATTGAGGCAGATGGTGATGCTCAAGAAATTGCTAGGCTTGAGCAGCGTCATGCAGAGCTTCGCTCAGCAGTCGCTGAATTGCGAGACGTCATCAATAGGCGATCTTCTCGCAGTGATATCGTCAAGGCCGTAGAGAACATGAGGTCTTGGTATGCCGCCAATGCAGAGGCGCCACAGGCCTTGTACGACGGCAGAACTAGTGCGGCT
>JABSOQ010000073.1 GCA_013216195.1 Bdellovibrionales bacterium
CTTTTTTACGAAGTCGCAAGAAAAACTGAGTGGCAAAAAGGCGACTTTTAGGGTCCTCATAACCGCCAGTGGGTGTAATTGTGTTGGCTGGTGAATAAACTCGGCCCCTGGCTGTATCAACATAAACCCTGTACTTTCTAAAGCGAGGATTAAACTTGTCGACTACAAGTTTTTTGCCTTTCACCTGTACATCATTTCGAATTAGGTTTCTCCAAGTTTTTTCTCGACGATCGAAATGCTGCCAAACCTGGTCAGAGTCTCGGCTTCCAACAAGATCCCCGCCTTGATTTTTAACAGTGCGTATTTGATAAGTGACTTCAAAACCTGCATCAGGTCGCACACTCTTATTCTCTAAGGTGTCAGTGATCACAGAGAGCTGGGCTGCTTGAGAGTAAATGTAGCGAACATTAGAGCCCGAGCCAGATCTCAATCGCAAACGATAAAGACCACGATCACCGCCCTCAATATTTGAAATTGTCAGTGTGTTTGTGGTTCGGCCTGAAGCTCTTGAAAAACCGCCTCCTATATTACTGTAGTTGGCTTGCCCGGCCTTTCGCACCTGCCAATTCAACTGAAGCCCCTGGGTGGTCGCAAGATTTGCAGAAAAGGTTGCTGACTGAGCTGCATTCTTTCTTTGATGAGCAGGTTGTGAGGTAAAAGGCGAAGGCCTTACGTTTACTGATATCTCGTTTGAGCGACCAACCTCACCATCATCACCTCTGACCTCTAGCCAGTAATCGCCGCTTTGAAATTCACGAAGGTCAGCTATTCTAAGTTGAAATCCGGTCGAATCAAGAGTCTGAATTGGGCCTGAGACTGCGGGTCGAAAGAACCAAGTGTAAGTGAAAAGCGGGTTTTGCAAATCTGACTCGAAGCTAATCGTTGCGCCCGTGTAGATCTCATCGCCGCCAGTCTGGCTCATGGCAATTACCGGTGTTTGCGTGACCACAGCTTGCTTCGATGCCGAGGAGGTCGATCTGTCGATCTCATCGTTAGCACAGTTTTGAAAAGCTGTTGTGAGTGCGAGCGAAAGTGTCGCGATTAAAAGAAGCTTCAAGCTACGTGTCTCAGATTGATGCACAGCAGTCCTCCAGTCCTAACCCTCTGTTGAACTGAATTGCAAAATGTATGAATGCATATTTAAATCTCGAGCAGGCTGACTGAGTTGCGATGTCTACAAACTAAACAGGCGTCAAAGATGAGTCTTGGAATTTGATACCACTCTCACAACTAAGGCGGACTTACCCTAAAGCTGAGTTATTTGATTTTAGTTGCTGATCCCAGACTCATGTTCGTGCAACCATTCGGTCAGCCTAGAACTCTCAATTGAGTGAATTGCCGGTGACCAGCAATGGATCCGTGATAGCCAAAACCACTTTGCTTTGCTCCAACCCAAGGTGCGTGACCAGCACCCGGCCCACCATTAATTCCAACCATACCGGCAATGAGTCTTCGCCCAACTTCTCTGGCTCGACTTTCGCTCCCAAACACTACGGCCCCGAGCCCATATTCTGTACCATTGGCTCTTTGAATTGCCTCTTCAACTCTTTCGAACCTTGAGATTGAAACAACTGGTCCAAAGGTCTCCTCTGATTCCATCAATGCATCAGGGGGTGTTTCTGTGATCACTGTTGGCCTTATAAAATGGTCGGGGTGATCCTCTCCTCCCAGTCTAAGTTTTGCTCCTTTTTCAACAGCGTCTTGAATATGAGCGATGACCTTATCTCTTTGTTTTTCATTGATGATCGGGCCTATATTTACGGTCGGCATGTCCCAAGGACCGATCTTGTATTGTCTCGCAATTTCAACCACGCGTTCTTCAAAAACGTCGGCTATTTTTTCATCGACATACACTCTCTCAGTCGATGTGCACATTTGACCGGCATTTTCAAAACTGCTGGCTACGGCAAACCGAGCTGCTGCCTCGACTACCGAATCATCTAGCACAATCATGGGATCGTTCCCCCCAAGCTCCATAATCAGCCTTTTCACTGATCCAGAAGCTCTCCTCATGATGTCCTTTCCTGCAGCCATTGAACCCGTAAAAGCAATCATGCTTACATTTGATTCAACAAGAGCAACTCCTACATCTTTTCCCCCGTAAATGATTTGCAAAACACCTTCAGGTAAAAACTGATTCAGAATTTTGACATAGTCTTGAGCAATCAAAGGGGTCTCTTCGGAGGGTTTGAAGACCACAGTATTCCCAGATACCAGAGCCGGAACAATGAGATTATTGGCCATAGCCAAAGGGTAATTCCATGGAGAAATCACTCCCACAACACCGTGTGGGCAGTACTCCACAGTGACTCCTCCTGGCAGCTTTTCGGATTGAATCGCTTCTTTAACCTCAGCGGCTAGGTATTGGCCACCTTGTGCGCAGCCCATCACTTCACCCATAGACCTCCGAATATCTTTACCCATCTCAAGACTCAGCAGCTTTGCGAGCTCATCCGCGCTTTGTTCAACAGCGTAGAAACCCTTCGTCAACAAAGAAATCCGCTCGTCAACTCTCATTCTACCCCATCTAGCTTGGGCCTCAATTCCAACGTCCACCAGGCTCGAAACATCATCTAATGCAGTGACCCCGACTTTTCCTACAGCCATTCCGTTACTCGGGTTTAAAGAGACTATTTCCATATTGGGTTCTCCTTACTTGCCATAGAGTATATCTGTTCTAATAACATATTTAGTTCCTGCTAGAACCTTTTCTCCAGAATGAAGACAATGCAGAGGATGCAGCCCGTGAGGGAAGCACAACACAGCCCCTTGTGGAGTTTTAACACCCACTGTTTGAGATTCGCTGGGGTTCTTTGACGGCCGCAAGGGCTGGTCCTTGCTAACGAGGAACTCGGTTCTTCCCCCCTCGTAGTCATCATTCAGAAAAATCAAGTAAGTGAACTGACTCAAAAGACCAGGGTAGGCATCCTCAACGTAGACTCCTTCAATCACTCGGCTGCCTGGCCAAGCCCCATCGGTATGTGGCCTAAAGTAATCACCTGTATGATATTTATAAAACCTAAAACGAGCGTTAATGCCTTTTGCAGGCTGACCATCAACACCTTCACTGACAAGGCCTTTAGAGCGCTCCCAAAACACCGAGTCGATAGCTGGACTCACTACCCAGTTCATGTTGTCGTTATGCCGAATATTGTGGGGAAGAGATACTGGTGAGTCTTGATGAAAGCCTAGGCTCTCGGCAATTCTAATTATCTCCCGACACTCCTTTTTCGTCAGCACATTCAACAACTGAAATGCGCCGGGAACCTCAGAAATATCAACTCTAGTAACTTTGTTTTCAGAAGAGCTTTCAAAGGGGTTCACGCTGCCTTCGTGATCAGTCCAAAGCGGAAGTTCATCCGAACTGAATCCACTTTCGTATCTTACCGCGTATACACCTTCACCTTTTGATTTTTCCATTTAAAACCTCACAAACGATCTAGTTTCTATGCTTCTTCTTGGCTGAAACGTTCCTGACTCACCAATAATGTCTGCCGCTGAGTGAGCGACGCTCGGGCGCCCTTGGCTACTTGCAACTGTGAAAACAACGACCTCTTCGGTGGTCATATCTGGAAGATAGAGCCATTCATGACTTGGCCTATAGTAAAGCCCCATGATTCCACCTTTACGATCTGGATAAATTAAGTCGACTTCAACCCAGTCTGAGGGATCCACTGATCGTG
The DNA here is from genome assembly GCA_013216195.1 of Bdellovibrionales bacterium. Classification (GTDB taxonomy): domain Bacteria; phylum Bdellovibrionota; class Bdellovibrionia; order Bdellovibrionales; family UBA1609; genus JABSOQ01. The sequence goes on from JABSOQ010000073.1 coordinate 3,684, forward strand.
GGTCTGCAAAGACCAACGGTGAACATTGTACTTTGTCGCGTAGAGGTCGCCAGACATTGACTACAGCATATCCAGCACGCTCCCAATACTTAGCTTTATCTTCTCCTATGAAATCGATGAGTCGAGACTTTGCAGAGCCTGAACTATAATCGCTGTGAACATGTCTGGCTGGCGGCCTGGCGATATCCTCATCGTCTCTGATGGTGTGATCGAAAACAATAACCTCTACAGCCTTGCAAACCTCTTTCAACATAGCCTTTATCTCAAGTTCATATTCAACTCGAAAATCTTCTTGGCTACCAAGAAATTCCGAATCAGAAGAGTAATTACAAAATTCGAAACCATGATCTTGAAATGTTGGGCGATGTTTTATCAAGCTCGCATTCTTTAGTTCAACTTCTACTCTTTGGTAATCCGGGTCGATCCTTTTCCCAGGGACTCCGTCGACGTCTATCATAATCTGAGGTTTTGAGCCCGATCTTAGATTGTAGTTCAACCTGGCTCTCGCAGGCGTCTCTTCGCCTCTTTCTCCTATTGAAAATGAACAGGACTCCATCCGCACTCCTTGCTTTTCTATTGTTTCTACGGATAGTAACTTTTTAGGTAACCTATTTCAACCAGTATACTTTTTGTAACCTATAGAAGGTTTTCAACGAGGCTCACTCCGCCGATTTTTTCTTCCTGGTACGACAACAGCCAAAAAAGTTTAAAAGACAAAATCGATTCACCTCTCGCAAGGCAATTGAAACCTTCGACGCACAAAACCAGAACGACCGAGGAGACAATATGATCTTTAATACTCCATAAGCAACAATCAAAAGCTAGGCTCTTCTGATCAACTTTTTAATTGTTTAAAAGTTGCCAACGTAGTTTGGCCAAATTTTGTGATTGGATAATTCACTGTGACTGGTCTCTACTTAAAAGCTCTCTTTAAACTCATTCAGCTTTTTCAGTCTTTTTTAGTCTTTGAGAGTTCTTTTTTTACTCACTTCACCTAATTGCCTAGCAAGATCATTAAAACGAACCGCTCATCCTTCACATGTTAAAGGAGAGACCCTTTCCATTTACCTCCAATAACCCGTATACCCTTCTCAATTGGCCAGGGTTCGCTAAAAACGTCTAAAGAGGCTTTCTCTCTGCGACCTCCTGTCTTCCTTATTAGATTTGCCATGAAATCCGTCAGGTAACTAAAAGTATACTGGTTGAAAAATGTAATCTAAAGCATTAAGATCACGCGTGCGAACAATGAAATCCAGAGGAGACTACGCAACTGTCGGCATCTGCAAGAGCAGAGTAAGACCTTGACCAAGCTCAGTTTCATCTTCAGAGAGTACATAATGGAGGCAGCAAATGAGCACAACAACACTTAAAGGTCGAGACGCTTTCGCAAGTACAACAGGAGAAACATTATGAATAACCGCTATTGCATCTTCACCTTCTACCTGGTCGCATGATGAAAGCCATTAAAGTTGATATTGTCTCCGATATAGTTTGCCCTTGGTGCGCAGTAGGGTATTTCCGATTCAAGCAAGCTGCTGAAGATCTGGCTGCAGACGTAGAGGTACATTGGCATCCATTTGAACTCAATCCGCAGATGCCGCCGGGAGGGCAAAACCTAAGAGAACATTTGGCTCAAAAGTATGGCACCTCACTAAATGGCAGCATTGAAGCAAGAAAGAGAATCACTGAGCTTGGTGCACAAGTAGGGTTTCAATTTAACTATTTTGATGAAATGAAAATGTACAATACTATCAGGGCTCACCAAATTCTGCACTTTTCTAGAAAGTATGGCCTACAAATGCCTTTAAAGCTTCAGCTATTTAGAGACTATTTCACTAATGGCAAGGAGATGGACAGTGACACCATTCTCAAGAGGTCTGCAGTTCAAACCGGCCTCCCCGAGCACGAAACGGAGCAGGTCCTCAGAGAAAATCTCTATTATGCAGATGTCAAAAATGAAATTGATGACTACAGATTCAAGGGAATTACCGGCGTGCCAGCTTTTATCTTCAACGAAAAACATTTGGTAACCGGAGCCCAAGAAACTGATACATTTAAACAGATATTAAAAGAACTTAGCCAACCTCAATAATTGCCACTCTCAATTGGAGAACCAACCACTATGGCAAAACTGATTATTTACTATGCGCATCCCGGAGAGAAATTCTCAAGAGTTAATAAAAAACTTGCGGAGATAGCCAGATCAAGATCCGACCTGACATTTGTCGATCTCTACCAAGAATACCCTCGATACGATATAGACGTGGACCGTGAGCAAGAAAGACTCATCAATCACGATGTGATTCTATTTCAGCATCCTTTATTTTGGTACTCGACGCCCGCGATAATCAAAGAGTGGATCGACCTCGTTTTAGAGCACGGATTTGCCTTCGGAACGGGCGGCGACAATCTACAGGGCAAAATTATGATGAATGCCACTTCTGCGGCAGGACCTGTCGACGCTTACACCCCAAAAGGCTACCAACACTACCCATTGAGAACCTTTCTGACCCCTCTAGAACAAACGGCTAGACTTTGTCATATGAAGTACTCAGCCCCTTACGTACTCTACTCTGCCCTAAAGGCAGATGAAGATACCGAAATTTTAGAACATGCCAGTGGTTACGAGAAGATGCTTCAAGCGATTGTAGATGGCTCATTTGATTTTGAATCAGCAATCAATGAAGACGTTATCACTTCGAAATCTATTCAAAGCTACATAGGTGCAAACAATGACTGAAATATTCTTGTTGGGTGGACTCTTTCTTTTCGCAGGAACAGCAATGGTCCCAATTGCCACCAGGCTTAAGCTTGGGTCAGTCTTGGGCTACATCATTGCTGGGATCGCTATTAGCCCTCTTTTATCAATTTTGAAAGTAGACGTTATAACTCTCCAACATTTTGCTGAGTTTGGTGTCGTCATGATGCTTTTTCTGGTCGGACTCGAGCTCGAACCCGAAGCCCTTTGGAAGATGAAGGCAAAGCTTCTCGGCTTGGGAGGACTACAGGTCACTGTGACAATAGCCTTGGTCACAGCTATCGCAGTGTTATTTGGCCTTCACATCAAAACCTCAATTGCGGTAGGCTTTATCTTCGCTCTCTCATCGACTGCGATAGTCCTTCAGACCCTGAATGAAAGAGGGCTCATGTCTAGCGACGGAGGAAAAGACAGTTTTTCAGTTCTATTGGTACAAGACATCGCTGTAATACCCATGCTAGCGATTGTCCCGTTATTGGCTCTACCAGACCTTGCCTCTGAGATCGCGGGGCACACAGACGCACATCACTCGAGTTTTAGTTTTGTACATGGCCTGTCTGGTCTTCAAAGAGCTGGCGTAACAGTTCTTGCAATTGGCGGAGTTATCCTTGGAGGAATTAAGCTCTCCCGTCCATTCTTTAGATTTGCTGCTTCGGCTAAGTTACGGGAAATTTTAGTGGCTACTGCCCTATTGTGGGTGGTTGGGATTTCTCTTCTGATGAGTCTTGTTGAACTTTCCCCGGCTCTCGGAACTTTTATCGCGGGCGTTGTGCTGGCCAATAGCGAGTTCCGCCATGAACTAGAAAGCGATATCGAGCCATTCAAAGGCCTTCTTTTGGGATTATTTTTTATCACCGTGGGAGCCAGCATAGATTTTGGAATGTTAACAGACAACCTGGCTCAGGTTTTAGCTCTAACCCTAGGAGTCATGGTACTAAAAGCCCTAGTATTATTCGGGCTTGCAAAACTATTTAAGATGCATGGTTCTAACAAGTGGCTCTTCACTCTAGGGCTAGCTCAAGCTGGTGAGTTCGCCTTTGTGCTTTTAGCCTTTGCGGTTTCTAGCCAAGCCATGACCAAAGAACTTTCTGACTTGCTTTTGCTCGTTGTGGCACTGTCCATGCTTCTCACTCCAGCTTTATTCATAGTCCAGGATAAATTTCTCTCTGGATCCGACGACACCGCAAGCAGAGAGCAGGACAAAATCGACCAGAATGAGTCAATAGTCATTGCTGGGCACGGAAGATTTGGAGGAACAATTAACAGAATGCTCCGGGGACTCGGTTATGAAACCACAGTTTTGGATTTTAATTTCGATAGACTTGAGGCTTTGAGAAAATTCAACTTTCGAGTCTATTACGGAGATGCGACACGACATGATCTACTGCATTCAGCCGGTATTGAAAACGCTAAAATTTTTATCATCGCGATCGACAACAAGGAGCAAATCACTGAACTCACTAGATACTGCACTAAGAACTTTCCGAATCTTCACATAATTGCTAGAGCAGTTGATCGGTACCATGTCTATGATCTCTACGCCGCTGGTTGCAGAGATATAATTAGAGAGACTTTTGACTCAAGTGTCCGCGCCGGAAGGTCTGCGCTTGAAGCGCTCGGCATTCATCCATTTGAAGCTGAGCGAAAAGCCAAAAGTTTTACCAAAATGGATATCAAGATGATTCGCAAAATGGCCTCAGCATACAAAGAAGACATTCCAGTATGGGAAAATGAAGAGTATATTCAACGCTCTAAAGAAGTCCAAAGTGAAATGGATGAGATCTTGAAAGGCAGAGACAGGATCCACACGAGTCGCACTGATAGAGGCTGGTCACCACCAGATAAGTCAGTGGTAAGTGCTCTGAAACAAGAGAACAATAGCTGATTTAGAATTCATGACCCACTCGCCATTAGTGCTTTTGCTCCAATGGCAGGCTCTCACTACAAACTTAAGCTCAGGCGCAGGCAGAATTCGCAGCTAACAGAAACTACTTTTTCACTTTCCAAAGTGAATCAATGAAGTAGCCTTTTTGGTCTTTGAAATTTTCAACAATTTCAAAACCTGTGCTGCTTGCCAGATCTGAAATCTCCACCGGCAAATACTTATAAGAGTACTCCATATGAATGGGCTCCCATGGCAAGAACTGAAACTCTTTGCCCAGTTCTTCGACCATTACAGTGTGCCGAGATTGAGCAATCAGGTAGCTCTCCATAGCACCTGACTTGACGTCGTAAAGCCCCTGGTGCTGAAAATTAGACCGATTGAAATCGGCACCCAAAACTGAATTGATTCTATCAAGCACATTCAAGTTGAACTCTTTGGTCACGCCTTGCGAATCGTTGTAGGCATTGTACATAACATCTAGGTCTTTTTTCAGATCGAACCCAATAAGAACTAGGTCTCCATCGTTCAAAGAGTGCCACAGATGGCGTAAAAATCTCATAGCAGTCGGCTCATTAAAATTGCCGATATTTGAACCCAAAAATAACACTAAGTTTCGGTTGGCTTGGTTCTCGGTCAACCATGACAGGCCACCGAAATACTCTGAAACCAGCCCTTGAATATCAAAAGGTATCTCGCCATACTCACGCTTCAAATTCTCAATTAAGAAATCGATTGCCGCTCTTGAAATATCGAGTGGCACAAAACTGAGATCGACTTTATTCTGAAGCAAGTGATTCAGCAGCAATATCGTCTTCGCCCCATCACCGCAGCCTAGCTCGATCAAATTGACTTTTTGACCACTCAGAGCCTTAGCCACCTCAGCCCCCTGCTGCCCGAGGATCTCGGCTTCACAACTTGTTGGGTAATACTCTGGAAGATGCATGATCTTTTTGAACAATTCACTCCCCTTGTCATCATAAAACAACTTTGAAGGTAGCGATTTAGGTTGCCCCGAGAGACCTTCCAAAACACTTAGTGCCAACTCTTGAGCTGGATCAATCGCTCTGCTTTCTTTCAAAGACTGAACTGCAATATTACCCATGATTCCCCCAAACTTAATTTTACCAGCGATTAACCCTCTGGCAGAAGCCCCGTAAGTGGATCGTCTGAAAAGTGAACCAAAGCTCCCTCTGAAGGGTCATTGAGCTCAAAAATAGCCTCTTCGACGTCTCGAATTGCAGCTCTCAGCTGATGCGATATCTCACCTTTATCTGTAGTGTAAGGCAAACTGGCAGTGAGTTGCTGTAATTTTTCGGCTGCCAAGAGACTTTTATACCTTGCCCACTCTGTAAATAAGTACTCAGGTGGATCTACTTTTTTGCAGTCGTTCAGCTTTGAAACATCGATGTAGTTGGCATCTCGAGGTACAAAACTCTGCACAAGAGTCGTTCTCTCGTTGCCCGCCTCTACACGGTTGGCCCGGTGAACGACCTTGTTACCTTGCTGCAAAAGCGCATAGCCCGCTTTTGGAAACTCGACCTTTACAACGTTCGGCAGGCCATCTTCTTTGATAAGCGATCTGATTGCCTCGGCCTTTGTGGACTGAAAATACTCAAAGTGCCCACCTTTGAACGACTTGGGATCGGTTACCATTAAAACATAGTCTAACAAAACAGTATCTGTGTGCCATCGGTCGACTTCTTTGCTCGGATCTTCAGGCTTCAAATTGATATGGCCTTGATACAAGGTCATCGGGTGAGGCCTAACTGTTCTACCAGACAGTTTTGAAATAAAATCGTTCACCTCTTCAAGGGCACAAAACCCTCTGAGAAACTCTGAGTAATAGAGTGAACCTCGAATGTAGTTGGCCATTCTCTCAGACTGGCGCCGAAAAGCGGCAAGTTCTGCAATGATCTCGCGAAGGGTTTCAACACCTTTATCTGAAAGTAAGCGAAACGGAGTTGTAACAGCGATTGTGAAAGGTGCCTTATCTTGCTGCTGCTGAGTGTAGCCAAAGTCTTTCAGCTCCCAAACCCTCTCAGGCTGTTCGAGTTGCAAATCTTTCTCGGGATCAAAAGCACGATCTGATTTTAACTGTGGCATTCCCTCAGGGATCCTAATTTCTGACATAAAACACCCACTACGAACAGTTCCATTGTGGAACCTTATTAACTCACCCAACACTCCGAGACGGTTTGACCCATTACCTACTCCTCAGAACACCCTGTAAAACCAGCATCTGAGAATTGCTGCAGCGAGACGACATCCCACCGCTACATACTCTATGCAACCCCAAAGAGAGCCACCGAACTTGAGACCTCGACACTCACCTTTTGGTCGATTGTCATTGCCGTAAAATCTATAACAAGCTAGTCTTTTTGTAAACTTAGGAGCGCATACCAAGGTGACAACTCAAGGCCATAAGAGATTTTTTCTCAACGTACTCAGAAGTGTTCGCGAATACTACCCAATCATCGTCGTGTACTCGATCACGATCAGTATTCTTGCATTAGCGACGCCTATTTCAGTTCAATCTCTTATCAACACCTTTTCTTTTGGCCCCTACTTTCAACCTTTGTTTATTTTGAGTCTCGTGCTTTTTGCTCTTCTAGCTCTGAGAGGAGCCATTAGTAGCCTGCAGTACGTGCTGGTGGAATACCTTCAAAGAAAGGTGTTTTCGCGGTCATCGGCATCGGTTGTCAGATCCTATGTCATCAAACGGCACCACAAAGAGCTGACCCGAAAAGATCTCACCTACGCCAACCGCTTTTTTGATATCGTTGTTGTTCAAAAAAGTATCGCCAAGCTTATAACCGACCTCATCTCAATTGGTTTGCAAACGGTGATCGGTGTGATTCTGATTAGCCTGTATCACCCGTTTTTTATACTTTTTGGGGCTTTCATATTGCTTGCGATCTTCTTCCCTATTCGCATTTTCTACAACCGTGCCTGCGTTTCGGCAGTCGCCGAATCAAGCCGAAAGCACGACCTTGCCGAGTTCGTTGATGAAATTGCTCTGAACACACAGCCAGACTCTGAGATCAAAGATATCATCAGATGTGTCAACACAGTTGATTCCAAGATTGGCGACTACCTCGACATTCGAGAGACACACTTTGCTTCTCTGTTCAGAATGCACCTGATTTTTGTTGGGCTCTTCGCTTTTCTCAATGCTCTTTTGCTGGCACTAGGCGGCTATTTGGTAATTTCAAACCAACTAACTGTTGGGCAGCTTGTTGCGGCTGAAATCGTCGTCAATGCGATCCTCTACAACTTTTTGAAAGCCAAAGACCACCTTGAAACTTTCTTCGACATGTATGCCGCGGCAGAAAAGATTCAAATTTTTGACCAAAGGCTCACCCCAGAGGATAAGGCTGAACTGAGCAATGCTAATGAGTTCTTGATCAACGTCAAAGAGAGCGACCCCGAGTTTCAAGACAGCCTCAGATCTGTGAGAGAGGTCTACTCACCCACTAACTACCGCAGTTTCGCTCGAAATTTCGGCATTGGCTTTGTAAGCTTCTTACTTTTGCTACTCCTCACACCTTGGCAGCAGACCAGTATCGGCCAAGGTAAAGTCACTGCACTTGATCCGAACGACCGCCCACAATTCATCACGGCAAACGTCAAAGGCATCATTGAGACCTGGCTCGTACAAGACGGCCAATACGTCAACAAGGGCGACGTCATCGTAAAAATTCAAGACAACGACCCAAACTACCTACTCAGGCTCGAATCAGCTAGAGATGCCGCCGTGGCCAAGTTTGAAGCCGCAAAAGAGGCTAGCACCACAGCGAGACTGAATTACAGACGACAACTGAAGCTTGAGGCCGAGGGTTTAAGTTCGAGAAAAGAATTCGAGAAAGCCAAAATCACTTACAAAAAACTGATATCTGAAGAAGCTTCTGCTGCGGCCTCTCTAGCCAAAGCAGAGACCGACCTTTCGAGACAGAGCCTGCAAGAGATTGTTGCTCCAAGAGATGGTCGTATTTTACGAATTCTTCAAGGCTCTGGGTCAGTGAACATCAAAGCCGGTGAAAAGCTTGTCGAGTTTGTGCCAAGTACCGACAATCACGTAGTCGAAGTCTTCATCGATGGCAATGACTTGCCTCTCGTGCATGAAGGCCGAGAGGTTAGGTTACAGTTCGAGGGTTGGCCAGCTGTGCAGTTTAGAGGCTGGCCAAGTGTGGCCGTTGGAAGCTTCGGAGGCATCGTAACAGCTGTAGATCCTTCAGTTGCCGCCAATGGGCTTTTTCGAGTTTTGGTTTCTCCCGACCCTAACGACATCGAGTGGCCAGACCGCACAATCTTAAGGCAAGGAGCAAGAGCAGTTGGGCTGATTTTACTGGAACAGGTCAGTCTGGGTTACGAGATTTGGCGAAAAGTGAACGGCTTTCCAAAATCTATGGATAACCCACCTGGGACTGAACAAAAAGGTGCCAAGAAAAAATGAAGCAACTCCTATTTTTGCAGCTTCTACTAGGCATAACCACTCTCTCCGCCGCAGCTGAGACATTAACTGAAAAAGCCGTTCTTGAATCGGCTCTCAAACATCACCCGATGGTCATTGAGAGCCTGCGAATGCTCGACTCTGAAAACGAAGCTCTCAGAGCATCGCGCGGAGCTTTCGATGCCAAGATTAAAGGTGACTTCGATAAGTACACTCAAGGCTTCTATGACGGTGAGCATGCAAAAGCGGCTGCGGTGAAACCCTTTCCGATGTTAAACGGTGAAATCTACGGAGGCATGAGGAGATCGTTTGGCGTCTTCCCTGATTATGAGGGCAAGTGTGATACCCTCTCTAACGGAGAGGGCTTCGTGGGCATTAGCCTGTCTCTACTTCGCGACTCACTAATTGACCTGGATCGATTCAACGTTAGAGTCGCAGAGCAGAGAACTCTCCAAGCCGAATCAAAACTCTTCATGCAGCAGCTATTCGTGCAGAACTTGACCCAACGAGCTTACTGGAACTGGGCTATTCAAAAACAAGAACTGGCTGTTTACCAAGACCTGCTGGCTATTGCGAAAGATCGAGTGCAAGGGCTAGAGAAGAGAATTAAGGTCGGTGACCTGGCTAAAATTTACGCCACCGAAAACCAGAAGTACATTTTTCAGCGTGAAGTTTTGCTCGAAAAGGGCCGCCAAGATTTTGCAGTTGCCAGCTTTTCTTTAAGCTTATTTTTTAGAGACGATGAAGGCCGTACTAAAGCTATTGAGCCCTGGAACATCCCTAATGTTTTCGATTACAAAGATAGTTTCTTAACAGAGACCCTCAACTCTGAGAGTGACAGACAGGGTTTGCTCAAGCAAGCTATGGACCGCAGCCCTGAGATTCAAATCTTGCAATCTAAGATCACAGAAAAAGATGCAAAACGACAACTGGGTCAAAACGACATTTTGCCAAAACTCGATTTCACCGGTGAATGGAGTCAAGGTGATGGTGATGGCTCGAGCACTCTGAGAGGTCAAGAGACTCGCGTGATGGTGAACCTTGAGATTCCAATCGAGTACAACAAAGGCCTAGGTAAAATGCGAGCTGCCCGTAATGAGATAGAAGCTCTCAAAGCCAAACTCCAATTTACCCAAGAGAGGATGCGAGTGAAACTCGACTCAATGACACAAAAGATTTTGACAACTGAGCGTTTGATTGAGCTTACCGGTGAGCAGATCAAACTCTCCGAGAGACTTGCCGAGGCTGAACGTCAGAAATTCAAACGTGGAGCCAGTGACCTGATTTTGGTCAACCTGCGCGAACAAGACTTGGCCGAGGTTCGATTCAAAAACCTTGAGATGATTCTGAAGTGGCATTTTCTAATAGCAGATCTCAATCTGTTCACTGCCAGCTTGCAAATGAATCGCTAAAGGAACCCTAGAAGCAAGACTTGCTTAAATAGGCGGCCACATTCTTTGAGCGGTACACCTTGAACCATTTGTCGTTATGTGGCTCCGTCCAAAGCTTTTTGCCTTTCGACAAAGTCTTATACTTTTTGCCTTTGGCTGACGCAATCGAGCGCATATTGCAGTCAGATTTCAGCCTTCTCATGGCAGCCTTATCGGTAGACTTTTGAGCTGTAGCAACAGCCTCAGGCTTTGGCTCAGGCTCAGGAAGGGCTTCGTCAGCTGGAGCTGGAAAACTTGGCTGGTCTTCCCCAGTATCTAGTACGGGGTCGCCATCTGACTTCACTGCGGCCTGCGGGGCTTCTGCAGAGCTCGCCGACTCTTCACCAAGTTCAGGATCGTAATTGGCCTTATCCACAGGCTGAGCTCCATCTACCTCAAACAGAGACTCATCTTCGAAATCAGCGGGCTCAGAACTTTGAATTTCACTATCTTGAGCGGGATCGTCGGCCATTTTCTCACTTGAACCGCAGCCAACCAGCAAGAGTGCTGATGAAAAAATAAGCAAAGATGTGCGAAGCATGAAGATCTCCCATAAAAATTTAAGCCACTTTAAGGTTACTTGAGCACAGTGTTATTCGTCTATAATTAGTTCATTTTAATTTGTACCTTCGTAAAGAAACCTTTTCGCACAGTCTTTTGCAGTTCGTCACAAGGTTTGTGTTTTCGTGGTAACGACGGATTTTTTGAAGCTGTAATGCCGTTTATTTTGATTACAGTTCGTCACGGGTTTTCCCATGACGAGAAGTGCGTCACGCTAGATATTTGGCTTTGACAGCCTATGCCTCATGAAATAACTCCAAAGGTGTCCCGAGGATTGCGAAGTTAGCAGCCGATTCATGAGGGAGACCATAAGGTCCATCGAGGGTTGCTGCGTATTTTTTAAGCATTTGTCGAGCGGTTTGTTATGTTTGTTAGAAAAAGCCTGGCGCGGTTGCCAGGCTTTTTTTCATTACCCTTTCATTTGCATTTCAATCAGCTTACTCATTTCGATGTTATACTGATTCACTTTGCCATTGCTCAGCAACCAGATTAGCAAGTGCCTATGCTAGACCGAGTGGTGCAAGAACTCTTCATTTTCAGTGACTACAGCAAAAGGTTGAATTGGCTTTTTTTACTGAGCAGTTTGCTTATCGTCGTTGTCTACGCGCTCTATCGTCACTTCAAATCGGGCCACAAACTCGCTCTTCAACTCGAGAGCTCTTCTAAATGGTTCAAAAGCCTCTTGAGGTCAGCGTCGTTTTGGCTCGACCTCAAGATCTGGCTCTGCAACCGTTTTGTGAGAGCTATCGTGATTCTACCAATTGAAGGCCTTGTGGTTTTCAGCATAATCAAGACCGTGATCAGCCTTCAGCAGTCGAACAGTTCACTAGTCGGTCATGAGCTCTTGTTACCTGCTCTGCCCTACTGGTTACTTGTGACCTTGTTTTCAGTATTTCACTTTGTCGTGGATGACTTCGCTCGCTTTGCACAGCACCTGCTCATGCATAAGGTACCTTCGTTATGGAGTCTACATAAAGTGCACCACTCAGCCAACCAATTGACCCCGATCACTCTCTACAGAGTGCATGTTGGCGAACTGTTGTTAGCCTCAGCGAGACGAGTTGCCACAACCACGATAACGACGATGGTTCTGGCGCTCACCACACACCACTTATTGAGCCCATTTGAAATCCTTGGGGTTACGGCTTTGAGCTTTGCCTTTAACTTACTCGGATCCAACTTGAGGCATAGCCCTGTACCAATTCGTTTCGGCTGGCTTGAGAATATTTTTATCAGCCCTTACCTGCACCAACTTCACCACTCTGCTGAGGCTGAACATCACGACAAGAATTTTGGAGTCAGCCTCAGTGTTTGGGACAGAGTTTTTGGGAGCTACCTGAACATAGAAACTAAAGAGTTAAAATTTGGTCTGAGCCAACTTGAAAGGAACCACGATATGAACATTATATCAGCACTACTGCATCCGATTGCCGAGGCGATCGAAGCAGCGCCTCAACTTGCAAAAAAACTAACCCCTAAGGCAGCTGCAATTCTTTTGATCGTCTGCAGTGTTTCTATAATTGGCTGTGACAATTCAAGCGGAACTGCTACACCCCCAGGAATCAAAAACGTCAACGAAGACTTTGTAGCTAAGGGCGTTCAAACTCAAGCCTACAACAATCTTCATAGCCGTTTAGATGTTGCAGCTGACAGCTTAGAGAAAGGTTTGCAGAATTGCTCAACTGATTTTGCCGAAGAACAGGGTCAAGTTGATCTTGACCTGAGCTTGATCAAACTCAGAAGGCTGGTGTCTGATGCCTCCCAGGCTTTTCACAGACTCGAGCCATTGATGTGGGAAATCGATCTCGTGAACGCGCCACGAAACCTAATGAGAGATAAGATCTACAGCTGGCCAAGTGGTGTAGCTCGCTGCGATCTTGATAAAGATGTTGTAGAGTTCTTGACTCCAGATCACCAATACAGGGTCAGTAACATCAACACCAAAAGAGGGCTTGATGCCATTCAGTATTTGATTTACGCACCTCTTCAGCATTCTTGTTTTGAAAATGCTGACCTTGACCAGTGGAATGAACTTTCTCGAGCCACAAAGTTGAGACAACGTTGTGAGCTAAGCCAAAGACTAGCCGTTGTGCTAAAAGAAAATGTTGAAACCGAGAGAGTCTTATTCGAGCAACGCATCGAAAACGAGCCCGCAGGGAAGATCCTTCAACTTTACTATGAGAGCCTTGTGCTTTTCGTTGATCGTAGGCTCAAAGATCGTAAGCTCGGGACTCCCTCTGGCCAGCATGAACGTTCATGCCCTTTTGTATCCTGCCCTTACACAGGAGAAAACAGAGTTAGCCAACTTGGTATTGAAGCTCTGATTTGGAACTACGAAGGTCTACTGCAAATCTATACGGCTTCAGCAAAACCGAACCGCAACGATCAAACGACTGGCTTTTTTGGGCTCATGCATACCAAAGGCTTTGCAGAACTCGGCAATCAGATCTTCGACCTCTTGAGCGAGGGCAAAACCGAGCTTGAGAGCTTTAAAAATCAAAGCATTCAAGAGCTTGCAGAGTTACAGACTGAAGAAAACTGCATGCCTGAAGACGAAGAGATTGAAGCGGCACCTCTGTGTTCTGCCCATAAGGTTTCAAAGCAGCTATCTGACTTGTTTAAAGTCGACTTCAAAACAGCTCTTCTACTCGAAAACACCAAGCCTGCAGAAGGTGACGGAGACTAATTACAGTGACAGACACCAAAAGGAAGGCGTCCTTAGGCTTGTTCTTGATCGGCCTAGGGTTCGCATCATTAAATGCAACAGCGCAATCATTTGAAATGCCAGACATCAGTGTGCTTGGCGGCAGAGAAGAGTTTACCGAGCCTGGCTCAGTTCAGGTGCTGAGCGCTGAACAGCTCAAAGAAAGACCATCACAAGACCCTCACGAGCTTCTCTCACAAGTCTCTGGCCTTTACGTGCGAGAAGAAGACGGCTACGGACTCAGACCCAACATTGGTCTACGTGGCGCCCACTCAAATCGAAGTAGCAAGATTTCTCTGATGGAAGACGGGGTGCTCGTGAGCCCAGCACCCTACAGTGCACCGGCTGCTTATTACTTTCCGATGATGTCGAAAGTGAATTCTATAGAGGTCTTCAAAGGCCCTTCGACATTGAAATATGGCCCCAACTCGATTGGTGGGGCGATCAACATGATCACTCGCCCCTTCTCGCAAGAAGCAAGCTCTGAGATCTCGCTGAAATACGGTCAGTTCAATACTGTTCAAATTGGTGGCTACACACAAAAAAGCTGGGAACGCCTGCAAGTTCTTGTCGAAGCTCACCGCTGGCAATCAGATGGCTTCAAAGAGCTACCTGACGACGGGTTCACTGGCTTTTACCGAGACGATGTCTTGTTCAAAGCCAGATACGACGTTTTCGGAAACCAACAACACGTTTTAGATTTAAAAGTAAACTGGGCTGATGAGAAGTCTTACGAGACTTATCTGGGTACGACAGCTGCAGATTTTGCAGACAACCCCTTCCAAAGGTACGCCGCCAGCTCAAATGATCAGTACGATCATGTTTATTGGTCAAAAGAGCTCCGGCTTTTTTCTCAATGGAGCGACAATGTCTCAACCCAGGCGACTCTCTATAGGCATGACTTCACGAGAAGCTGGGCAAAGTTTGATCGCTTCGCCGACAGTGCAATCGATGTTCAAAACGTACTGCTAAACCCAGAGGGCGGCAATGCCGCCTACTACGAGGTTTTAACGGGTCAGCGCGACTCAACATCAGCCGAAATACTTCGCTATGGCATCAACGCTCGCGATTACTACACCCAAGGCCTAAATCTCGAAATGGATATCGTGGCTTTTGAAAATGATGACCACTCTTTGACTTTTGATACCGGAACCTTACTTCACCAAGACGAAATTGATCGTAACCACACAGCTAGAAACTACAATATGGTTGATGGCAGGCCTGAGTTTACTGGCTCTGAATTTTTAGACACTGCCAACCAAGAGATTGATAGGTCAGACGTCTTTCGAGGCTACTTAGTTGGTGAATACAAAAAGAATCGGTTCACTGCACGACTTGGCTCAAGGTACGAAAGTGTTGCCTCAAGAAGAAACGACAAACTCACAACCAACCGTGTGCTTCGGCAAGATGACATCTGGATACCGGGTGGCGGGCTCAGCTATCAAGTCACCGATGATCAAATCTTATTCTTTGGTTTGCACAAAGGAATCACTCTGCCTGGCCCCGGTGAAGTTGGCCAGGTGCAGCCTGAGGAGGCTCTGAACTACGAAATTGGGTACCGTCTGCAACGACCTCTGTATGTCGAAGTCGTAGGG
>JABSOQ010000074.1 GCA_013216195.1 Bdellovibrionales bacterium
AAGATGACTTTCAATTACTGTCAGACACGGGCTGCCACCGCTTAAGTATAGGTGTAGAGTCTTTTACGCCTCACGTGCGAGAGCATATGGGCAAGCATTTTTGCAATGAAGATCTGCTATGGACTCTCGATCAGCTCGCTGAGCGTGAAATCTTAAGTTCTCTTCTTATGATTGTGGGTTACCCAACTGAGACCGAACAAGATCACCAGTACACTCTTGAAATGATTCGTTTGCTCTATGAGTCGGGCTACGCAAAGAGAACAAATGCAGCAGGTGAAAAGTTGGTCATCTTGTCTTTCAGTAGCACATTGATGCTTTCGAAAAATGAAAAGCTCTACAACTCAATTCAAGATGGGTTAACAGAGTACGTTGACGACTTCAACTGGACTTACAAAGACAACTCTTTGTCTGTCAGGATCAGGCGATACAATGAGATTATGAATCTTATTGATGAGATGCAATCGACTCCCGTACGCAATTGGTCAATCGAAAGAAGCCTGGCAGAACACCAGAAACTACTCAATAAACATTTCGAAAGCTCTCATGCATCGGGCGCTAAATGATTGAGCTCTAGTTTGTGTGTAAGACGTATATAGGTAAATCAGTTAGCGCTTGATTAGGTCGACCGAGGTCCAGCTATTTTGTTGGTTCTCTTCAATATAGTGAATCGCCTTGCGCCTGCTTTTAAGCCAGAAGAGACTTGTCATTGGAGGGCTTGTGAGACTTGTGTTGATGTTTTGTTTTGTGCTTGTGTTCGCACAAGGTTGCAATGCCAAAGGGGGTAGCAATATGACAGAGGAGAAGCCTGAAGTGACGGTTGAAGAGCTCGGTGCTCTGATCAAGTTCTTTAATGGTTTAAAAGACTTCCCAGTCGATATTGCAGTGGTAGAGAAAGAGACGGGGATCGAATTTCGCAATCGCTTTAACAACACCACCTCTGTGTACTACCGAGATGCCTTCGTTCTGAATATGAGCATTATCCCGACTGGTGAGAAGAGCCTTTTGACTTCTGTTCTTATCGAAGCTGACCCAGACAAGGTCGAGATTCCTGAAGCGCCTCCAGGTCTCAAATTCAATGAGTCAAATTATAGTTATTTGCCGAGGTATCAGATCGCGAGCCGGCTAGGAGATTCTCACTACAGGTCCTTGAGTTACCCTGACCAAAAAGAGTGCCGCGAAGTCAACGGCACAGATGGCTGTATCAATCCTACCAGCTGGAAGTACAGAATCGATGAAAAAAGGCGGCATTTCATTTCTGAAGAGGAACGAGCCGGTTTCAAAGAAATTGCACTAGGTTTGATGACTGCGATCAAAGAAAACAGGTTTGAAGCTCATCTTGAAGAGTTTAAAAAGAAGTACCCAAGAGAAAAATTCGACGGCCACAAGTTCTTTGCTCACACACTGACGATAGTATATTTCAATGACAAAAAACATGGCGAGCACTTTGGAGAACATCTCGAGAAAGATGGCTTGTCAGAGTACATCGGCTTGCACTTTTACCCTGAGGAGTACTCCGAGTGGCGTTTTGCCAAACCCTACATTTTCGATTTTTTTGGTTTAGAGCAGATTGATG
Source organism: Bdellovibrionales bacterium (assembly GCA_013216195.1). GTDB lineage: Bacteria > Bdellovibrionota > Bdellovibrionia > Bdellovibrionales > UBA1609 > JABSOQ01. The sequence continues at coordinate 1,574 of JABSOQ010000074.1, forward strand.
CTCTGCAGGCTCCTGCGATGAGGCCTTATGCGGGGCTAAAGGACACCGAGGGTGTACCCAATCCGGCTCCGCCGATTGACGAAAACCAAAAGGCGCAGCTGCCAGATGTCTCTCGGGCTGGGCAAAAAAAAGGTGGCTGGGTTCACTACTCAGATGTCAGACATGTTGGTGGTGGTTGGAACCTTTGGATGCCTGGTTTTTATCCTCACGATGGGAAGCAGGCAGAGCGGTTCGTGAAAAAAGACATTTATGAGTTCAGCCAATTTGAAGTTTTGTTTTCGAGAAAAAATGATGGAGATTTGCAGAATTATTCGTCTTGCAGTCTGTGTAGCTTTGGTATGAGAGCAAAAAATAAAAACGAACAAGTCTCGATGTCTTCGTTGCTAGAAAGTCTTTGGTTCGTAAGGATGGCCTAATATGCCTATTCATGTGATCAGTGGTTTTGTGGGTCTTCTGGCTGTTGTTATTAGCGGCTATACCATTCTCAAAAGCAGAGCAGAGTAGAGTAGAGTGCTGGCGACATAAGCGTGTCGTTTGAAAATGGGCAGAGTTTCGAGCTGCAACGAAAGGGTGATTTTCGATTTTTTTACACTTACCCAGGTTCGGTAGTGGGCAGAAACCCTGCCAAACCTAAGATCTCGGTCTTGGATGAGAGCGGGCAAGAGATAGTGATTCGTTCATTTATGAATGGCCATAGCAGCGGAGGAGGGCAGGTTTCAGTAGCGATCGGTAAAAAGTCTTTGAATGCCGGAGTCTACACTTTGAAGGTATCAGAAGAGCAGTACAGCAGGTTTGCCGATGATAGTGCTTCAATTAAAATCTCTACAAATTCTATCTTGTCACTAATAGCAGCCATCTTTTGTTTTGTATTTCCTGCAGTAGCTTTTTTAATTCTTGGTCTCTCGGCTTTGTTTTAGCGCAGATTCAATCTCTTACTTGATCTTGTAAACGACTGATTCTGAGTGCGGCTCGTAAGCTTTCACGTCTCTCTCAACTGCAGAGAGCGAAATCTCAAAATACGGATCTTCAGAATCCCACAATCAGCCATGCCCATGCACTGCTGTAGTTGTGGAGGGTGTAGTTTGACCGATTACTGGATTGGGGCTTCTTCACCGAGATAGGGTATCACAGTTTGATGGCCCAGATCATCGCATGTTTTTTTAAAAACCTGGCCAGTAGCCAGCTCCAAACTCTAGGGCACTGTCATGAAAAATAGTCTCTGCTATTGGCTCCAAAGATCTGAAAATAAGGCCACGTTTTCGGTAGGCTTTGACTGTTGTGGTCGCGAGAAAAGACTCAACAGCGCCTGGAAGATAGCCTTGCTCAGTTGGTATAGATAGCATTGAAAAAGTATCTGTGGGGGCTTCGCTCTCAATTTTGAGCACGTGGTTGAGTGTTTCGACACGTATTGAGAAGAAGCCACTATCGGCATCAATCACTTTTTCAAAGCGCCTCACGTTGAGAGGGCTAAAGTTGATAACGAGATCGCCGTCGCGAAAAGTTCCCATGAAGGCTTCTGTAGTCGTGAGGCCTAGGTCAGCTTGACCTCCAGCGAGCACAAAGGTGGTGTCTTGGTCATTGATAGCTTGAACCCACATCCAGGCCTTTGGAAATTTCTGTCCCCAGTTTTTCTCTTGGTGAACGAGAGCTGTGCCTGTGTAGTGTTCGTCTGTTGCCGGCAGGCTTAGCTCGTAGGGAGATACTGTGGCTGTAGAAAAAACGTACCAATGAAGCGGTATGGCCCCGATAAAACTGCTTAGACCTCCTGGGCCAATATTGTTTGAAGTTCTAGACCAAGGCACTCGGTCCCCGCTAAACTTCGCAGAAAATTCAATCTCTCCGGGGATTTCAAGGTGAATCTCATCTTCTGTGAGGTAGCCAAAGCTATCAGATTGCCAGCGAAAATCAGTTTTCTCTCGGAAGTCGACTCGTTTATTAGGCACCTCTCCATGAGATCTCATCGAGGTGTCTTCGGGAAAGGCTTCAAAAACGATAGGTTTCTCAGCCCCTGGTCTTTGAATGATCATAGCAATGTAGCCACTCATGTGATCGGTCGAGTTGAAAGCCTCGTCTTTGGATAGGTATGAGGTGGTGATGATCGCAAGAGACAGGCCTGTGTTTTTGTCAACCCAGCGGTTATACCAACCCTCAAACCATAGACCTTTTCGAGGTATAGGGTGTGGATCCATGATCGAGGAGAAGTGTTCTGACGACTCGTATCTTATTGAAGCTAGAGTTGGTAATACGAAGCCCGCAAGAAGCAAAAGGATCACAACCCTCTTTGTCATTCGAGTGCTCGGCACAGCTAATTCCCCCCGGACATAGTGTGCATTTTCAATAAGGCCCAAGCCTGATGATAACAAGTACAATTGTTGAGCAAGGGGTTTGCGTGGCCCCAGGGCCGTGAATAGCGCAAAAAAGCACAGCGCATCATGCTCTTTAACTAGGCTCTACGCGAGGGTTGGGTTTCAAAAGGTATCAGGTGGTTTTTCTGACCTTTGTTAAAGTTGTCTTTTTTGATTAACGATTGATCAGTTCTTCTGTGTGCTACGCTTTGGTGCCCTAAAACTCGGGTTAGAGAGTAATCACTATTTTCAAAATTCAATTTGTCAGAGTCTCCCTCCGAAAAGCTACCTAGAAGCAGGTTAGGGGAGAACATGAAATCAGGGCTAGTGTTGATTTTGCTGTCAATTTTTATGGTTGGCTGTAATGAGCTCTCCAGCTCTGGTTTTGTTTCAGCTATCGGTGAAAAAAACGAATCCGCTGACAACGGATCAAGCGGGGTTGATCTTGATGTGCCAGTAATGCCTGAAGAGCCGATCGCAGAGCCTGACCCAAAGCCTGAGCCCGTATTTGAGTTTGACCGAGATATTGCCAATAAAATGGATTGGCACAGCCAGCACCCCAGTTCAGATGAATGGACACTGCTGATGCTCGAATCGTTAGAGGAGTTTGGCCAATTGCTGATCGACAAGAGGCCTCAAGATATTACTCGTTTTTGTCCTGAATACGACTCACTCAATGCGAAGGGGCGCGTCTGGTTCTGGGTTTATTTGTTTTCGGTAATGGCCCGCTATGAAAGTGCTTTTGATCCAGAGACCTTTTTCAGAGAACCTTTTAATGACCGATTCGGCAACAGGGTCGAAAGCCGTGGCTTGCTACAAATCTCAGTAGAGAGTGGTAGAGGTTACAGGTGCGACATTCCGCAAGAAGAGGATTTGCATGATCCCGCTGTGAACCTAGAGTGCGGAGTCCGAATTATGGAGCGCTGGATTGGTCGAGACTCGGTACTCTCAGGGCAGCAGGGTAGCAGCTGGCGTGGTGGTGCCAGGTACTGGGCGGTGCTCAGGGGCGGAAGCCGCAACTTAGTTGAAAAGATACTCGCAAAAACCACTGTGTTCGAGCTGTGTAAGTAGAATCTTTAGACTCAATTCTGAATTTTTAGCCTACTGCTTTGGCTTCTTTTTGTCTTGCGGAGGTGCCTGAGGAGGTGGTGTATTTTGCTGCCTTCTTTTTTTGTCGTCGCGAGCCCCTTCTTGAACATTTCTCAGTCGGCCGCTTTGTTGGTCCATCTTCTTCTTCATGAGGTTAGATCCGTTAGTGGGCTGAGGTGCATCTTGAGATCTTTGAGTTTTTGAGGCTTTTGGTTTTTGATCTCGGGTTGCTTTTGGTCTGGCGTCGAAACTGTTGCCGCGTTTGAGGTTTTTAAGTCTGTCTCCTGGTAGTTTTTTTGGCTTCATTGGAGTTTGCCCCTCAATCACTGACGAGAGCTCTCCTGCCGCAATCTGAATTGTACTTGCGCGCTTGCCCGTTAGGTCGAGATTAGAGAATTCGACCAAGCCTTCAAAGGTCACGCATCTCGCTTCTTTCAAGGTGGCATCATACGACACCAAGAAGTCAGTGCCTCTTACGCCAGTTACAGAAGATGGTGTAAGTACTCGAAAGCTAGCTTCTTTTGATTTTTCACCTTTCACGATTGCTCGGATCGTGCCGTAAAAAAGATCGAACAAAGAGGGCGATGTTCGCTTTTTTTCTGTCGGATAGGCTTTGATTTTGAATTTGGTCTTTGAGCCAAGGGTAATTCTATTGCCGTTATCAAACCTTAAGATAACTTTTGAGCCTTTATTGAGTTCAAATACATCACCCACAGAAAATGCCGTACCCTTAGTAACTTGTTTCTTTTCAGCCGATATATGCAGAGCTTCGCCGTTAACATAACTAACCTTGCCAATTTCTTGCGACCATCCTGCGGCACTAAAAACTAGCAAGTATAAAAAAACGACTGGCTTAAGTATTCTCTTCATCGGAGTGTCCTTTTCGAATTGGTCTTCGAAGTAAATGTTGGAGGAAGCGGAGGTTTTGGTCGCCTCTCGCGGCGTCTGATTTTTCTTAGTCGTTCTCTGTCTCCACTGGCCCCAGAGGCACCACCGGGTTGTTGTAGAGTTCGAATGCCGAGTGAAGGTGGTCGCAGTCTAAGGCTATTGGGTTTAAGAGTTGCCCTTGTCGCTTGTGCAGCCTTGGGCGATTCTTGCTGAGGCTTCGCATTGACATTGGCTTGGCCAGGCTCGGGCTGGGGTGACCATTTTGCCTCAAGGCTGTTCAGATTCTCAGAATCTACAAAGAACAAGTCATCGGCTTGAGCCGTGCAAATGAGACTAGACGAAAGTAATAGGCTGAAGAAAGTGGTCATCTCCTTTAAGACTAAGTGAGAAGATGTGAGCATGGCAAGGTTATCTTGATGTCAGCTCTGCGAGTACTGATTCTCATTGCAGTCTTAGTGTTATCTGTCTCTTCTTATTCGCAGCAGAAGGTGGATGTCGGCTATTGGCAGTCACAGGTGGAGTCAGACCCCTCTGCAAAAAATTACTACAACTTGGCGGTTGCTTTGCACAAGTCTCAAAGGCAAGCGCAGGCTTTGAAAGTCTATGCTCAGGGCGCGAAGCTCAAAGAAAGCCGACTCAGGCCTCTTTTTCTGTATCAGATTGCTAGAATCTTTCTTGCTCGAAACCAACTTGAGAAAGCGAAGAGAGTCATCGCGAAGATCTCGCTCGAGAATCTGCCTCCGAAGTTTCGGTCTCGTGTTCTAAGGTTTCGAGAGGAGCTGTTTTTAAGAGGTTCTGAAGCCCCGAGCGAGTCAGAGGCAAATTTGCCTGAGAAGCCAAAAAAATGGAACTGGCTGCTAGATCTTTCTTCTGGTTCGAATTCAAACCCTCAACTGCTAACGGCCTCTTCTTCAGATAGCCCAGTAGAAGATCTGCAAAATCAAATCTTGTCTTTTCTGCGCTACAAAGCCTTGCGGGGTTTTGAGGTGTCACTTTTTAACTCTCATCAGTTTTTTGCAGATCAAGCTGAAGTGAATACAAGTCTGAACTTACTCAACTTTGAGTTTTCAAATACTGTTGGGGAGTGGCAGCTGAAGTTTACGCCAGCTTATGGTTTTGACACTTTTGCTGGTAGGCCTTTTTCTCAAAATTATCTGGCCACCCTCGAGGCAAACCGTAAGGCTGGTAGAAGTCTCTGGCAAAATCTGTTTTCTTATCAGACCTTTAACCCAGAGCTCGGTGAGTACTCTTACCTTCAGGGCGAGTCTTACACTCTGGTTACCCAGCTTTTGCAAAAGTGGCGGGCTTGGACTTTTCTTATTGCAGTTGGTGGAGATCGTTTTCTTAACGATGATTTGAACTCATTTCGTTCAAGTTACGATTCGGCAAACCTGTCGGTTGGTTTATTTTGGGCTTCGACTCGGTGGAGCTTTGAGTTGCAGAGTCTTACACAGTGGCGTGCCTATCAACAGGGCGCAGACGAAGTGGCTGAGCGAAGTGACCGGTTATCGCAGAGTAATCTTCAGGTGGGCTACAAGTGGGGTGCCGATTTTGAAATCTACCAAAGAAGCACGTTCATTCACAACGATTCTACTTACAAAGAGTCTGATGATGTTAGAGGTTACCAGCAGTGGCAGTTTGTGCTGGGGCTGAATTGGCAAATGAGATAACCCAAACTCCTCGAATTCTGATGAAGCTGAATTTTCACCTTCTCATTTTGTATAGATCTTCGACACTGTTTAAGACCTGGTGTCTCATTTTGATCAACACAATGGTCTTTTGTTCGATTATTAGACATTTCTCCGTACACCTTGTGACAGGGACAGAGTAACGGAGGGTGACAAGTTATGCGATCTAGGATGGCTCGTAAGAGCATCATGGCTATTGGTGCTTTTTTTCTAATTGGGCTGCAATCAGCAGTTGCAAATTCTCAAACCAAAATGCTTCTAAAGAATGCCGAAGGTGGTTTAGGTTTTTGGAGTGACTCTCTTCGAAACGACAGATTGAGCAATGACTTCATTGCTGACTTTAATGGCGATGGTCTCGTAGACAAACTAGAGTGCACATCAAGGTCTATTAAGATTCTTGAGGCAAGTAGTAGTCGGCCAGGCACCTACAGCCAAGTGTTCAGTTATCAGCCCAATCCAAGTACAAAGACTATTCAAAAGGCTGATGGGCCTCATGTGCTTGATGCGGTTATTTCAGAGTGTGTTGCGGTAAAACTGGCTGGCCCAGGTTCACTGCCATTGATTGCCTTTTCGACTTCTTTTTCAAACGATGTACCTGCAGCTCAGAATGTTCTTGTGAACACCACAGCAGGTAATGGGCAGACAAGCTTTTCTGTTAAGAAGATTGTGCTGAGCGGTGGCGATGACTACATGGCTGCAGCTCGTGGATTGGCCTGCACCGATTACCCTTCGGCCTTAGTGTCTTCAAATAATGGTCGTAAACACGGGGCCTTGTGTTTCTACGCTGGTTACATCCACCGGCATGGAAACATTGGTTTCAACGAAACCCGAACGGCTCTGTTCAAGTTTGAGTTAGATGCCAATCAAAACTTGGTGGTCAGGGATCTGACAGAGTCATCTGGGCTTCCTTGGGTTGGTGGAGCAAAAGGAACTCATCAGTCAAGATTACCAAAGATATTCTGGGGTAGCCCTGATCATCCTCAAGAACGCCGGCATGGGGCATTCATCATGGATGGCACCTTTATGGATTACAACAATGATGGTTTTCCAGATTTAGTCACGGTTGGAATGCATGGCAGTATGCGGCTGGCGACTTTTCGGCCTCAGACTACAGCACCCCAGGGTATTGATTTCAACATGAGCTTTATTCAGAAGGTGCAGCTTGGTGATATGTCTGAATTTCTACAAGTACGGTCATTTTCAGAAGCCAACCCGAGATTGCCAAAAAACTGCCTAGTGGCTTACGGTCAGAACTACCCTCGAAACCTTGGCGGAGTGCCTTTGCATGTCAGGTGCTATGTGTCTGGTCAATGGCAGACTTATTTTGTACATTGAGCTGCTAATTTTTCTGTCGGCATTAACCGTAGGCTTGCGATCAACACGGTCACGAATGGTCAGTTTGATAAGGCGATTTACATTGCCTCTCGAAACAAAGTAGTTAAATTCATACCTGCAATCGGCGAGGTTCGTGGTGGTGTTCGGCCACTTGCAGTTGAAAATGATCAGTTGATTGTGACTGGCTGGGCCTGCCAGGCCGGTATTGATTCTTCTTTAAACATACAAGTCTGGGCTGGCCAAGAGGGAAGATCAGGCAGCAGGCTGTTAAAGCAGAAGAAATCTGACCAGAATAGCGAAATGGAGATCAGAAGACGCTGTAATTCTAAGGGGCGTTTCCGTTATAGAATCGCTATTGCCAAATCTGTTTGGGAAGCCCATCGGGGTAAAGCTATTTATATTTACGGCATGAAGGCATTTCGAGGAGCTCCTGGTCGAAACACCGAGCTCCCGAGGTCTGGGCAGTACACGATACCGCGAGCGCCTAGTGGAAGAGCTCCAGTCTCAGTGGCTCCGAAATTTCAGTTGGTTAAAAAGCCTAAAGTCGCACCAAAGAAACCGACGATGTCTGCGCAAGATAAGGCAGCTTTGGCTGCCAGACAAGCAGCGGCGAGGGCGAGAGAGCTAGCGAAGCAAAGGGCGGCAGCTCGCGCAAAAGCACTGGCAAAGCAAAGGGCAGCAGCTCGCGCGAAAGCCCTGGCGAAGCAAAGGGCAGCAGCGCGCGCCCGAGCGAGGCGTAGGTCTTAGGTTAGAGATTCACTTAGTTGTGATAACATGTGCTCCAATCATCAAGGTGGAGCAAGAGGTTGGAGAGCTTGAGAACCCAAAACTTATTGGTCTTAAATTCCGTAAAGGCTTTGATGAGTATGTGAGTGATTAAAATGGTGGAGGTAGCCGGGATCGAACCGACGACCTTTTGGCTGCCAGCCAAACGCTCTCCCAACTGAGCTATACCCCCAACACAGAGATACTTAAGATCGAAAGGAAAAATAGCCAGTTTGGGGCAGCTTGGCAAGGACTTCTCATGCAAACCTGTTTTTTCTTGAAACTTCAGGTATTTGGCGTTGAAATGCTGCCTTTAGTTCTGACTCTGAGGGGGCATATATGGTTCGTCGTATAGCAAAGCTGACATTCGCAGCAACACTTTTAGGCGCAATGGTTCTGAGTGCAACGGCTTCGGCTAAAGATCTCACCAATCGACTTGGTGTGGGTTATGCCGATCAATTTGGGGTGACGGGTGGTCTGCCATCTTTAGCGGTGCGCTACTTTCCCAATTCAGATGTGGGCATTTCGGGGCAACTCGGCATTGACACTCAAGAAGATGCTTCAAAATTTGGTTTTTTGGCAAAGGTCTTTCGAATTGTCTTCACTGAAGACAACATGAACTTCTATATGGGTGCCGGTGCCGGAATCATTAGCCGAGAACAGCAAAACGACAATGGCGATTTTGACAACGAATCTGGTTTTGAGGTTTCAGGCTACGTCGGTGGAGAGTGGTTCTTCTCAGGGCTTGAATCTTTGGGTTTTAGTTTTGAGGCTGGCATAGGAGTAACTTCAATTGATAGCGAAGTTCGGTTCCGTACAATTGGTGATTCGCCAGTCAAAGCTGGTATTACATTCTATTTCTAAGGAGAAAATCATGAGTAAAACTGTTATTGAGACTAGCAAAGCACCAGCACCAGTTGGGCCTTATTCTCAGGCCATTCAGTTGAGTAATGGTTTTCTATATTGCTCTGGGCAGATTCCTCTTGATGCTGAGTCTGGAGAAGTTTTCACTGGCGCGATTCCAGAGCAGACTAAAATGTGCATGGAGAATGTGCGAGCCGTTTTAACAGAAGCAGGCTGTGATTTTTCAAACATTATCAAAACGACAATCTTTCTGACTGACATGTCAGATTTTGCAGCGGTTAATGAAGTGTATGCAGGCTATTTTAGCGATCAGCCTCCAGCGAGATCTTGTGTTGCGGTCAAAACCTTGCCTAAAAATGTGAATGTTGAAGTTGAGGTGATTGCCTTTAAAGGCTAGCAGTAAATGAAGATCTCGGCCTACTTACTTATCGCCTTTTTGCTCGGAGCAGCCGCATTTAGGTTGTCTGTGGAGCTCGATCAGGTGTCTGGTTTTAAAATCACGGCCTGGACAACTGACCATTCCGCTGATTGTGGCATTGTGCTAACCGGAGGGCCTGGGCGTGTTCGAGACGGCTTTGCCTTGTTGGCTCAAAAGCAGATTAAAAAGCTAATAATCTCTGGCGTTCACCCTGGCGCACATCTTCGAGAGATTTTTCCGGAGTGGCCACTCTACGGCGATCTAAATGAAGATGATGTGATCCTTGAGAGGCGCTCAGGCACTACCTACGGGAATGCTCAGCAGTCTTTAGTTCTTGTAGAAGCTCTGCATTGCAAAGATGCGGTTTTAGTTACCTCGGGTCTGCACATGTACCGAGCGAGAAAGACTTTTGAATCGGTGTTTCCAAGTGACTTCCCAATGCTTTACAGGTCAGTGCAGTCTGGCTCGATTCGGCTCCAGTTCGCTAGGCGAATAATGGAGGCTATAAAGTCGATTTTTTACGACCTTTGGGTCTATTGACCGAGTTTCTTGTCTCAAATTGGGCCAGGTCAGATCAATTTTGTCCATATTCTCTCAAATTTAGCCGATGTATTCTAAACTAGTACAGGGGCTTATATGAGAGGGGTCCGAATATGAATCGTTCGGTAGTGGTCAATACAGGATTGGGTCTAGTTGGCCTCGTCTTACTGTTTGCGTTTAACAATTGTTCGGGTAGTTACGAGTTCTCGGCTATAGAACAACCTACTCCTAGTAAAAGAGCAGAGGCCAGTGCCGGCAATGGTACCCCCTACGGCGGTAAACTCAAAAGTGGTATTTACACCCTTCCTGAACAAAGTTTATGTGAAAGCAATGTTTACGAGAATTCATTTATTCTGGTCGACATCAAGATTACCGGCACAATTGAAATCAATTATGACCCTGCCTGCAGTGATGAGTTGATACCTGTTTCTGAGGATGAGCTGTCGGCTGGTGACAACAATGAGTTGGTCTACAAAGGCAAAATGTTTTTTCACGAAGATGATGATCGCTTCGACCCAGATGTTGACCAGTTTGAGTCTTGCACAGGCGTTGGGGCTGGTGGTCAGAAGGTCTCGGTATCTCTGCAGTATCTCGGAGGCATAGAGACAATTAACATGAATCTTTACGATCCCAAGACAGGTGAGTTTTTATCAAGAAGCGAAGAGTACACGGTAAGCACAGCTGGTGGGCAGGGTGTTTATGAAGAGACCTACCGTTCACAAACAATGCTGTTCCAGCGCTTTAGTGATTATCAGTCAGGAGGGGCGGGCTACGTTGAGACGGTGCTTAACATTTTTGACCCGAGCAACGGTCAGACTGGTGTTGATCAAATTGAGATCGGTCTGAGATGTAGCCAACCGGGCACTTTGCCACAAGAGACATTTTAGAGTCGATTGATGGCACTTTCGATCGAGCAGCTAGAGCACCTTGCTAGGTCCAATCAATGGACCAAATTCAATAGCAATATGGAGCAGATTCGTCTGCAAAAGTTCTCGGCAAATGAGATTGTCTCGCTGGCTGTAATGGCGAGACGGGCCTACAAGCTTTCAATGGCATTGAGGCTGCTCAAACCTTTCGTGCAAGATGCGAATGGGCTCATTGACCCTGCAGCTGATACCCGCGCTTTAGCTGAATATGCGACCTGCTTAACCATGTTGGGTGCTAGAAAGTCTGCCTACAGGGTTTTGAGCAATTTGAATCTCAACACTCCTGAAAACATCTTCTCTTGGGTGACCTTTTTCTTTTCTCAGTCATCTTACGACAAAGCCATTCCGCATCTGCACGATTATATCGGCCGGCTCGACGATGAGTACAAGATCAGAATCGGTGAGCTCAATTTGTGCGCTTGTTATGTGGCCACTGGCCAGGTAGACAGGGCTCAAAGCATGCTGCCTGATTTGAAAGAGTACTTCAAAAAAAATGAGCTGAAGACCCTTTATTCAAATTCGTTTGAGCTAGAGGCTCAAACCTTTATCAAGCAGCAGCAGTGGGGAGAGGCGCAAAGCAGTCTCGAAAATGCTAAGACTCTTAGTGATACGGGCAATGAGCTCTATAATCTGTTCATTGAGAAATGGAGCCATATCGTTAAGATCTCTCTAGGTCAGTCAACTGAGAGTGATCTGAATCGGTTTTTGTCGGAGTGCTATCGCTTAGAAAACTCTCAGTCGGTAAGAGACATTCTTTTTCATTGGAGTCTGCAGGTTAATGATCAGAAGATGTTGCAAAAAGTCTATTTCGGCACCCCCTTCGAAGACTATCGTAAAGTGATTAAGCCCCAGGTTGGTATTTTGGCAAATGCCGATGCCGTGTCGTGGAACAACAGTTTTTTTGACCACAGCTGGGAGTCGCAGCTCGAAGTTTCAAAACGAGGTGGTCAGCAGGTTCAATTTTCTAAAAATGAGCAAAGACTTATGGAGTCTTTGTTGGAAGACTTTTTCGAAGCCAAATCAGTTGGGACGATTTTTGAAAGTTTGTTTCCTGACGAGTTTTTAGATCCTGAGTTTTCCTTGAGCAAGACCTACAAAGTAATTCAAAGGTTAAACAAAAAGTTTGCAGATTCAAATCTCGAGTTTGGTGTATTGAACAACAAATCGAGGTACCGTCTCTTTATACCCGAGGGCTGGATGATTGCCGTACCCAACCCTGACAAGTGTTCTGATCTGATTAAAGGGAGCTTAGGGTTTGATGAGGCTAAGCTCACTGTCACTTTCGCAGGCAAGTCATTTGATCGCCTCGACATAGAGCGCGAGTTCTCGTTGAGCCGTTCATCGGCTGTGCGTTGGTTGAGAGACTTGAGAGAGCGAAACATCGTACACAAAATTGGCTCCGGGCCAGGTAGCTTCTATAGGGTTTCAGCATAACTTTCTAGTTCAAGGTCTTCTGTCGTGGTGTTCATAGCCCTTGCCTCGGCACTCTCACGGGCTTAATTCTTGAGATGCAATCAGTCTTATTTGAGCTTAACGGTTGTTTCACAATGAGTCGCATTGAATCAAAAATGTCTATAAAACTCGCCTCCTCATTTGGCTATTCTAAGAGTGTAGCAAGGGGCTGATTTGGAGTTTTAACGACCCCCAACCCGTTCTCTAAGTTAGCTGGCTACACAACCAAAACCAAAGACGACTCTCAAAGGGCTCTTTCGAAAGAAAGGGCTCTTTACTTTTTGGGTCATGTCACGATTCTAAACTGTTTAAAGCCCATCGCTACTTTTGCTCAGGGCCATCGTCTAGATTTTCTCTGCTGTAAATCAAAGGGGTTAGGTGGTTAACAGCGTGCTTAAGCAAATCCGATAAACTAATGAGATTGTTTTTGTTTTGTGTTTGAGCGAGGTATCTGAGTGATTGCACGTTTGTCTTATGGAGTGGTGAACAAGATTGATGGCTGGGGAAAGAGTGTCGTCAGCAATATCGATTACACACTCAATATTTTTCTGATGATCTACTTGGCTTTTCGAGCCACGCTGTTTGATCAAGCCCAGGGCTTACGCACAATATTTAGCGTGGTTTCAGCGCAAATCTACTTTACAGGTTTTCAGGCTATGCCTTTGATCACAGTTCTCGCTTTAGCATCTGGCAGTATAGTGATTATGCAGTCATCGGCACAACTGAGTCTGCTGGGCAGTGGCGACATGATTGGCCGCTTGCTGGTGATGGTCATTGTCAGAGAAATCGCCCCGCTTTTGACCGCACTAATTGTAATCGCGAGGTCTGGTACCGCAGTGGCCTCCGAGCTGGGCAACATGAAAGTGAACAAAGAGATCGAGGCCCTCGAGTCAATGGGTATCAATCCGCTGAGTTACATTGTGTTTCCTAGGCTGTTAGGTGGTGTCATTAGCGTCTTGTGTTTGGCTTTCTACTATATCTGCATTTCGCTAATCGGGGGCTTTGTTGTCACTAAGATAATGCACGATATGCCTTTTGCCTTCTATGCCGAATCTTTAGCAAAGGCCTTCACCAGCCAAGATGTCTTGCTGTTTATGGCTAAAAATACCTTCAGTGGTCTGATCATTTTTATCATCTGTTGCTATCAGGGCTTGCTTGTGAAGCTGGGGCCGCATGAGGTGCCCCAGGTCACCACAAAGGCCGTTGTGAATTCGATTATTTATGTAGTGGTTTTTAATCTCGGCGTGACCACTTGGTTCTACCTCAATCAACTCATGCAATTGGGGGTCATATGATCAAGCACGAGTCGATTGAAAAGCTATCGTTCAAGTCATTGGATTTCGAGTTTTCGGTGCAAGACCGAATTCTTCTCGAATGCGATTTTGAGTTTCCTATGAACAAAGTGGTGGCTGTGCAAGGAAACTTCGGTTGCGGGAAGAGCACCATTCTTAAACTTCTTGCCACTCTTATCGAGCCGACTGCAGGCGAGTACTGGATCAACGATCACTTGGTGAACAGCATGTCGTTTGAAGAGCTGATACCTTACCGTCTGAAGATTGGTTACGGGTTTGATTATGGTGGGCTACTCAACAATAAGTCGTTGAGAGAGAATCTGATGCTACCTTTGCAGTACCATAAACTTCTCAGTCCTGAAGGCATTAATGAGCGCATTGGCGAACTGATGGAGAAGTTTGATCTTAGTTTCGTGGGAAGTCACCGGCCCTCTTCAGTCTCTGGCAGCCAGAGAAAACTGACCTGCGTGCTCCGGGCCCTGGTTATGAATCCTGAAATGCTGATTTTAGACAACCCCACACATGGCTTGAATGAAAAAGCCGTAGGGCTGTTGATTGAAGAGATACAGCAGAGGCTTGCCTCTGGTGAGTTGAAGCATGTCTTTTTGGTTACAGATCACAAAAAAATGCATGAAGAGTTAATTGAACAAAGAGTTTGGGTCGATGGCCGTAAACTTAGTGAGAATGTTGAAGCAGTCAGTAAAGGAAAAAGCGCATGAAGGTCAAGTTCAATAAATTTGAAAGAGTGGCAGGTATATTTGTGCTTCTGGCAATTGTTGGCAGCGTTGCTGGGGCGGTTGGTGTTGCGATTCAAAAAGGTTGGCTAGAGCGAAAAGTGAAGTTTCATTCTTACCTCACCAGTGCCGAAGGTCTTCATGCCGGCACAGAAGTTCATATGCAGGGTCTTAGGGCTGGGGGAGTTGATTCGGTTGATCTTATGGAAGCTGATAGAGTGCGGATCACCTACTCGGTGTTTTCAAAGTTCGCCAGCAAGATCAAAGAAGACAGTAAGGTTCAGTTGGTTAGACCCTTTTTAATCGGCGAGAAAGTCGTCGAGATTTCGGTTGGAGACTCCGAAAGCAAGGTGCTGAAGCCCGAATCAGAGATCGAAGTCACGCCCTCTTTTGATATTATGCAGGTTATGAGTGGCAAGAAGATGGGGCCGCTCATAGCGAGCTTAGAAAAGCTGACGGGTAATATGCAGGTTCTTGTCGAGGCCTTTGCTGACACAGAAAGAACCAAGTCTTTAGTGAAGACTTTTGATCAAATCGAGCCTTTGGTTAAGAATTTGAACGTGCTGACAAAAGAGATTGTCAGTATGGCTCGAACAGCGAACAAGAAAGGTCAGTTTGAGCAGATCTTGGGGAACCTGTTGGTGTTGACTAAAGAATTAAATAAAGTTCTACCTGCGTTCAACAAAGAGTCGCCAGACGTGGGCGTCCAGTTGGCTCAGGTCGTAAAGAACTTAAATGTTCTGACTCTTGAATTTCAAAAACTCACACCTGCTATAGCTGCGGTTGCACCAGAGCTTCCAAAGACCTCTCTGCGAGCGGTTGAGGCATTGAATGAGGCTGTTGTGACGTTGAAGGCAATGCAGAAGTCGTTCTTCTTAAGAGGTAATGTGCAAGAGGTTCGAGATGAAGAAGCAAAACAAGAAAAGGCCCGAGTTCCGGCAGCAAAGGCTTCAGATTAGTTATTCAAAAGGGTAGAGCAAGGCTGCACCTTTGGAGTCTAGCTCACTAAGCTTTGAATAGAAGCCACTCTTGCCGCCACAAATTGGGTAGAGCATTACGGAGTAGATATCATACTCTGTGATGGCAACAGCCGGCGTGGATTCCTCTGGGCAAATTTCTCGATCAACATTAGCGTCAGGGTGCATCTGCTCATGACGAAAACCTAAGATGTGGCCAATCTCGTGTCTGAACACACCAGTTACTCTCTCTAGGCTTCGTTTGAGCTTACCTGTATTGGCTTGAATTCTTCTCTTCTCAGGAGCATAGCTTGGGAAAAAGGCCCGCATGCTAAAGCGAGCTCTTCGGCCTACTGGCACAATCGAAAACAGTACTTCCTCGCTGCCAGGTGAGCAGTCTTTCGCTTCGACATAGCTGAAGGTGACGTTGGCGACCTCCATCCAGTCTTTCGCAGCGATTTCAAAGGCCTGAATAACCTTGTCTCTTTGGCCCCTGAAGCGCTCACTGACACAGTAAGTTAATTTGTGCCACATCGCTTTTGGCCATAGATCTAACTGTTGGTCGATTTCTTGCCCAGTCAGCAGAAACGATGGGGCATCCTCGAAAAGGCTGTCTTGCTCAAATGAGGCGCTTTGAGTGTGGCAGCTGTAGTCGATCCACTGACCATCATAGGCGTAAGGTCTCTCAGCTCTCAGCAGACTGGTGAGGCTTAAAAATGTCAAAATCAAAAAGATACGCTTGATCATGTTACACAATTAGCTCTGATAGCAAGTGTTGTCACATTCGATATGATCATGACTTTCTTTAGAAAATAAGACAGACTGACCCCAATGCTGAGTTGGATGCTTTTCAAAAAATATCTGTTTTCGCAACGATCAGGTGCCCTGATTAAGGTGATCTCATGGATCTCAATCATCAGTGTGACTCTGGGAATATCTTCGCTAATCGTCGTCACGTCTGTGATGAACGGTTTTAATCACACGATCAGAAAGAGAATGTTCGGCATTGAGCCTCATCTTGTGGTGTCTCAGTCTTCAGATGAAAAAGACTCTGCCGAAACCTTTTTAAAGCTTAAAACCGAAGTTTTAAAAGATTACGGTGGTCAACTTGAGAGTGTGGCTTACGTTGAGTCTCAAGATGTTATTATCAGAACCTTTGAAGGTTTATTTGGTGGGGGTGTCGCTAAAGGCTATGACCCTGAAGAGTTAAATGACCTTCTTAAGAGAATTTATCATTTCAATTTGAAGCCAAAAGAGCAGAAGTCTGATTTGGTTGAGCAGTACCAGCCTGTCGAATTGGGTAAGCTTGAGGTCGCAATTGGTATGGATCTAGCCAGAGAGCTAGAGGTCTTCGAAGGAGATCAGGTGCTGTTGATTCCTCCAGAGACTTTACTTTTGCCTCCTGGTGAAGCTCCACCTTATCAGAGGGTAACGGTGAAAGAGATTTTGTCGACTCGTCTCTCAGACTTCGATTCGAATACTATTTTGTTTAATAGAAAGATTGGCCTGCCGTTTCTTCAAAAGAGCTTATCAAAAAAGCCAGAGCTCAGTGTGCGTTTTGATCAGGCTGACGTAGCCCTCACGGTGAAAAACGATTTGCTCTTTGAAGGGTTCGAAGCCAATTCTTGGCGTGATCGAAACAAGGTGCTTTTCTTTGCGCTTAAGCTCGAAAAAATCGCAATGACCACCTTTCTTGCTATGGCTGTGGCGATTACGGGGTTTTCTATTTTGTCGGTACTAGCGCTCTTGATTGCGCAGAAGCAATTTGACTACGCATTGTTTTTGGCTATGGGCTACAGCCAAAAGAACTGTCAGGCACTGTTTGCACGAATTGGTCTGATTCTGGCTGTGCTTGGGGTCGTGGTAGGGGGAGTTCTAGGTACGTCTATTGCGCTTTATCTAGAGGCGTTCCCATTAGATATACTGCCGGCCATCTACTAAGAATCCACGATACCAGCCCGTGTAAGTGGTGCTTCC
>JABSOQ010000075.1 GCA_013216195.1 Bdellovibrionales bacterium
AGACCTGCCTTTGACAAAGAGGGCACAATCACAGCCGCGAACGCTTCTAAGATCAATGACGGTGCAGCAGCCATGATCCTTGCTTCAGAGGAGGCAGTTAAGGCGCACGGGCTAAAGCCAATTGCAAAAATAAAATCGAGCGGCTTTTTTGCTCAAGAACCAAAATGGTTCACCACAGCTCCTGTGGGCGCAATGAAGAATGCACTCGCTGCAGCCTCAATGGATGTCGGTGACATCGATCTGTGGGAGATAAACGAAGCCTTCTCGATTGTAACAATGGCCGCCATGAACGACCTGAAGATTTCGCACGACAAAGTGAATGTACACGGTGGTGCTGTGGCGATTGGCCACCCGATTGGAGCGAGTGGAGCTCGAATTTTGACGACCCTTCTTCACTCGATGAAGACTCAAGACAAATCTACCGGCTGTGCTTCTCTGTGCATTGGCGGCGGCGAAGGCATTGCAATGATTGTGGAGAGAGTATGAACAAAGTTTTTGACGACCCCAAGGCAGCACTCGAGGGTCTTGAAAGCGGCATGACAGTGCTTCTAGGAGGCTTCGGCCTCTGCGGAATTCCCGAGAACCTCATTTTGGCTCTAAAAGAATCGGGAGCTACAGATCTGACATGCGTTTCAAACAACGCCGGTGTTGATGACTTTGGGCTGGGGCTCTTGCTCCAAACTCGTCAAATAAAGAAAATGGTTTCTAGCTACGTTGGTGAAAACGCAACTTTCGAAAAGCAATTTTTGGGTGGCGAACTTGAAGTAGAACTGACGCCTCAAGGCACTTTGGCTGAAAAGTTGAGAGCCGGAGGAGCCGGTATCCCCGCTTTCTTTACGCCCACTGGCTTTGGAACTAAAGTTGCCGAAGGCAAGGATACACGCAAATTCAATGGCCGCGACTATGTACTCGAAGAGGCCATCACTGGTGATTTCGCTTTGGTCAAAGCATGGAAAGCTGACCCCTTTGGCAACCTCATTTACCGAAAAACGGCCCGAAACTTTAACCCGATGGTTGCAACTGCCGGAAAGATCACAGTGGCCGAAGTCGAAGAAATTGTGCCTTTGGGAGAACTCGATCCAGATCAAGTGCACACCTCAGGAGTCTTCGTTCAACGCGTGATCAAGGGCCCAAGTTACGAAAAACGCATCGAGCAAATGACAACAAGCAACTAGCTGTAAGGAGAAGATCGAATGGCCAACCCAATGGATCGTGATCAGATCGCAAAAAGAATCTCCGCCGAAATCTCAGACGGCTTTGTTGTGAACCTCGGCATCGGTATACCCACGCTTGTGGCCAATCACATACCTGAAAACATAAGTGTTATGTTACAGAGTGAAAACGGCCTGTTGGGCATGGGGCCTTTCCCGAAACAAAGCGATGTTGATGCTGACCTCATCAATGCTGGAAAACAAACCATCACAGCAGTAGCTGGGGCGAGTTTTTTTTCATCAGCCGATAGCTTTGCGATGATTCGCGGCGGGCACGTAAACCTGACAGTTCTGGGTGCCATGCAAGTTGATGAGAGCGGAAGCATCGCCAACTGGATGATTCCAGGCAAAATGGTTAAAGGCATGGGCGGGGCCATGGATCTCGTTGCTGGGGCACAAAGGGTCATTGTC
This sequence comes from Bdellovibrionales bacterium, assembly GCA_013216195.1. Lineage (GTDB taxonomy): Bacteria > Bdellovibrionota > Bdellovibrionia > Bdellovibrionales > UBA1609 > JABSOQ01. Next base: position 1,623 of record JABSOQ010000075.1, read on the forward strand.
GCAATGACTCACACAGATCGAAAAGGCGGCCATAAACTACTCAAGCAGTGCAATCTTCCGCTTACAGGGGTGTCTTGCATTGATCGCATCGTTACAGACATTGCCGTTATCGACGTAGAAAACTCACGCTTTGTCTTGAAAGAGGTGGCCCCTGGCTTCACGCCTGAGGAGGTGCAAAGCAAAACTGAGGCTGAACTCATAGTCGCTGCCGATTTGAAAGAGATTGCTCTTTAGACCATTTGTCTCTCGCGATTCAGCCGGCTATTCAGTCACGTCTTCTGAATCAATATCAGGGGCATTCAAATTCTCGAATTTAACATTCATCACCCTAGAGGCCTCGGCAAACTGAGCCTCTAAAACGTAAACTGGCACTCCGGTAGTGGGGAACGCATAACCATGGGTTGAGACCTTGTGATTGGGGTTTGTTTTGGCTTCAATACCCTCTCGCCGAAGCCCTTCTGCGGCGATCTCAGCCAACTCGTAAGTTAAAAATGTTTGAAGAATTTTGTAGCCTTCCATAAGCAAGACGATAGCCCGGCTTTTGCCAAGGGTCTACTACCCAGCAAGCAAATTATTCGAGATACTATGGTTACATCTAGGCTCGGGCTCAAAAAGGAATTGTCGACTTTGGCTAATAGTGGCGTAAAAGAACTGAAAAAAGGTGACATTCTGTTTCGCGAAGGTGATGCCTCAGACGCCATGTACGTGATCAAAAAAGGGCGTATAGCGATCACCAAAGCCAAAGGCTCTAAAGAGATTGTGCTGGCTGAGCTTGTGGCAGGCGAGATGCTGGGCGAAATGGCGTTCTTTGACGACAAGCCAAGAAGTGCCGGAGCTAAAGCCTCTGTAGACGCCGAAGTCATAGCCCTCCCTTTCGTGGCACTTCACGCGCAGTTCAAAACCTTCCCTGAGTGGCTTAAGGCCATGGTCAAAACTGTGAACTCACATTTGAGAAATGCGAACTCAAGAATCAAGAACCTCGAGCAGGCGACCACTGAAGAAAAAGAGATGTTTCCACCACATATGATCACCAAGCTTATAGCCATCATTAGTTTGATAGGTATGAAGTGCGGCGAGCCAGTCGAGGGAACAGAGGGACACATGGTGATCCCGTACTCAGTGCTCAGAAATTATTGCATTCAGGTTTTTGGAGCCCCGACAAATAAGCTAGATAAGATTATGGAGGTCTTAGAGAGCAAAGGCTACATGCAGGTCGAAGACATCGGCGAAGGCAAGAAACGAGTCACATGTAAAGATCATGAGTTTCTCACCAAGTTCGTAGACTGGTACAACAAGTACCTGTTTACAGAAGATTCGAAACGAACAACAGTAGACGAAAAAGAACTTCTACCCATGCGGGCCCTCGTGCATTTCGCAGCCAAAACGCAGGCTGCTGAAAACGGCGATATCACCATCAACCTGACTGAAATTCAAAATGAGTCAATGAAAGAGCTCAACCAACTGGTAGAGGTTTTTGTCTTCGACTCTCTGGCTGAAAAAGGTCTTATTGGCGAACGAGTCTCAGCAGAGGGCGGCAAGCTCACGACCACTTTTAAGCTCGACAACATCACGACCATCTACCCCTTCTGGGATCTCGTTTACACTTTACTAAAAGTACCTTCTAACCGCTAGAGACAACCAACTCCGAAGAAATCCATCACAACAAACCCACGGGCAACTGTAACTTTTTTCTAAGGCATGAGACGATACCTCGTTTTACCGAGAAACTACTCCGAAAGAGGTTGGCAACGTAGAGGTAACTTATTTGAGTGAATCTCTTTCGAGCCGTAGTCTGAAAGCTGATACACCCTAATCGAATTGGTTTTTGCGCCCGTCTTAACAGGTAAACCTAGAGTTAAAATCACAAGATCACCAGGCTTACAGAGACCGAATTTCACCAGCTGAGGGCCAACCTGCTCCATGGCTTGGTCAGATGAGTTGTAGGGATCGATATTGATAGTCTGAAGCCCCCACGCTAGCTCGAGCCGATTTAGAGTTTCAAACTTGTGAGTGGCTGCTATGATTCGAGCCTTAGGTCGAAAAGACGAAATCAAGGTCGCTGTTCTGCCTGAGGTGGTAAGACTCACAATTGCAGTGGCACCAAGCTTTTTTGCTGTCAAACAAGCGGCTGCGGCTATCGACTCTGGCACTGTGCTGGTCGTATCTACCAGATCATTACCATCAAAACCCTCTGCCGTCTTTTCAACCTCCATAGCAATCTCATGCATGGTCATCATAGCTTTAAACGGATGAGACCCCGTCGCCGATTCAGCTGAAAGCATCAGCGCGTCTGTGCCATCAAGTATCGCATTGGCGACATCCGTAATCTCGGCACGCGTTGGCCTAGGGTTATTCACCATTGAGTCTAACATCTGAGTGGCTGTGATGACGGGTTTTTTGTGTTTGTTCGAAAGGGCAATGATACGCTTTTGTATTCTGGGTAGCTGCGCCTGCCCGACCTCAACAGCCAGATCCCCCCTGGCAACCATAATTGCATCACTCAATGAGATTATCTCTTCAAGATGATCGAGTGCTTCAAGCATCTCTATCTTGGCTATGATCTTGGTGCCAGGTGAAGTCTCTTGCACCAAAGACCTCAACTTCTTCATATCAGAACCGCGCCTTACAAAACTCAAAGCCACATAATCGACTCTATGCTTCAACCCGAACTCGAGGTCGTCGAGATCTTTCTCGGTCATGCAATCAACTGGCAAATCGGCGCCAGGTAAGTTGATACCTTTACGATCTTTTAATTCTCCACCATGAACAACTTCAGCGCGAACCTCAGACCCATCTACCGAATGCACTTTCAGCTCAATCAAACCATCATCCATTAGAATCTTATCACCCTCAGAGACAACCTCGGGGAGAATCTCAAAATCGGTTGGCACTAAGCCCTTCTCTCCAACTTTGATATCGGGAGAGATGGTCACCACCTCACCTGACTCTAGAGGAATCGACCCATCTTTAAACTTGCCAACACGAATCTTTGGCCCCTGAAGGTCTTGCAAGATTGCCAAGGGAGCTTTCAACTCTGAAGACAACTCTCTAATGATGTTGATGACCTTTTCATGGTCTTCATGGGAGCCATGCGAAAAGTTAAGCCGCGCCACATTCAAACCCGAGCGGATTGCTTTTTCAAGGCTCACTTTACTATTGGTTGAGGGACCAATAGTACCTACAATTTTTACTCGACGGTTGGCTAACATAGATTATGACATTCTAGATGTTCTTAGGATCTGATTCAACTGCTCTTCGTGCCTCTGGTTAATCTTTGCAATCTCTTTTCTGTGAGTCTCTTGCAGTTCACTGACTTGGTTTTTGTGTCTCATCTCCTGTGAAGCCTTATCTCGCTCATGCTGGCCCACCAACGTCTCTACAGTTGTTTTGTGCGTTTGATCTTTATTTCTTTTGTTGCGAACCATCTCATCTTTTAAAGCTTGAACCTCTTTTTGATGTTTCCGCTGCAAAGTATTGATCTTCGCAGAGTGTTGAGTCTCTCGATCGCGCATTTGATCCTTTAGGTTCTCAATGGCGGCTTGCCTTTCTGCCACGTACTTGTTTCTCAACTCACCAATCTCTTGATACTGCTGATCTCTCAAATTCTTTCGAGCCTCTTCATAGAGCTTTTCCATTCGTTGAGTTTTGTCGTTCTCTTGCTCAAGAATCGTCTCAACACGCATATCGGCATTGGTTTGTATCTGATTCGTGCGACTCTCAAATTGACTTTCGATATTCTCGAAAGCCTGGCGGTTCCTAAAGTTCTCAGTCGACTTGTCGCTAAGCAGACGCCTTGTTTGCCTTGCAAAGGCTTTGTCTTTTTCATCATGAATGTTGCGAACATCTTCTGCATGCTGCTCTTTGATATCGCGAAAAGCATCTAGCTTGGACGAATTCGCATTAGCTAAGCTTCTTGAGTACTCTCTCTTTGCCACATCTAGCTGATTCTGAGCCTTTTTCTTCATGGTCGATTCTTGAAGATTAAGATCTTCTTCTAGATCTGTGATCTTCTGTTCTAAGCGAGAGGTGCGCTGCCGAATCTTCGTTTGCAAATCCTCTTTAAGGTTTTCAACACCTACACGAGATGCCATCTCGCGCTTTCGCTGAGCCCTGACAAAGCGATCTTTCTGATTCTCAAGACTCATATCGAAACCCTCTTTCATCAACTCGCGAGACTCCTCTTGAGCTCTACGCTCTCGCCTCACAGTAGAAATTAGGTTTTCAGAATCTCGCTGACGGTTCGCTAGGTTGAGAACCTTCTGTTCTCTTATCTGCCGTGTGGTCTCTTCTCTGTAATCCTGGTGAGCCGTAGCGAGATCATCGTACTTCTCGACCCAAGCATCTCGGGTCGCCTTCTGCTCGACATCATGACGCCCCTCTAGTCTAGATCGCATGTCTTGAATGGCTTTCTGTTGAGACTCCCTTTGCTCATCAAGCGCACTGTTAAAGTTGGCTTCTCGGTACTCACTGTCAGTTTTGTGCTGCTTGTTGATTTGGGCCACTCTCTTCTGATGAGCCTTTTCAAGTTGATCAACTTGACTCAGACGAGCATCCCGCTCCTTTTTGACCTGAAACTGCTTATCTTTAGCGATGCCTTCAAGCTGCTTTCTATGCAAACTTCTTAGCTCTTCAGTTCTTTCTTGATACTTCTTGTCTCGCCTGGCCTGATTGATTTGAGCTTGCTTGTTCAAGTCTTTAACTTTGGCATCATGAAGCGTTTTGATATCTTGAACTTCTTGATAGTGCTGATTGTTCAATCTGCGAATCTGCTGATTGTGCTTCTTAACCAGTTCGCTTTCTTTTTGCTGGTACTCTTCTCTGTTGCGACGAACGATATCGTCGTTTGACTTAGAACCACCACTTCCATCAGCGCCACTAATCGACATCCTGTCCTCCTTGACACAGCTTCAGTGTATCAAATTCAGGCAAAACATAATATAGAATGCACTAACGCCCGTACCGCTTCCCGACCAAAGCCGAAGATGGCGACTAGCCTTAAGGCTGCATGTATCATAATTTTGTTAGTAGTAGTTTTTATTCTTGAACAGATCTCTTAGTTTTTTGCTCTCAGCTTCGTAGCGCCTCTGCCTTGCACGCCTCTTGTTCTGGGCTGCTTTGGCTGCGGCCACCTCTCTTTGGTAGACTTGTTTTTGTGCTGCACTCAACCTATCGGCCTGCACTCCCCATTTCAATCGGTACTGCTCGACCAACTTACTCAATTCTACCGGCGCCCCTAAATGCAACTGCCCCCACTGCTTGATAACCCTTGCCAAGGGCGAAGATTGAGCAATCCTTAAATAACCGTAACCCTTCTGATCTCGTCCCTCTAACTTGGCGACTAAGCCTGAGTTCACAAGGTATGGAGTTTCTGATCCCATGGGCACCACCACACAATCTTCATTCAAAGGAATAACTGAAACCAAACCTTTTTCAGAACTCACCATCACACTCATCGGACCATCAGCTAAAACCTCACCAAACTGAGTTCGAAGGGTTGTGGAGTTCACTGAGTTCACCAGAACTTCACCTTTCGACAAATACCACTGTCCCCGCGAGACGCGAATGAGAATGGTGTTTGGCGCTAGTGAAAAAGTCGCACCTTCCGACTGAAATCGCCTCACTTCTGACTGCGATTTGATGCCACAAACAAGACTTGAATCACTCAAACAACCCTGAGGCTCTTGCACAATCTGTTTCGCAAGGCTTTCTTGCAAAGGGTTCATTTTCTTGGGCTTTGCTTTTACAGAGACGTTTCCTGAAATACAAAAACTCAGCACTACAAGCTTCAGCAACCTCAAAATCGCTAAGCTGCAAGCTCTCACAGTTCAAGCTCCCGAATCGCCTGATTGGCTTTCGAAGCGAGTGACCGCTGAGGAAAGGTACTCAGAACGGTGTTATAAACTTCTAAGGCTTCTGTTGATCTTCTTTCGGCCTCAAATACCATACCCAGACGAAGCATGGCATGCCCCGTGAGCTCATTGTCAGGAAACAACTCAATCATTCTTTTGACCACGTCTACACATCGCTCATAGTCCGATTGCAGATACAAACTTTCTGCATACATGTAATGTGCTTCAATCAAATGATGCGAGAAACTATAGTAATCAATTACCTTTTTAAAGTTCGTATTGGCTTTTGAGTACTCCTCAGCCTCAAACAAAGCCTTACCTCTTGACATCAAACTGCTAGCTTTTACCAACTTCAACTTGTAAGAGTCGCTGGTCTTTAGAACACTGGCCAACTGCCTAAGCGGATAGGCCTCCTCATTGTTTACAGGAATCTTCTGTGGCAGGTTTCGGCTTACGTAATTTCGGAACTCATCAAATTGCATTTGCACCATTGCAGTGCGAACCTTTTGCTTCTCAACTTTTATCATCATTAGAGAAACTTTTAGCTCAGCCTCATCAACACCACTAAATGCCACTTGAGCCTGTGCGAACAAGAAAGCGTACACAACCCCCAAACCTAAACTGAACATTACTGTTAAGTGTGATTTAGCCATACTGTGGTATCGGCTAACGAGCTAAAATAATTGAGAAATGAGTGAATTGAGCGTCAAAAAAAATCGACACTTCTCTCTACATTTGAGCTGGCGCCTCGATATTCAAAATACCTAGACCTTTTTCTAGCACCATATTCACAGCTCGAGCCAGAGCCAGGCGAGAGGCCTTTTCGTCTTCCGGAGCATCAAGAATCCGCTGCTTGCTGTAAAAGCTCGAAAACTGCCTACACAAATCAAGCAGATAGCTAGACAGAACGTGAGGCTTGTAATGCTGGTATGCATCAAAAAGCACTTGATCAAATGACAGTAGCAACCTCATCAGCTCGCGCTCTTCGAAAGAGGTCAGCTCAGCCTTAAACCCAACCGAATCCTGCTCCGATACACCAGCCTTTCTCAGCAAACTCAAACATCGAACATTACTGTACTGAACAAAGGGGCCCGAATTACCTTCAAAATCGAGAACTTGATCCCAGTCAAAATCAACGTTCTTCACCCGATCATTTACAAGATCATTAAATACAATGGCTCCAACTCCGACTTGCTTTGCCACTTTATCTTTATCTTCGAGCTCTGGGTTTTTCTGCTCTATAATCTCTTTCACCATCGAGATGGCCTTTTCAATCACATCAGCAAACCGAATGACATTGCCTTTTCGAGAAGACATTTTCTCCATGTTTTTAAAGCGATACATCCCAAAAGAGATATGCTGACTCTCTTCGACCCAAGAGAACCCCATTTTTTTCAGAACCTCAAAAACCTGTCTGAAATGAAGGGTCTGCTCAACACCCACAACATACAACATTCGGTCACCATTCAAATGTTCGTGCCGATACATGGCGCTGGCGATATCTCGAGTTGCATAGAGACTTGCGCCATCTGACTTGGTGATCAAGCAAGGGGGCATTTTCTCGTCATCCATCTCGACAACCATCGCGCCGTCGCTCTCAACGAGTAAACCTTTCTGCTTCAACAGCTCGACCGTGGGTGCGAGCTTGTCATTGTAAAAAGACTCGCCTAAGACTTTGTCATGCTTCACATTCAGCAAAGCAAACTGCTCATCATATTTCTCGAGCGAAACTTCGACAAACCACTTCCAAAGCTTCACAATTTCTTCATCACCATCTTCCAGCTTTTTGAAAGTCTCAGCCCCTGCCTTCTCAAGCTCTGGATTGTCTTCTGCTTCTTTATGAAAGCGAACATAGAGAGCAAACAAAGACTCAAATGGCTCTTTGTCAAAATCGTACTCAGCTGCCCAGTTTTGATAAGCCCAGGCTAACTTTCCAAATTGGGTACCCCAGTCACCAAGGTGATTCAAAGCCGTAACCTCAAACCCTTGAGCTCGACATAAATTCACAACGGCTTGCCCAATCACCGTGGCTCGCAAATGGCCAATACTCATCGGCTTGGCTACGTTTGGCGATGACAAATCGACGATGACCTTCTGGCCCTTGCCAATCACACCTTCAGCAAAGTCGTTTGGCCGCGCCAAGAGATGATCAGAGACGCTATTTTGCAACACAGAGCTTTTGATTTGGAAGTTAACAAAGCCACTGACTGAACTTACAGAATCGATTTCTTCAACTGAGAGCTCTGAAATGACTTTCGCCCACTGCTCTGCAAGCTTTGGAGGTGGCATTTTTTTGTCTTTCGAATACCTAAAGACAGGAAAGGCCAACTGGCCAAATTCTTTATTCTTAGGAGTCTCTAAGCCACTTTCAATGGCTTCTACTGGGAGCTCTAAACTACTGGCGATTTTATTGGCTAAATTTGCCTTCAAGACTGTCAACATCTTTTTTAAACTAGCAAAATTTTGGGTGATTTCAATAGAATCCTGCTAAAAACTTGACGCTGAAAAGCCGAACTCATAAACCTGCTCCACTAGCTGAACTTGGCGATTAGCCAGATGAAAAAGGAGCGACTGCAGATGAACAAATCGGAACTGATCGAGCTCGTGGCCAAAAAAGCAAAAATGCCTAAGTCACAATCAGAATCGGTTCTCAATGCAACTCTAGAGGTCATCCAAGCAGCTGTAAGTAAGGGTGAAGAAGTAAAGCTAGTTGGCTTTGGAACCTTCGACAAAAGCCTCAGAAAATCTCGCAACGGCAGAAACCCAAAGACAGGCACCACACTGGTAATCCCAGAAACTGAAGTGCCTAGGTTCCGACCCGGCAAAGACTTCAAAGAAAAGCTGAAGAAGAATTAGAATTCAAACAAAACCTGAAGATTAATACAGACTCAAAGACTCTGCTGCCACTAATTGAGACCTAACTTGTGAATTCAGTTTTTTGATTCGAATCTTAGACTGGGCCGTGACTCTCGAGGAGCTGACTATTGCTTTTTCTTGGTCTCGCAACTTCGCTCCAATCGATCTCAGCGCCTCCCACTGATCCCTCCACAAGATTGACTGTTTCAACTGGGCATCAAGGCGCCTGATTATTCGTGATAAATCTCTCTTTAAATCGGATTTGATTTTCGCCTTCAAAAACCCTGTCTTAACTGACTTTTCGAACCTGGTGCTTACGTCAAACAACTTTTGTGCCTCCCGAACCAGGAGCATCTTTTCGACCTGATGAATCGGGCTAATTTGTTTTCTTGCTAGCCCTCTTTTCGAACGAAACGCTTTGTCTCTTTTGCCAACAAACAGGCTTCCAGAGCTCTCGACCGTACCGATTTTAGCCGTATAGCGATACTTACCATCTGGAACACGAACCTGCTTGAACTTGAGTTTTCTGCCTCCATCTCTAAGAGGAACTCGAAACACCCGCCGGTAAGCTCCTCGCATTAGAGTCTCACCAGCACGACCAACAAGCTCAAAGCTCACAGTGTAATGTTCAGAACCGTTTGTCAAAAAGCGCACCATGGCTTCGTCACCACTTAGGCGACTCGCTTTGACGGTAAGAAAAGTCGGCTTGATCTTAGGTCTTAATGGTTTTGTAACCTCTTTTTTGGGCGGTGCTTTTTGGGGTTTGTTCGCAATCTTCAGACCTGACTGACCAGGCTTGACCAGCTCGGGCCTGGTTTGCCCACCCGTAGGCGGCGAATGAGCCCCCTCCACCGGCACGGGCGAATTCGCCTTTGAGTCAGGTACCAAAACCCTTGCCTCTCTCTTAGAAAAAAAAGCCTTTCTCAGACTGGGCCCAAAAGTCGCGTACACAAATACACCAATGACCCCAGTTATCAGGGCCACGTTGAGAGCAATAACTAACCATCGCCTAAAACTTGAGGGTGACGACACAAGCTTGCGTCGCGATTGCTCTTTTGCAACATCTTCCGTGTGGCCACTTTTCTTAGATAAGCCTTTCTCATCACCACTGACATCACTCTCACCGTCTGATTCATAGCTTAAGTTTCTCGAGCCTTGAGGGGCTCCTACTGCCGATTTATCGATATCGTCAGCAGCCGAATTGGTGACTGTGTCTTCTTCAAGCAGACCTGCTGAGCTGTCTTTGGCAGCAAATAACTCATCTGCCAGGTTGGGGCCGGCAGCTTCAGTGGGCCGAGTCTGGGTTTCAATATCATCAGGAGTACCGCCATTTTTATCTTCGAAAAGAGCATCAATATCGGTCTCGGAGACCTTCTCATTAGCAAGATCCGAAATCCGTGAATCATCAGAGCTAATGGTCAAGGTCGGAATCTCAGGCAACACTGGCTGCTTCTCTCCCCAAAACGCAACCCTCCCTTTAAAACTCTCATCTTCAGTGATGAGCACCCAGTCTACATACCCTTCAGTCCATACATAATCACGAAAACCAAGCTCACCCTTGGCAATCATATCATAGACTTCTCTTTGTGTTAGCGGGCCAAGCTGCTCATATTGATCCTCGAAGCCGGCTTTCTTTCGCAACACGACCCACTCTGCAAGAGCCTCACCGTCAACCTGAGCACTCTCCTCAAGTACCTCCGCCACCTCAGATGTCTCTTTTAACGACTTTGAGATAGCACTTGCCTCATCATTTTTTGAAGCTGAAGAAGAGGCTTCTTCGTTTTGCTCATTCGACTCCTCAACCTCTCCGCTGACTTCAAACTCAGACCTTTGCCTCTGTGCGATATCGGTCACCGAATCTTCGACCAGGTTCGTGCCTTCAACCTTCTCCGTTACATCTTCTTCTGAAGCCTCAACCAAGAGACTGTCGTGTGGCGGCTCGTCCGGCTGGCTAGACTCAACTGACACCACTTCATCTGAAAGCTGATCGTCTCCACTTGGCACAACCTCTCCCGATGAGGCCAATTCATCAAATTCACCAACGGGCTTCCAAACCTTTTCAGATTCAGCGTACAGCAGTTCCATTGCAGACAGCTCACCCGTAGATAGCATATTCTGAACATCTTCGAGATAGATGGGGCCGGTGACTTTGCCATCTTTAAGATAGAAATAAACTCCCGACCGACCTCGACTCATATCTGACTACTTACCCCATCGGTCTCGAGACTCTTTAACGTTTTGTAATAAAACTCTGCAAACCCCTCATCAAACACTGACTGCTGCAGCCAAGTCTTCAATTGCTCAACAGGAATTGCCCCAGACTTAACTCCATTGTAGATCTTCTCACCAAGCATCGACCCCAAGATTTTACTTGAATCAAAGTAGACCGTGAAATCAGTATCGACTGTCGCAGAATTTTCGCTAGCCAAAACGCCACCCGTCAACCAAGACACCTCTTTGAGCCTCTGCTCCATCGACAATACCATAGCCCTCCTGCCTTGCGATGGTTCATCAAGAGCCGAGAGCTTAGCCTTAAGCTGTGGCAACGAGTCGGGTTTGCGCTTGTGGTTCACCCATTTGCTAAAGAAAAACGCCAATGATTCGATCCAAATCCACGACTCAAAACAGTTTTCAATCTTCCAATTCACATCTGAGATATTCATAAGTTGAAAATGCATATACATGCCTGCTAAGCCTGCAGCGTGATTGATACTAAACCTCGACAAGAACAATTGCTCAGTCTTAGGCAACACAAAACTGCGATCGCTTCGAACTAAATAGCGTACACGCTCAAGAGCCTCAGACTCTGGCAAAACTTCTCCAGAGAAAAGTTCAGAAAGATCATCCCTCAAGGTGTATACAGAAAGACTGTCAGTCTCGACTTCTATTGCGAGATCTTTGGCCAACACTTGCACCATTGAGTGAACATGGTCGGTAAAGTCCATGCTATCTTCTTCGTCCTCATCTTCAAGGTCCAAGTCGAAGGTTTGTTCTAAGTAAATGAGATAACTCTGCCATTTCACCCAAGGAGGCGACGCCAAAAGACAAAAAGTATCAGGCTCGGGCGAACTCATGACCTCTATCTGACTTTCAAGACCATTTTCAGCCAAATAGAAATAAAGCTCCTCACTATTTTGAAAGATCCGAGTGATTGCAAGACTGTCGTCAGAAAAAGCTTCTCGCAAAGCTTTAGGGAAGCGGCTGTCCGCCAGATGCAAATCGCCAAACAAAACAAATATCAAGTGGTTCTCATTCTGCTCCCTCAATTTCATAATCGAACGGGCTGCCGCAAGCTCTCTTTTCTGCAGAGATGAAACCTCTAGTGAGTCAGAGCTAGAATTCAGCCCAACGACCCTAAAGCCTTTTTGCTTTGCCATTTGCAAAAGAGGTCGGTAATGCTCCCACGGAAACCCCCACGACTCCTCCCAGTTCACCTGCTGCAAAAAGTGATTTTCTGAGATCTCCCCGGCCATAAAATCATCTAAAGCGCCCTGATCCTCTATCATGAAGCACTCTAGAACTAAGATGAGCGGCATAGCCGTTGGCAAACTGCGCAAAAGTCTGAGATGAGCCCTTTGAGACTGGGCAAAAGCATGGAAATCTCCCCCCAGAACTAAGCGGTTCTTCAACATTGAATCGAGAATATCGGCGTGCGAAGACGGAACCCAATCACGAGTAAATTCTTCAGAATAGGCTCTTTGAAACGGCAGTAAATCTTCGGAACCACCACCTAGCAGGCCTTCAACCTGAGACTTGATCTGCACCAGCAGTTGGCGTTTTGTTTCGACCCAATCTTTCATAAAACCTCAGTGATTCTTATCAGTTCCTGTATTCAGACTGACAAATGCTGTGTGTTTAATCAAGTAGACTTAACCAAGGTTTGTGCTATGATTCAAAATCTCGGCATCAGGAGCTTGTTCATGAATAAGAAACTCACTATTGCATCGATCTTTATTCTCTTCGCAATCACGACTCACGGCTACCTCACGAGCCACTACTACCCATTGAAATTTGGCATGGTGAGCGGCAAATCAGTCTGTAATTTTAGCGACACAATGGACTGTGATGTAGCCGCTGCAAGCGCCTACTCTGACGCCCTTGGCGTACCACTGTCTGTATTCGGCCTCGTCTATCACCTGATTATGCTTGTACTGATAGCGGTTGCATGGAGCGGTCTCAGTGAAGATCGAGAAAAAACCCTGAGGTACGTATTCTACCTGTCTGCACTTTCTGTATTCACATCCATTATAATGGCTATTATTTCAGCAACTCAACTTTCAGCCTGGTGCCCGTTCTGCATACTCGCCTACGTCTGGTCGTTAATCATAGCCGGCGTACTCTATACGACAGCCAAGCCCCCATTTAGCAACCTTAGTAGCGACATCACGAGCCTGTTTACTGAATCAAAAGGCATCTTGATTGCTCTGCTTCTGATACCAGGCGGCTCTTGGCTAACTCATAAATCAATACAGCAGCGCTTTGGTTCAGACCAATTTGAAAAAGTTGTGAGATCCTCAATCAGTGACTGGGTCACAGCAAAGCAGTACGAATTCAACATTGAGCCAGCCCTCTCTACCGGCTCAGGCGAGCAGAAATTCGAACTCGTCGAGTTTGCCGACTTTAGATGTGGCCACTGCGGCCAAGCTGCACCTTCTCTGCAGGCTTTTAAAAAAGCTCACCCTGAGATCACTTTCAAGTTCTACAATTTCCCGCTAGATGGAGAATGCAACGATGCAATCGGCAGAAAAGGCGATGGTATCTCGTGCAGACTTGCAAAGTCAGTGACCTGTGCATCTCAATCGAACTCAGACGCTGGCTGGAAACTCCACGATCATATCTTCGCTAACCAACGCGACTTTCAACAAATGAGAAGCACTTCCGAGGTCGACGCCAAGCTGCAGACACTGTTTGCTGAATTTGGCCTTAACACTGAAGAAGTGACTGGCTGCATGGACTCTGACGAGGCACTTGAGGCTGTTAGAGCACAAGCTAAGATGGGCGACGACGCTAAGATAAAGGGAACACCCACTATCTTTGTGAATGGCAGGAGACTTCCACGTGCCCAACTGCTACCCGTGTTGAACGAGGCCTTCAAGCGAGCTACAAAATAGCTCGCTTCTTCCCTCAAGGTATTGATTTTTGGTTTAGAGAATAAAATCGACTAAATCTGTGATCATCGCACTGAATACGACATTGAATGAGTGCCAAAGCCCATCAAAAACTTCGAGAACAAAACCAACCGAAACCACGAAGAAGGCGAGATTCATAACAATCTTTACGAATAAGACTGTCGAGCGGGCATCTTCGAGCTTCACTTCTCGCTCAATCTTTTCAATCTGACCCAAATGACTTTTCAACTCTTCAAAGTGATCAAGCACTGATTCGTAGATATCTTGCTGCTTAGCAAGCGAAAGACCACCAAGACCAGGGAAGTTGCGCTTTCCTTCGATCGCACGAACAAGATCAACACAATGCTCGAGATACCTCGCGGCCCGCTCCTGCAGGTTCGGGTAATCAGCCTTAAAAGCCAGAAAGTTTTCGATGTCCTCGATTGCAGAGTCGTAACTGCCGTTGGCTACAGATGTTAGAACTGGCCCTTTTAAAGTTCCTGATCTTGTGAAATCTGTAGTTTTCTCAACAAGCCTGTTGGCAAGCTCTTGCTGCATCTCGCTTGCACGCTGTTGCTCTAATGCCTGATAATTTACGGCTAACTGACCCATACTAAGTCTATCGGAAAGCCTAGTCTGGAAATGCAGCTTAACGCTGTGCTTCCGCGAGGATTTTTACTGTGCAGCCTAACTTTTGACAGAATCCGCTTCAGTCTGAGACAATTTTAACAAGGCCAAGGTCGGCCCTTCGTCAATAGGAGATTGATGCTAATGGAAAAACGGACTTTCCGCGAAAATTCTGTGATTTTTGAGCCAACCCAAGAAAAAGCCATCGACAATGGCGATCTCGAGAACTCTAGGCCCAACATACCAACTCCCGACCGAATACCGAAAGGTGTAAACCTCAAGCACTTGCCAGAGAACATTCTTAAATCGGGCGCGGTCAATACACTTATTCAGCAGAACGAAGACTTACTAGCAAGGCTTAGCATTCACATGCGGAGATACGCCAAGCTAGAGGAAGAACTCGAAGATCAAACTCAAGAGATTCACCGCTTAACTAATAATGAGTCAGTCCTCAAAGACCAAGTTCTGATCGTTGAAAGAAAAGCTGAACTCATCGAAGAGCGAACTCAAGATACTCGTACTGAAAATGAAAACCTGAGACGAGACGTTCAACTTCTAGAGACTCGTTATTCAGAACTGTACAGCAGGTCAAAAGAGCAAATTGAAGGCCTCAGACAAGAAAAAGAACTTTACCGAAAACGATCCGAGCGTTTAGCAAGGTACAGACATCGAATCCTCAAGATATCAAGCGAGATTCGCAGTGAACTGTCAAAGGCCAGGTTCCATTCACAGAAGACCGAAGCTGAGTACGCAGTGCTCAATGAGTCGTTCCAGGAACTCAGACAAAGAATGGCTGCATCTGCTGAGCACATTCAAAATCAAGAGAAAGAGCATCAAAGTCAAATCGCTCAACTCACCGAGAGCTACGAGAACCGACTGACAACTCTTGAGCAGATGCTAAGCGAAAGCCATGGCAAGATTCAGTCACTTGAACTCGACTATTTCGAGAGTCGAACCACCGGTGACTTGATGTCCGTACTCAACGACGACATCAATCAACTTGAGCGTTTTTTAGATGTGGGAGCTAACGATATATTGCAAACTGCCACAACTATCATTATTCTTGGTGGTGCTTTCTTTATTTTAGCTCCAAATGTGGCATGGATGACTATGTTACCCATCCCATTTATTCTTTGGGGAACTTTCGCTTATCAAGATTTACTCGAACCCCGTTACGCTGATGTTCGCGAAAAATTAAGTTTTCTTAATTCGCGTTTATCTAATAATTTGGGCGGTATTACTACTATTAAAAGTTTTACTGCTGAAGAATATGAAAGCAAGCGTTTAGAATCGGAAAGTGAAGCTTATCGCCGTAGTAATGCAAAAGCAATTAAACTTTATGCTGCCTTTGTACCTTTAATTAGAATGTTAATTTTGATTGGGTTTACGGCGCTTTTACTATTCGGCGGAATGTCGGCTGTTAAAGGTGATATAGCTGTGGGAACGTACAGCGTTTTAATCTTTTTAACTCAAAGATTACTTTGGCCTTTAACTAGATTAGGACATACATTTGATTTATATCAACGAGCGATGGCTTCCACAAGTCGCGTCATGAATTTGTTAGATACGCCGATTACAATTAATCCTGGAAATATAGATTTACCAGTTGAAAAAGTACGCGGTGAAATACAGTTTAATAATATTACTTTTGCTTACAAAGATAGGCAACCAGTAATTAAAAATCTATCCTTAGAAGTACCCGCTGGAAAAACTATTGCTATCGTCGGTTCGACGGGTTCTGGTAAAAGCACTTTAGTTAAATTATTGCTGCGATTTTACGAAGTAACTTCTGGAACAATTACCGTTGATAATATTGATTTACAAGATATAGGCTTACAATATTTACGTCGCTGTATTGGTTTAGTTAGTCAAGATGTATTTTTGTTTCACGGAACCGTAGCCGAAAATATTGCCTATGGAACTTTCAATGCTAACGATAAGGAAATCATGACAGCAGCCAAAGTCGCAGAAGCTCATGAATTCATTATGCAGCTACCCCAAGGTTATCAGACAATTGTAGGCGAACGCGGACAAAAATTATCTGGCGGACAAAGACAAAGAATCGCGATCGCAAGAGCAATTCTGAAAAATCCCCCAATATTGATATTAGATGAAGCAACATCAGCCGTCGATAATGAAACTGAAGCAGCAATCGCTCGGTCGTTGGAACGAATTACGGTAGATAGAACTACTATTGCTATAGCTCACCGTCTTTCCACAATTCGTAATTCAGACTGCATATATAGCAATCCTGAATCATACGTGAGAAAATACTGATATAGATGAAAAGTAGTAATCGCGACAATTATATGGGGTGTATCGATGTGGATTCAGTCATTGGATGATTTTATCAAAAATAGTCAATATAAACTAGAAATTACGCGAGCGACCGCAGTAAAAATGGTGCTATGTGGATATAAGCATCAAGAAGTAATGCCGATATTGGGGGTTTCTTCAGGTTTTATAAGTAAATGGAAGAAGGCGTTTTTTCAAGAGGGAGTAGATGGTTTAAAGCTTGCATATAAAGGAAGTAAAGGATTTTTAGATGTACAACAACGCACTGAAATAATTGAGTGGTTGCGTTCTAAAGATAGATGGACTTTACATGAGTTAGAGTACCATCTAGCATCGAAATACGAAGTACATTCGAGTCAAAGCAAAGTTACTACGATTTATTTAAT
>JABSOQ010000076.1:0-14819 GCA_013216195.1 Bdellovibrionales bacterium
CAGACCAACTCTACGCCAGCCCGTTGGGTTGCTGAGCAAAAGATTGAGCCCAGTGAGCATATCAAGGCAGGTCAAGAGCTTGGAATCTTTCATATGGGCAGTACAGTGATTTGCTGCTGGCCAAAGCAAGCTGGGTTAGATCTTACCGCTGAAATCGGAAAAGACGTTCTGCTGGGTCAGTCTGCGAGGGGCTCAGCTGCTGGTGGCTGATCTGAGAGCCCGACTGTTATAAAAACTTTTGGCAGATCAATAAAAACTTCACTTCACCTGGAAAATCAGCAGTTTAGATCAAGTTTGTTGATATAAACCTCAGCACTTATCAAGAGAGGTGAAATTATGGCATTTGCTGTAAAGGCTCTAGTTCTGTTGCTTGGCTTTGGGCCCCTGTTGGCTTCGGCTTCCATGACCGAGTTCTATGTCGACAGAATCGAATGCGTAAACGCCAAACAAGAGACCGGCTACTGCATCTTATTTGGCCCGTTGAAAGATCGTATTCCCACGACCCCTGATTTTCCGAGTGCTCATCAATCAGGTGATGCCCTGATTGTGGATGCGAGTGAGTTGGAAGGGCTCTACGTTCAAGGTTTTTCTGAAGCCGATCTAAATGAAGCACTTGGGAAAGGTGCAGTGAATTTTGCTGAGGCTCGCTTCTTTAGAGACTCGAAGTTCATAGCCGAGTTGAAAGCAGTGAGCCCGCTTTATTTTTATCGTGATCTCAGAACTAAGCATATCGCTGGGGTCTCACTCGATGATGTGTTTATCACCGAGCAAGCCATAGAGAATGCTGATTAGTTCTTAACGAGTCACTTCGATTTCTATTTCTTTTAGAGTTTTCTCGTCATTGAGTTCAAACAACTGATCTTCAAGAACAACCACTCGGCTCTTCTGAGTTTCGATAGCCGATGATGGCTGATCTTTTTCTATCATTGACGAAAGCAAAGACTGGGCATCTTGCAGTTCTTGTTCAGTCTCAATGATTTGATCTTGAATCAGCATGATGTCTTGTTTGAGTTGATCTTGATTGACGTTTGCAAACTCCTCTTCAAGGTCTTCAAATGAGGTGCCCTCAGGCAAGCTCTGAAGAATTTCATTGTCTTCTTCGAGCGCGGTCTCAGCTTGATTGACCTCTGTCTGAAAGTCATCGGAGGCTTGCTGAATCTGAGTGTCTGTTTTTTTGTCGGTTTTTGAGGTGGCGCAACCAGAAAACGCGAGCCCAATGGCCACAAATGAAGCGATGATTGCAATTGATTTCTTGGTCATTTTGATCCCCCCTGTGATTAAGCCAGTTCTACAAAGGGGAGTGTAGCCTTATTCGCCGTCGTTGCCAATAGCTTCGACAGGGCAAGCATCCATGGCCTCTCGGCAGGCCTCTTCTTCTTCTTCGCCATTAGGCTGTTTGGTGACAAAGGCATGGCCGTCGTCGTCATCCATGTTGAAATGATCTGGAGCCGCTAAGACGCAGGCGTCACATGCAATACACTCGTCATCGACATAGTATTTGCCCTCTACGTTTTCTGGGTACTTGTTCTCTTTGTCAGCCACTATCCGAACTCCATTTATATCGGGCATATTATAACTGATTTGATCAGTTTTCCAGCTCAGAATTTTAAAAAGTCAAAAAACTCTGTGATTTCCGCAAAAACCATTGGGCGAGCCTCAGACTTATAGTATCTCCAACAGTCGTTGAACACCTTAAAATGAGAAGAGAAATGACTTTCGAGCAAGAAGTGAACAGACGGCGAACTTTCGCGATTATCTCCCACCCCGATGCGGGGAAAACCACCATAACTGAGAAGATTCTATGGCACGGTGGGGTGATTCGAGAGGCTGGTGAGGTCAAGGGTAAGGCCGGAACCAAGAAGGCCACCTCTGATTGGATGGCTCTGGAGCAAGAGCGTGGTGTCTCGATTACCAGCTCTGTGATGCAATTTGAGTACAACGATTTGATGGTCAATCTGCTCGATACACCCGGCCACAAAGACTTCGGCGAAGACACCTACCGCACATTGGTGGCCGCTGATAGTGCGGCTATGCTGATCGACGCTGCCAAAGGTGTTGAAGCGCAGACCCGCAAGCTCTACGAAGTGTGTAAGCTTAGAAATATCCCGATTTTTACTTTCGCCAACAAAATGGACCGCGAGGGCAAAGACCCACTTGAGTTGATCGATGATGTTGAAAACACTCTAGGCATGAAGTGCTATCCCGTCACTTGGCCAATTGGTATGGGAGACCGCTTTCAAGGTGTCTATCACAGGCTCGAAAAGCAGCTCTACATGTATGAAAGAGGCAGTGCAGAGCCCACTAAAATTGCAGTCAAGGGGTGGGAAGATCCTGCGATTGCGGACCATCTTAGGGCAGATAACTACGAAAAGTTCAAAGAGGAGATGGAGCTTTTAGAGATCGCCATTGGTGAATTTGATCAGCAAGAGTTTCTAAATGGCAAAGTTTCTCCAATGACTTTCGGCAGTGCCAAGTTCAACTGGGGTGTCGATGTGTTTTTGAATCTGTTTGCAGGCCATTCGCCAGAGCCTTCCATTCGGGATGCTAGTGGTGAACTGGTTGATCCGAAAGACAAGAGCTTCACGGCTTTTGCATTTAAGATTCAAGCCAATATGGACAAGAAGCATCGCGACCGAATTGCCTTTTTTCGAATCTGCTCTGGTAAGTTTGAACGAGGCATGAAAGTGAAGCATGTTCGCCTTGGCCGTGACATCAGGTTGGCTTACGCGAACCAGTTCATGGCCGGTGACCGGGAAACTGTGGATGAAGCCTTTCCAGGTGACATCATTGGAGTGATTGACCCTGGCAATATTCGAATAGGCGATACGATTTCACAAAAAAAATCGATCAGCTTTGATGCTATACCTAGGTTCTCGCCTGAGCACTTTGCAAGAGTGAGCATTAAAGATCCTCTAAAGCGCAAGCAGCTTCAAAAGGGGCTTTTGCAGTTGGCTGAAGAGGGAACTGTTCAGCTGTTTCACGATCCGCTGGTTGGTCCAGGAGATCCGATTTTAGGGGTGGTTGGTGAGCTACAGTTCGATGTGCTGTTGCATCGCTTGGTAGATGAGTACAAGCTTGAGGTTAGGCTCGATCGATTGCCATACTCGGTTGCCAGATGGCCAGTGACCGAGGCTGGGGTGCCACCAGAGGGGCCTATCGAAGGCAACGTTCGCATGTTTGCCGACGAAGATGAGAAGCCAGTTGTACTGCTCGAGCAAGAGTGGGATGTGAAGTGGCTCGAGAGAGAAAATCCGTCACTCAAGTTCAACATCACTGGCTTCGCCTGAGTCTCTTGCCGCTGATTTTGGCAGGACTCGAGCCTGAAAGAGTGACCAAAATTGTCTATGAATAGGCCTGTTTTGCTTTCACAGATAGGCAGACAAAGGATTCCTGCTGAAAAAACTTGAAACTTTTATACGGAATTGGTACCTCATACCTAGGAGAGGCGCGACACGCCGAGTCGCAGGCCAGGTGTTGAATGTTAAAGGGTAAACTCAAGTCTTCAGTTATGATCATCGGAATCACAGGTGGAAGTGGCTCGGGTAAAACGACATTCAGTCGAATGTTGAAGGCACATCTGGGTGACCCCATTTGCGACATCATTGCTCAAGACAACTACTATCACGATTACAGTGGTGTGTTTGATCACGATGGTGGCACCGTCAACTTTGACCATCCAGACAGCCTTGAATTTAGTCTTCTGGTAGAGCATATGGAGCTTCTGAAAGCGGGTTGTGACATTCGTGTGCCTCAGTACGACTTTTCAACTCACTCTAGAATGGCCGAATCAAAGACCTTTCGGGCGATCCCCATCATTCTGTTAGATGGAATTTTGATTTTGACCCAGCCTCGGCTGCGAGAGCTACTTGATTACAGTTTCTTTGTCGAAGCCTCTGAAGACCTTCGCTTTGCTAGAAGGTTGGGCCGCGATGTGAAAGAGCGTGGTCGAACAGCTGAAGGGGTTTTCAAACAGTTCTACTCTCAGGTGAAGCCGATGCACGACGAGTTTGTCGAGCCTTGTCGCCAGCATGCTGATAGCGTGATCTCTGGTGAAAAGAGTTTTGGCCCGGTGATCGAAGACTTTGTTTACGGTCTCGATCAATTGCAGTCAGAACAGGCAGCTTCAAAACTTCAAATTCTCTAGCCTTTTGACAAGGTGAGCTTACCTACATTCTGAAAAACTGGCTGGACCATAGCTTGGAAAACGGTATCATATTCACATGCCTGAATCTGCTTAGAGGCCGGGTCGCAAAGTTTAGGTTTTGCAGTCGAGGTCAGGCAAATAGAGTCAACAGCGAGGAACAGATATCCAACTTAGGGTCTTACTTCTTTCAATCTTGGTGGTCGGTTTAACTGCTTGTGTAGCAGCAGAGAAGTCGGCGAATAGCAGTTCGCCAAAGTCATGGTCAGAAAACATGCAAGGCATGGCAGATGAAGTGAAGGCGCTGGTGCCCTACGTGTACTCCTCGAACCGCTATGCCGACCCCGCTAATCGCAAGATTGTGGCAAAGCATCTCGAGCAGTTTGCAAACTCTGTTCACTCAGTACCAATGAAGCAAGGTAAGAAGATTCTTGGTGACGACCCGATAGTTGATTTTTCAATCACTCAATTAGAAGCCGACACTAAAAGAGCCAGTGGTGCTTTTGCCTTGGGTCGAATTGAGTACTCGCGGGGAGTAGCCAAAGCTGTGATGAATCACTGTTTTCGTTGCCACTCTATGGCCAAAATGGGTGGAGTTGCCAAGTGGAAGGTGTCGAACTTCAAAGGTCTCGATCTGAATCCTGTTGAAAGGGTCGATTTGATGGTGGCAACTCGCGACTATGAGATGGCGACGAAAACCTTGATGAGTTCGCTTTCCAATTTTTCTTATGCTGCAGAAAAGTCCTTTGAGTATGAGACTTTGATGAAAAAGTACTTGGCGCTTACAGTGCGTCAGCCCACGGATTCAGGCCCGAAAGAGGCCATGGATCTGTTTGGCAAAATCGATGGCTCTGGGCAAGTGCCAAAGCACTTGAAGTACTATGTCGCAAGCTGGGAGTCTTCGTTGGCTGACTGGAACAAAGCCATGAAGTCTAAGGGCAAAGGCAGTCTTTACTCACAGGCTCAGGTCTTGCTTCGCAAGGGTCGAGATAAGCAAAGCTATTTCAAAGATCACTCTGGAGATGTGGAGTTCTTGAGAGCAGCTGAGATCTTACATAAGTCACTTATGGCTCAAAAATCTGGTGTTCAAAAGTCGAAGACTTATCTTCTACTGGGTGAAACTTATGAGGTGCTGGATGAGCTGGGTTACTGGGGATTACATGAGATCTACTATGAGTCTTGTGTTAGAACCACTCCGAAGTCAAAAGTGAGCCGCACATGCTTCAATAGACTTCGCAACAGTTTGGTGTTGGGTGACTCAGGTAGCTCAGGTACACATTTGCCTCTTAGCGAAAGACAAAGACTGAAAGAGCTGGAGAAGCTGATCCAGTAAGAAAGGCCTTTCATGGCACAAGAGTATGCTGAATGCCAATTGAACACGGCGATGGAAGATGTCGAGTCTCTGTTGTTCGATGAGTTTGAAGTCGCTTTTTACACCAATGCGAAGCCAATATTAAAAGCTCAGAATGAAGACAGCATAGGTGTGTTTCATACCTCAGATGGCCATCTTGTGGCCGCTGTGGCTGATGGTATGGGAGGCCACAAAGATGGCGCCAAGGCCTCTAAAATAACGATCGAAACCATCGCCGACCAGTTGAAAGGTTTTACGGGTTCTGAGTACGACCTGCGTGGGGCTATATTTGATGCCATCGAACTTGCCAATATTCGAGTTCAAGTCCTCAAGGTTCGGGCAGGCACCACTCTAACTCTGGCGTCGTTTTCTCAGGCAGGCATTCGTATCTACAACGTCGGCGATTCGGCGACCTTCCATTTCTCGAACATAGGCGGCATCAAATACCGGTCTTATGAGCACTCGGTGGGTGGCATGGAAGTCTTAATGGGTAGAATCAAAGAGACACAGTCGGGCACAAGTGATGATCATCACCAATTGATAAACTACGTTGGATATCCTCAGATGAAGATGGAGATCTCAGCTCTTATTGGTTGGAAGCCAGCGGATATGGTGCTTCTAGGAAGTGACGGTCTATTCGACAACATTGTTGTTGCAGAAGTGAAAGATGTTCTTCGTACTGATCTCGAGATAGATGAGAAGCTTCGAGTTTTGACTGAAATGGGCAAAGACAATATGAGCCATGGTATTTTAAGAAAAGCGAAGCCAGATGATATGAGTGCAATTTTGATATCAAGCCAATATGGAGAAGAGTCTTGAGCGGTCTAACGGTAAAAAGTGAAAAAGAAGTCCTAGAGGCAATGGGAGCATTGTCTGCTCAGCGCAAAACCAATTACTTTGCTATGTATTCGAGCTGGTTAAAGGGTGTCACAACTGATTCAAGATTCATGTTGCTGCCTATCGATGACCATATCGTGCACAGAGGTGATGCTGTTTTTGAGGCCTTCCGCATTCACGCTGGGGCGATATATGACATGAAGGCTCATTTGGACCGGCTGCAGGCGTCTGCAAAGGCCATTGAGTTGCCGCTGCCAGGTAGCATTGAGCAGATCGCTCACATCATTGAAGAGACGGCAAAGATTGCTCACCAGCCTCAAGCTACAGTTCGGCTATATGTCTCAAGGGGTCCGGGTGGCTTTACTGCCAACCCTTATGAAACCCTTGGTTCAGGTCTCTACGTTGTGATCACTCCTTTTGCGCCTCTGCCTGAAGAACTTTATGAAAATGGTGGTAAGGCTGGTTTTGCCAAAACCAAGATGAAAGAGTCACCTTGGAGTGCGATTAAAAGTTGTAACTACTTGCAGAATGTTATGATGAAAAAAGAGGCCAAGGATCGCGGCTTGGATTTCACTTTGTCGGTTTCAGATGAGGGTTACCTGGGCGAGGGAGCCACTGAGAACTTCGCTGTGATCATTGGGGAGAGCCTCATTGCGCCGCCTTTTGACATTACGTTGAAGGGCACAACTCTTCGAAGAGTTCTTGATTTGGCAGAAAAACACAAAAGCGAATTGGGTTTAAAAGAGGTTACGCAGAGGCATGTCTTAAAAGACGAGTTGGCAGATTTTTCTGAGGCTTTCTTTATTGGCACAACCGTTGAGGTCACTCCGATTGTGAAATTGGAGAACAGCACGATTGGTGATGGCAAGGTTGGTTCTCGCGCCAGAGGTTTAAGAAAGCTGCTTCAGCAAGATATGACAGAGAATACAGATTTCCGACACCAAGTGGTAAACAGTTAGTTGCCAGATACTAATCTAGGTTAGTGACTCAAACTGATGGGGTAAAAACTCAGATAGTTTGGCTGACTTGGTGATGCCGCTCAGGTTGGCAAGGTGAATCATGCTTTCAGAAGTGCAGAATTCAGACAGAACCTGCAGGCACATCCCGCAAGGTGGTGCCGGTGATTCGGTCTGTGTGACCACGACAAGTTGCTTAATAAAATGGGTGCTTGGCCTGGCCTCGCCGGCAGCAACAGCACTGCCAACAGCTGTTCTCTCTGCGCAGATGGTGGCGCCAAAGCTCAGGTTTTCAAAGTTGCAGCCCGTGTAGACCTCGTTGCTCGACGTTTCGAGTGCGCAACCTACGAGAAACTTTGAATAAGGTGCATAAGCATTCTCTCTCGCGGCTTTTGCCATTTCAAAGAGTTTTTCAAGTTCCACTTCGCTCTCCTTGTTCGTTAACGAATCGGCCCCACTCAAAATTCTCTAGACCAGCCAGGCACCATTGGTAGTGGGCCCTGAAATCAGGGTGAAGAGCTTTGCCAAGTAGGTCTTCAAGTTTGGCTCTGATTTCAGCTTTGAATCTTTGTTTGTCGAGTTCGTTCCAGTGGTTCGTGTCGAGGTACCCCAAAAAGGGTATTAGGTCATTGGAGTTGATCAGAAGCACCTGCTCGCGAAGTTTTGGTGTCATCTTGATGTAATCGTAATAATGTTCGTAGTCATCGATCGTAGCTTTGAGGTCGGCGTGGTGCTCGGCTTTGAACTGAAGCCGTAGGTCAAAATAATCGATAACTTTATTGTTCTTACTCATAAGGCGATCAAGCCCTCGATGAGAGCGGCTTTCTCGTAGATGGCCAGTACGAGGTCAGAAGACTCCGCGTGATGTTTGACGCTCACACTCATGTAGTTGCCTTTTTTTGAAGGGCGGAGCTCATACTGGTGACCAGGAAACAGGGCTTTGACTTTTTCGACTTGTGCCTTCGGCACGATAAACTTGAATAGGTACTCGCACGGAAAGTCGTGCTGCTGATCTAGGAGCTCTTTTTGCTGTTTGAATTTTTCAGAGTAGTCCATTCAATACCCCCAGAAGAGTCTCTTAGACTTCAAGCGTTTCAAATACAAAAAATGTGAGAACAGGCCTGCAAAAGCACCGCCGAGGTGAGCTCCATGCCCGATTGACAGGCCTGATCCTGAACTTTGCTCATATAAGCCCCATAGGTCAAGGCCCATAAAAGCAAAAGCCCCAAAGATAGCTGGCATGGGCAGGATTCCAAAAAGTAGAATCTTCTCTCTGGGAAAGCTCAGTGCAAAGGCCATGATGATGCCTGCGATGGCGCCAGAGGCACCCAGTGCATCAAGGTTCGGTTGATCTAAGAAAAACTGAGAAGTGAGTGCATGGCTGAGAGAGCCCATTAGGCCGAAAAAGATATAGAGAACAAAGAAGCGACGTGAGCCGAGGTAATTCTCCAGAAAAGGGCCGAAGCTCTGCAGTACGAACATATTCAAAAAGAAGTGAATGAACATGTTATGCGAAAACACAGAAGACAGGAGTGAGTAGAATCGACCGTCGATCATTCTCTCATAGCTCACGAGAAAGTGCTCACCCATAAACCCAACGGTGTCAGTGAATTGCCATGCAAGAAACACCAAACCATTCAGTATCAAAAAGGTTGTCACTACGGGGGCTTTTTGTCCTCTAAACATCACCTGAGATTGTACCAACCTTTGTATAGGAGGGCTAGTGAGGATTAATCAGGTGAAACTGAAGGGCAGTGAGAGCCAAATGTTTAAAGATTTGAGGCAATCTGACCTCTTTAGCCGGACTAGGAGAAAGGCTTAAATTTGGGCAGATTGATTCTCTTTGTCATTCGCCCTCAGTATACTAACGTTGTCATGGCAAAGCTCGATGAATTGTTCAACCTGATGGTCAAAGAGGGTGCTTCTGATTTGCATCTCTCCTCTGGCTACTCGCCTTTTTTTAGGTTGCACTCTCACATGCTAAAACTGAAGTTGGCGCCTTTGTCTGCTGAAAAATGTCTGAAATACATCACTGAAACTATGTCAGAAAACCAGTTCATTAAGTTCAAAAAAGAACTTGAGCTCGACTGGAGTTACAAGGTTCCTGGTATTGGTCGGTTTCGAGCCAATGCATTTTGGCAGGAAAATGGCGTAGGGGCCGTTTACAGGGCCATTCCAGAGAAAATTAAGGGCGTGGAAGATCTTGGGCTTCCCGAGTCGTTAAAAGGTCTCACTGAGTTTGGCAGAGGCTTGATCTTAGTAACGGGGCCAACTGGCTCAGGCAAGTCGACGACTCTGGCGGCACTGATTGATCACATCAATCGCACGAGAAAAAAGCACATTATCACGATTGAAGATCCAATTGAGTACATTCATCAGGGGCAAAACTGCTTGATCAACCAAAGAGAAGTGAGGCGGCACACCTATTCGTTTTCTAGAGCATTGAGAGCGGCGCTTCGAGAAGATCCAGATGTGATCTTGGTTGGAGAGCTTCGAGATCTTGAGACGATGTCGCTAGCCATGACCGCAGCAGAGACGGGGCACTTGGTTTTTGGAACCCTTCATACCAACAGTGCTGCGTAGTCGATACACCGAATGGTCTCGTCGTTTCCCGCTGAGCAGCAGAACCAGATGCGAACTATGCTATCTGAAAGTCTGGTGGGGGTTATCGCTCAAACTCTGCTCCCAAATCGAGACAATGATGGGGTGGTGCCAGCTATCGAATTTCTAAAGGCCACTTCAGCTGTTCGAAACCTCATACGTGAAGATAAGATCTTTCAGATTCCCAGTGTGATACAGACATCGGCAAGGCAGGGAATGATTTCGTTTGAGAAGTCAGTTGAGCATCTGCTAGCTGAAGGTCGCATATCTGAAGAGACGGCCCAAAGCATGATGATGGATGTTAAGCAGTCCAGTTCTGATTAATAAGTTGCCGTAAACCTTAAACATTCTCAGCATTTTCCGATAACTCTTGTAGGTGCAAATTGCCTTAAGTTTTGTAACTTGTTTCTTGGAGTGCAAAGTTTGACTCAACCAGATCTTTGGATCGTAGAAGTGCGTGGCCAAAAAATGGGCCCAATGGAAACTCTGCAGATTGTAGAGGGGCTATTGTCACGTCAGCTGCGAGTCGTGAATCGTGTGAGCCGTGATGGCAACAACTTTAAGGCTATCTGCAACGAAGAGTATTTCGAAGAGTTTATCATCAAGCTAATTGAAAAACTCACTCCTCTGGCTGATAAAGAAGTGGCCCTAAAGCAGCTTGAAGACACCAACAAAGAGGATTTCTCTGAACTCTCAGGCGTGCACAAGATCGATGTGACATCGTTGGGAATCACTGAGCAGCTGGAGCATGCAAAACAGCTTCAGCGAGCTTCTGCAGATCTGTCTGGGTTGAGAAAAATTTTAATCGATATACGAACAAATCGTAAAGTGATCATTCAGGCTCAGACTCATGTAGATAGAGAAGAGATTCATCCCGATGACAAAGACGTCTACATTGATACTGGGCCGACCCTGAACCCTCTAAAAGGTGGCAATAAGTACATCTTGGGAACCTTTGTGGTAGTTGCTATCGTATTTTTTGGCATCGACTACCAGAAAAGGCAGGCTTATTTAGCTGAGCAGGCAGAGCTTGAAAAAGAGCAAGAAGCCAAGATCAGTTCAAAGTACCTCGGAGGAGGTGGTGGGGGAGTTGCGCCAGGCGAGGAGAAAGACGACTCGGCATTAATCAAAATGGTAACCGACTTGTTAAAGCTTCCACCTAAGAACGCAGTCGGTGTTCAGGGGTATCTCGAGATGTCGTCTTACATTGCCAATGCCAATAGTGCGGTTATCGACGGAGTGACTGTTTCGAGAGCTGAGGCCAAGCAGACCTTCTCGCAGTTAATGGACCGCGCGACGACTCGAATTCTAAAAGATGAAGTGGAGAAGGCAGAAGAGTTGTTACTTTATGCAATCAAGATTCCTTTTCAATCAAAAGTGAATGCTTTGTTGATGTTGATGAATGTGGCTCATAAAATTGACTTGAAGACAGGTTCTAAGAGGTTTGTTAGGGTTCAGAGTGTTCTCACCATGGTGGATCGCTACGAGAGGGTAGATCCCAAGGTGAAGGGTAAAGACAAATTGTCGTTTGTTCGGTTTCTTGGCAATCACTACCTTGAGAATCAAGTTGGTGTGAACACAAGTTTTCGACAGTTTCTGAAGCACATGCCAGAAGTGGGGTACGGCAGTTCGACGCTCACCTCATGGGAGAGTCTGTTGGCAGACTGTGTGAATGTTTACAACAGTAGAAGGTCAGATGCTTGGGCCAATGCCATGTTGACAGGTTGTTTGCTTCGCACGAGCAAAGCTGACAAAGCCAGCGCCTATGCTAACTATGCCGTAGGGCAATTGCCAAATGAAGAAGACATTGTGGCCATAGCGGGCTTGGCCTTTTTAAAGACGGGTGACCGCGACCGTGCCAAGCAAGAGCTCTGGAAGCCCATTAAGGTCAAGAAAGCCCAGGCAGCCCTTAGGTTCGCTGGCCGCAAGCAGTACTGTGAGTCTTATGAGAAAGACTCGGCTTGCGCCTCAAGAGAGTCGGCGTCGTTGTTTCCGCCAGAGGTGCGAAAGCGTATTCGAAAGAGCCAGCGCTAACAAGCCAGGTTACCGACCTCAACCTTCACCTTCACAAACTCGGCGCTTGTCGCCACGTCTCAACAAATTCTCATCTGCGTCGTCGTCGTACTCTTCAATCGCACAGTTTAAGATCCAGAGTCTCATAAGCTTAGCTCGGTAAGGGTCGAGAAGTCGGTAGCCCTCTTTGGTGGGTGGCATGCTCTGATCGAAAGCCACGGTTTGGTAGGCGCCAGTTGAGTAGGGCTTGCCCTTTACGAAAGGCACGCCGTAAACGCTGAAGAACATGCTATTGTAGTTGGTGAGATCAAGCGAGTTGTAGGCCTCGGCGTCGGGTTTGCTACCATTTTGTGAATGGCAGTCATTGCAGCTAGTTGAGAACACATATTGATCAACCACTTCAAAGTCGATGGTTTGTGGATTTTTGAAATAGTCTTCGAGCTCTTCACTAATATGCACTGGTGGCTCAATCGGATCTTCGGTTTCGATCGGCTCGTCAGCTATAGCCTCTGCAACCTCGACGGCTCCTTCATTGATCCAGTGATAGACGATGAGCTGTTCAATGTCGCTAAGTCTTTGGCTCGGCTCTGGCGGCATTTGGCGTTTGCCGCTTGCTCTTAAAACTTGATAGAGAGAGCTTTGCTGGGGCTGTCTAGGTTCGACAATAAGCTTTCCCCTTTCGCTGATGGCAATCGTGCTCTCGTAGGTCTCAAGGTTAACGCCGGCCTTGCTATTTTGTGAGTTGTGGCATTCAAGGCATCTGTTGTTTTGAAAGATCTGTTTCACGACTTCAAAGTCAATCTGCTTTGGTTGAGAGGCTAGCTCTGTTAAGGCGGGGTCGAGGTCTTTGGCCTTAGTTGGCATCTTGTCATGTGAAGGGCTGTTGTCACATGCTGACAGCCATACAGTCAGAATCATAAAAAAAGGCAGTGTTTTGGCTTTGAATTTCCCCATGTTTCCTCCCCAAAAACTGACTCAAATTTGCGAGATCTGTTTAGAATTTGCAAAGCATTCTCGGGGTTTGATAGCTCTTAGTCGTCTATCACCGGCTTCTCTGGTAAGGATTTCAGGCTTCTATAGATGCAAGTTATGAGTGGGCTAAGCGATGAAGTCTGGAGTCGCCTAAAACTTAAGCTGTCAGGTGTCAAATTGGCCAAATTTGAGGCTTTTGAGCCCAACTAGCGCTTGAAAAATGCACCATCTGACTAGAGAATTTGACTTCTGAAAACAAAGGAGAGTTTTGTGGAAGAAGTCTGTTGCTGCAACTCAGGTGCTATGTTCGAGAGCTGCTGTCAGCCCTTGATAAAAGGGCAAAAGAAGGCCAGTACCGCAGAGCAGTTGATGAGGTCGCGATACTCGGCTTTTGTGAAAAACGAAATGGACTACATTGTGCAAACACATCATCCATCTTCTCGAGACACGGTTGATGTTCAAGGCAATGAGTCTTGGGCTAGGCAGGCCGACTGGAAAGGTCTTGAGATCAGAAGCACTGTCGATGGCGGAGAGTCTGACTCTCGTGGGCAGGTCGAGTTTGTTGCCAATTACACAATGGATGGCGAAGACAAATCACACCATGAGCTGAGTGAGTTCAAAAAAGAAAAAGGCGAGTGGTTCTTTGTAGATGGCAAGTTGATGACAACAGATACGTTTGTCAGAGAGCAGCCTAAAGTCGGAAGAAATGATCCCTGTGTTTGTGGTAGCGGCAAGAAGTACAAAAAGTGCTGTGGTGCCGCCTAGAGTTTGGGCCTGTACCAGCAGTTAAGCCTTAGGGCTAAATCTCAGAAACGGCTGTCATTCTAAGCCCCTCTCTCACCGATAAGAGTATCGTGAAAGAGACAAGGCGTTTTCGTATTCCGATTGCATTTAAGATGGTTTCGATCATCACGGTTTTGCTGGCACTAACTGCTGGTTTTATTGCTCTCCGTTCTACGGATCGGTTTATGGAAATCTCTGTTGATCGCGAGAAAGACTCAAATCGTGATCAATCACGCGCACGCGCGACGGAAGTTGAAGGCCTACTGGTTAGCTACATTGACAAGTTGAAAGTTGTAGGCGGTCTGCTTCTTAAAGGTCGGCAAGAGAACGTCGCTGTTGAAAGAGAATTAGAGCTGACATTTCGTAGAGACCGAGACCTGGTGTCCGTTGAAATTCTTAAAGTCGGAGACAAAGAGCCAAAAAGGCGAGTGGTCAATGACTCTTACTTGAGGCAGTACAAATTGACTTCAGGGTATATTCAGACACTCAGAGACTCTCAATCAAAAAACGACTCTTTTGAGTTGTCGGCTGTTTTTGCTGGCCAAGTCGAAATTCGAAACTCGTCTTTAGAAGGTGGAGCACCTCTTCTCACAATTGGTTTGCCTTTAGCTAAAGACGACTATGGCAAGGTCACCTATGTGGCCATTGGTGAGATTCGATTGGCAAGGCTACAAAAGGTGTTTGGCAACATCTCAGAGAGAGAAATGTACCTTGTCGACAAAGAGGGTAAGCTTATCGCTCACCCTAAAGAAGAGCGAGTGTTCAGGGCTGAGTCTATGGCCTCAGTGCCAATTGTAGCGGAGGCTATGGATTCTCAGTTCAAGCAAGCGGAGAAGAGCTTTCGAGATAAAAATGGAGAGGCCTTTACTGGGGCCTACACCAAAACAGCTCTTGGGCCTGCGGTTATTGCAGTGGCTTCTGAAGATGTGATTCTCGAGGCCGCAACTCAGGTGCAAAAAGAGTCTTTTTATGTGGCGGGCTCGGTTCTGTCTGTGGCTCTGTTTATGATTTTTGTTTTCTCGATCACACTTACGGCCCCAATTGAAAAGCTCGTGGAGATCACCACACGCGTTGCAAAAGGGCAATTTGATCAGAAGTCAGGGGTAAGGTCGAGAGATGAAGTTGGTCAACTCGGTGAGGCCTTTGACTCGATGATTGAAGGTCT
>JABSOQ010000076.1:14829-18463 GCA_013216195.1 Bdellovibrionales bacterium
AAGAGAGAGACAAAGTGAAGAACGTTCTCAACAAGTTCCATGGCTCGACCGTTGCAGAAGATTTGATGAAAGGCGACTTGCAGCTAGGTGGTACTAAGAAGCTTGTGACAGTGTTTTTTAGTGATATTCGCGATTTTACAAAGTTCAGTGAGGGACACACTCCAGAGGAAGTGGTCGAGATGCTGAATGAGTACTTTCAAATTATGGTGGCGATCATCAATAAGAACAACGGAGTGGTTGATAAGTTTATTGGCGATGCGATCATGGCGGTATGGGGAGCTCCAACCCCACAAGATGATGATTCTAAAAACGCCGTCAAGGCTTGCATTGAGATGAGGCAAGCTCTTGAACAATTAAATGAAACGCGCATTGGCCGTGGGCAGGTGCCAATTAAGATTGGTTGCGGTTTGCACAGAGGTTTTGCCATTTCGGGTACCATTGGCTCTGATGAGAGGATGGAGTACACGGTGATTGGCGATGCCGTGAACCAGGCTGCAAGAATTGAGGCCTCCACAAAGGCATTTGGTACGGATTTGCTATTAAGTGACTCGCTGTCTGAGGAAGTGAAGGAGTACTTTATCATTGAAGAGGCAGGAAAGGCCGAAGTGAAGGGGAAGTCTGAGCCGCTAACCATGTTCAAGGTTCGAGGATACTACGACGACTCTGGCAATGAAGTGCGCGTGCGAACAGCTTACTCCGACTTTGAAGCTGGTGATGCCGATAAAGTCAAAGTGGCCTCTTAGTGTTGTAATTGTCTTCTTTTGATTCTGTAAACTGTGATCAATACTCTTGAGTTGTTAATCGATAATAAGTTAGTGGTTAGTGGTTATCGCTAGCATTCGTGATTGTGAAGTCTCTGGTTCCTCAACATCAGTGTTTACTCTTAAATGGTTCCTGAATTCGAGTAATGGCTTTCTAAAACCTAAAAGATCTTTGCACCTGATTTGATTCAAAAATGCAAAAATATTTTTTTTCGTGTTTCAAAACAGTTCGTGAACGGTGGCTTGCGCGATAATTCTTTGGGATGATTGCGGTCTTTTTTCGACGTGCGATACATAAGGCTTCCAGAAAATAACTTAGGCCCAGAAAGCTGCGCTTTTCGCACACAAGACAATGAAATTTGTTTCTCAAAACAGGTCTTCAAGTGTTTCTAAAGCGTGAATTTGACTGAAAAAACTCCAAAAATCGCAGCTTTTTTCCGACAAGATATTGATGGACGTTTCTGGAAACCAAAGCTCTGCAACTCAAGGTTTGGCAACTCGGCAAAATGGCACTTTGCAAGTGGCGAGCTTTAAGCAAATGTCATTTGCGGTTTCCTATCTTGCGAAACTTGTTCTGGTTTTGCTACTGCCTTTGTCTTTGATTTCTTGTACCGAGGGTACGCCAGAGTTTACTGATCTAGGATCAGAGTTTAGCGCCCCAAGTTTTGACGAGCTATCGGGCCTGTACATCATCGACAGTCTTACAGCAGACTCTCCTGCTATCTCAGGAACCTGTGATGATGCCACGGTCACCATCGGAACCAAGCCTCAGGGTGCGACTGTTTTTGACGACGTTGCTACCTTCAGTATTTTGCCAAGTAGCGATCTTGATTGCCGAGACGGTCGATTTTCAATTGTTCTCGATGAGGCTGGTAACTACATGGGCTTCACCTCGGGTATAGCCGCTCAAAGAACTTTGACGATTCGAACTCAGGCCTCAAATGGCGACAGCACAGAAGGCGAAGTGACCATTCGCTACTTACCTGAGATTCCAAGATTTTCTGTTGAAGATCTGCCGACCACTTCAGTTAGTGAAGGTAGCTCGGTCACTTTGAGAATTTCAATCACTCCTCAAGCGACTTTCGGTGCTTTGATTGACTACACGACAACTGCAGACACAGCAGGCGGATCTGACTTCACCTCTGCTTCGGGGAGTGTGAGTTTTGGCGCAGGCGAAGATTTCGTCAGCATTACGATTCCAGTGACTCTTGATCTGCTGTATGAGGGTGCCGAGAGCTTCAGTTTCGATTTGAGCAATCCCGTCGGAGCGAATCTGTCGATTGCGAGCGGTGCAGTTACAATTGGGGCCAACGGCGTGGCGCCTTTGTCGTTTATAGATCCTGCCTTGGCTGCCGAGGGTGACGATTTGAACTTCTTGATTAGCCTAAGCGAAGTGAGTGGTGTTGATGCCGTAGTGAGCTGGCAGAGTTTTGATGGCAACGCCACTTCTCCCCAGGACTTCATGGCAAACTCTGGTTTTGTCACTATCCCAGCAGGCTCGACCTCTTCGAGTTTTTTGTTCTACACCGTTGAAGACAGTCTTTTTGAAGCAGCCGAGGGCTTTACAGTTTCAATCACAAGCGTTTCAGATAACACCGTCAGTGTGGCCGCTGCACCTGCGACCATTACGAACGATGACGCAGCCCCAATTGTCTACATCGATGACTTGCTGATCTCAGAAGACACAACTGGAACCTTCAGTGTTAGCCTTAACGAGGTCTCTGGTATTGCGGTGACTCTCAGTTATCAGACTTACGATATCGTCAGTCAGGCAGTTGCTGGTTCAGACTACACGGCATCTTCGGGCACGATTACAATCGGTGCTGGTCTTCTCTCTGACAGCTCAAGCATCACTGTGGCGGCATTGCCAGTGGATGCGCTTGTTGAAGGCAATGAGACATTCTTGGTTTCTCTTGCCGTGCTGTCTGGTGGTGCTGACATCGCTTCATCTGACCTAGAAGCCTTAGGTTCTATTTTAGATAATGAAACACCGAACCTTTTTGTTGTCGATACCGGCATTACCGAGGGCTTGACCGAACCTGTGTTTGTCTCGCTGAGTCAGGCAGCGGCAAGTGAAGTGACCTTTGCTGTTGAGTTGTTCACTGTGGATGCTGAGGTAGGCGACTACACGGCGATCGGAACTGGAGTGAGCCTCACCATACCGTCTGGGTTGGCCACAACAGCCATCCCGATCGTCACAGCGAACGATACTATTTACGAGAACGATGAAGTTTTGGTGTTGTCGATCTCAAATGCGAGCAACGCCGCAATTGCAAAGGCCACTGGAAGTGTCACCATTGCCGACAACGACGCGCCACCATTAATTACGATTTTGGGAGATTCAGTATTAGAAAATGTAACTCCTCAAGTTTTGGTAAGTCTGTCAGCTATCAGTGAGGTTGACGTGACTTTTGATTACACGAGCTTTGCTGGCACGGCCACTGTGGGTGAGTTCAATTTTATTGGCGACTCCAGTATTGTGGCGGGGTCGGACTTGGTGACAGTTGCGGGAAGCGTAGTCAACGATACTGCATTTGAGTTAACAGATACCTTCCAAGTGTCTCTTTTCAATGTCTCTGCGGCGAATGTTGCCGCTCTAGGCACAGCAGATATCGCCACTGTGTCGATTCTCAACGACGATTCAGAACCTTTGGTTTACGCAACAGTCCTAATCGGGGTGAGTGAAGGTGCAGCTCCTGTGATTGCAATTTCGATTTCAGCAGTATCGGCGGTAGACACAGTCGTTGACTTTGTCATAGCCCAGGTAGGCGCAGTGAGTTTGCAAGCAGAGCCAGGCGATTATTCATTTGCCAATCTTCATGTCACGATTCCGTATGGTTATCTTTTCGACAGCTCGTCGAGATTCACTGTGG
>JABSOQ010000077.1 GCA_013216195.1 Bdellovibrionales bacterium
CGCTGTACACAGCCCTGACGTTGAGGTCTCGTATGTCAAATGGAGCCTTCGAGCTATTCAGTTTAGGTTTGGTTGCAGCGATGAGTGTTATCGCCGTTGCTGAGGGAACCCTCTTGGCTGGTATCGTCTCAGTAGTGTTTGGGCTTTTGGTATTAGCATGCGGATTTAAAACTAAGAGGCTGAGAGTCTTTGTAGTGGGTATGGCTGGAGGCGCTGCCGGGTTGATTCAAATCGCCGTAGTCGCTACCAGCCTTATCGCATTGTTCAGTTGGGTAAATCTCGCGGTCTTAGGTGCAGTGATCATCTTGCTAGCTTCATTTTTAGAGAAGCGAGTAGGTGCCATTGGCGATTGGCAGTTGGCTCTGCGAGAGCACTTTGTGGCTTAATCTGAGTTGCCAGTTAGATTGCCGAGTGGCCTAGCCCGCATGGGGCTCCTGCCGATAAGCCCCCGTACATCATAGCGGGGGCTTTTTGTTGCTGTGTTTGGGTCAAATCAGGGTTGGCTGGCTAAGCTATTGAAACCTCCCAGAAATAGTAAAAACCGGCCCAGAACTGGCATTTGGATATGTAGTGGTTTCGGCCTCTGAAACCTCTTGAAGAGCCCGAAATCTCAGTCTTATCTGGAATTTGAACCCAGTTTTTGATATACCGCATCGTTAGCCGATTTTGACCAAATGCAAGGAGACTTAGCTTGAAGAACTTTTATGATCTTACAGCAGCTGAGCTAGCAGATTATCTTGTTTCAAAAGACATCAAAAAGTTTAGAGCTCAACAGCTCTACAAGTGGATCTATGGTCAAAATGAAACTGACTTCAACAATATGACCGATATCTCGAAGACTTTAAGAGCTCAGCTACCAGAATTGCTGAGCCTCGATTTGCCAGCTATGCTGACCGAGCACATCAGTAAAGATGGCACTCGCAAGTATTTGTTTGATATGGGTGAAGGTCGCTCAGTGGAGTCAGTTTTGATTCCGTCTGGCGATAGACTCACTCTCTGTGTGTCTTCTGAAGTGGGTTGCAACATGGCTTGCAAGTTTTGTTACACAGCCAAACAAAAGCTTCAGCGTCGCCTGAAGGCCTCTGAGATAGTGGGGCAGTTGTTAGGGGTGTCTTCAAAGTTACCGGAAGACATGCGCATCACCAACGTCGTTTTTATGGGCATGGGTGAGCCGCTAGACAATAGCGATGAAGTCTTCAGGTCAATCGAGATTATGCATCACAGTTGGGGCTTGAATATGAGCCGCAAAAAAATCACGGTCTCTACCTCTGGTATCGTGCCTGAGATGCACAAAGTTGCAGATAGCGGAGCCCGATTGGCCGTGAGCCTAAACGGAGTCAATGATGAGGTGAGAAGCGGCATTATGCCAATTAACAAACGTTGGCCTTTGACAGACCTGCTACAGGCTTGCCGCGACTATTGTGACACCACGGGTGATAGAGTCACTCTTGAGTACGTGTTGCTGAAAGATGTGACAGACTCTATAGAAGACGCGAGGGCCCTTTATGAGCTGACAAAAGACATTCCGTGTAAGATCAATATCATCCCTTTTAACGAGCACCCGAATTCGGGCTTTCAAAGACCTAGTGAGCGTGCTATTCAAAGGTTTCAAAACGCTTTGATGGACGCGGGCAGCCACGTTCTGAGACGCAAAACTATGGGGCGAGACATTTATGCTGCCTGCGGCCAATTGACTACAGTCGCGAAACAGCAGAATGACTTTCAGCCTGCGACTGTTTAATTAATTGAATGAATAAAACTATGACCCTAAACGAGGTGAGCTATGATTCGGGGGGACGATATGTCTAAAATTCTTGTTGTTGGTAGCGTGGCTTATGACACAATCTCTACGCCAAAAGGAAAGGCAGAGCAGACCCTAGGTGGCTCAGCAAATTACTTCAGCTGTGCAGCGAGCCTGTACTCAGATATCAATGTGGTAGGTGTTGTTGGTGACGACTATGCTGAATCAGATCTCGAGTTGCTGAGAAGCAAGAACGTAAATCTTGAAGGCCTCCAGCAAGTTTCAGGCAAGACTTTTCATTGGGAAGGCAAGTACGAAAACGACATGAATGAAGCGATCACTATCGACACCCAGTTGAATGTGTTTGAAAGCTTTGATCCGACCTTGCCTGAGTCTTACCAGTCGTCTGACTACGTGTTTCTGGCAAACATTCACCCAGATTTACAAATCAAGGTACTTGACCAAATCAAGGAGCCAAAGTTTGTTGGCGCTGACACAATGAACTTTTGGATCTCATCTCAGAAAGATCGCTTGAAAGACGTTCTTAAGCGCATCGATGTTTTGTTAATCAATGAAGGTGAGGCTCGTGACCTGACCGGCGAATGGAACGCGGTAAAGGCTGCTAAAATGATCACGGATATGGGACCAAAGGGTGTCGTGATCAAAAGAGGAGAGTACGGGTTTATGATGTACTCAGAGGGCCAATACTTCATGCTTCCAGCCTATCCGGTTGCAGATGTTGTTGATCCAACTGGTGCCGGTGACACTTTTGCTGGTGGCTTCTTTGGTTATCTGTCTAAGACAAATGAAGGCTTTAATTTTGGCCACCTCAAACAAGCTTGTATTCAGGGCTGCTTAGCGGCGAGTTTCACTGTGCAAGACTTTGGATTGGGAGCGATTCGATCAGTTCAGTGGACCGACCTAGAGAAACGTCAAGCTGAGTACTACAATGTGATCTCTTACCTAGACTAAGAGCTATTGGTTCTCGCCCAAGGGCGAGTCTAGAGAGTGAAAAAGGCCTCATATTCGAGGCCTTTTTTTAATCAAATTCCGTTTTGTTCCGATAACTTAGCAGGATGAAAACGAAGAAGGCAAAAGACCTTGCCCTTGAATTGATGGATGATTTGCTCGGTAGCAAAGAAGATTCTGATCAAGCTCAAGGTTCAAAGGGAAAAGTAAAGAGCGCGTCTGCTGGCGATTCCGATCACGATATTGATCTTGATCTGGGCATTGATGTTGAGTCGTCGTCAGGCCAAGACAGTGTGCCTTCAATTGATTTGGATGCTTCGAACCCATTCTTAGTTCAAGACTCTGATGTTGTCGAACCACCTCCTCAGCCCGATCCAACACAAGTTGCTAACCCAACAAGAACTGAGGTCATTGCTGATCAGCCTCCTCAGACACCTGCTCACACGACCACAAACGTGGCTGGTGCAGACAAGACGATCAAGCTGAGTGAGTCGAAGATTATTAGCCACCCATCTATGGAGAACATTCCTTCGCCCCCGTCGGCTGAAAGCCAGCAAGCTAAGCCGCCGGTACATCAGCCTGCTAAGCCGGTTCTGTCTGCTGCAGATATTCGTTCGAGTGCATCCCGCGCTTCGGGTATGGGTGGAGCGAGTTCACCTGCACAAGTGTCTTTGATTCAAAGTGAAAACTTAAGGGTTGCTCAGCAGAGAATACTAGAGCTTGAAGAAGAGATTTCGAGACTTAGAACAGACAATGAAGCCCTGGCTGCGGCGGGTGAGACCCTTAAGAACGTATCTGATCAGTCGAAGTCGAGTCTAGAGACTCTGCAAAGGCGAATGAGTGAGCAGGCTCAAAACTCAAAACAAGAGAAGTCACATCTCGAACAAGTTGTGAAATCCAAGCAGAATCAGATTGACGAGCTTGAGCAAAAGGTCTCTCAAATGGATATGAGACTGTCTTCTAGCATTCAAAAGATTCGGGTGCGTGAGCGTGAGTTAGAGAACCGCCTTGAGCTGGTCAAAATGGAGAATCAGGCGCTGATTCGAAGTAAAGATGAAATGATTTTAGATCTTAAAAGGCAAATTGATCAGATCACAATTGAAATCGAAAGCTATCGTAACAAGGGTCAAGAGCTCAACCAGCAGCTTGGCCAAAAACAAGAGACGCTAAGTCGCACGGTTAAGGCCCTACGCCTAGCGCTTTCACTTCTTGAGGGCAGTGATCCCTCTGGTGATCCGAGCAAGAAGGTGTCTTAGATGGGGCACAACGTTCTTCTGCTAGGCGACTCATCTAGTTATTGCAAAAAGCTACACAAAATATTTTCAAGCCAACCAAACTTTCATTTGGTTGATTTCTCTAGCGGTAATCTTGAGCTTCATGCTGACAGCGTGGCATTTCACAAAGCCGAATTGGTGCTGTTTGGCGGCAGCCCAAGCAGCCCAGAATGGAAGCTTGTTGAAATGGTAAAAAGGCGATCACCATCTATGCCAGTGCTTGCGATGATGAAGGCTCAAGACCGCAATCTGCAAGACTCAGAGATTTTGACACGTGTGTTGAGCTCTACTTGTGATGAAGGCGATTATCTTTGTCTCGCCAAGAAGCTTTGCGAGCACTCAGCAATGGTTAAAAAAGTTGAGGTCGCTGAGAGCCAAAGTGCAGCTCAGGGTGGTTTGGCAGGAGACTTCTTTAAGTCGCTTGATATCCACGCCGTGCTCGACAAGACACTCAGTCATTTTGGCTCAAAGATTCTATGCCAAGACTTGCATTGGGTGCATTGGGATGAAGTTCAGCACCTGGCTGAGGCTGAGTCTGAGTCACTCAGCCTTGAGCTAGAAACCAAGTACCATAAAACTCCTCGTTTGAGATCATGGCGTGGTGAAGCTGATATTCAGCATGTAGTAAATCTAGTGAGAGAGTTTCCGTTGGTGAAAAAAATGAGCCACTTGGCCGAGGGTGGTTACCTTGTGCTTGACCAGAGCGGTACTCAGCATCTGCTGTTTCCGCTAAAAGGCAGTCAAGACAAGGCGAACCTTTCTTGCCTCTTGATCGAAGATCTTCATGATGGAGATCCAGAGTTCATTGTGAAAATGATGAGAGACTCGCTCGCCCATTTAGCTCGTCACATCGAGTTTTCGTACCAGTATTACGAGGCGATGAACCTGTCTTATGTAGATGACTTAACTGAGCTTTACAATCAGCGATATCTACCAAAAGTACTAGACAATGAAATCAGCAGAGCTAAAAGAAATGATCAGAAGTTTGCAGTTCTCTTTATGGACGTCGATCATTTTAAGAAGGTCAATGACTCCAAGGGCCACTGGATTGGCTCTAAGCTGCTTGTCGAAATTGGTAAAATTATAAAGAGCGGTATTCGCTCTTGTGACTATGGCTTTCGGTATGGCGGTGATGAGTATGTTGTGGTGCTGGTTGATACCGATACCCATGGTGCAGGGATTGTGGCGGAGAGGCTCCGATCTGAAATCGAAGGCAGTGTGTTTTTGATAGACGGTGAGAAAGTAAGTCTTACTGTAAGTATCGGTTTGGCCTGCTACCCAGATCACGCCTCAAATCGGCAGCAAGTGATCGAGATGGCTGATGAAGCCATGTACGAAGGTAAAAACGCCAGTCGAAACATCGTATTTGTTGCGAGCTAGACAGACTGACAGAAATGTCATATTTCAGTCGAGTCAGCTTTTTGGATTATTAACGTTTTGTAGGGATAGCCGGTCAAATGAAGAAGAAGCTCAAACTCATAGTCAGTGACTTGCACTTGGGTGTAGGTAGGGTGCTGGAGTCAGGGCAGATCAATTCTCTCGAAGAGTTCTATTTTGACGAGAAGTTTGTAGAATTCTTACACTTCTATCAGTCTGGTCAGTATGCAGATGCCGAAATCGAGTTGATTCTCAATGGTGACATTCTCAATTTTCTTCAGGTTGATTATCGTGGTCATTACTTAACTGTGATCACTGAAGATGTGACCCTCGAGAAGCTACAGAGAATCATTGATGGGCACCCTAAGTGGTTTGACGCTCTTCGAGACTTTGCAGCCAAAGAAGGCAACACCATTTCGTATGTCGTCGGCAACCACGACCAGGGTATGCTGTGGCCTTCGGCTCGTGACTTGTTTAACGAGCGAGTTGAGACTCAGGTAAAATTTAAGAATCTCATCTACTTTTTCGACGGGGTTCATATCGAGCATGGTCACATGCACGAGGCTGCCAACAGACTTGATCCGCGAAAGTTCTTTCTAAAAAAGAATTTGGCGGAGCCCATTTTGAATTTGCCATTTGGGTCTCACTTCTTTGTCGACTTCGTTTTAAAGATTAAGCAACGCTACCCACATGTAGACAAAATCAGACCTTTCAACAGAATGATTCGATGGTCTCTAGTTAATGAGACTTGGATGACTCTGACGACTGCAGTGGGCTTGATCTCTTATTTTATTAAATCCATTTTCGTGAATGACCCGCGGAGGTCGTTTCCGTTTAAGAGAATTGTAAAGGTCTTGCTCGAGAGTGCGGTTTTCCCAGATTTGAGTGAGTCTGCTAAGAGAATCTTACAAGATGAGCGAGTGCACACTGTTTGTTTTGGCCACACCCACGTTTATCAGTACCGGCAGTGGTCTGATAATATGGAATACTTCAATACAGGAACCTGGACAGATATTACCTCTCTCGACATCACATCCCTTGGCAAGATCACAAAGTTGACATATGTCATGCTAGAGTACGCCGAAGGGGCAGAGAGGCCACATGGGCGACTCAAGCAGTGGTATGGGTACCACCGAATTGAAGAGGACGTCGCAATATCATGATTACCATTTCACAAACCAGCCATGAAGCCGCTCCAGATTTGAGAGGTCGGCTTTCTGCTGCCCTTGATGCTCTTTTAGAGCGATCAGATCTGGGTTTTTATGAGCTGCCCGATCGAGAGCCTCTTTGGCAGCAGTCTAAGGCCTGTGCCGAAAAACTAATGGCAAAGTTCGATCAATTTGTATTTATCGGCATCGGTGGCAGCGGCCTAGGTGGTCGCACAGTTTCAGACGCTTTTCAGGCTGATTCAAAACTCTTTTTTTTAGAGAACGTAGATGCGCATAGTGTAGAGCGGGTTTTCAATAAAATTACACCTTCTAGAACGGCTTTTGTACTGACCTCCAAATCGGGCTCAACTCTCGAGACGCTTGCGCTCGCGAATGCTGTTGAGGCTAGGCTTGTCAAAGTTGGTCTTTCGCTGCGAGGTCGAAGTGTGGTCATCACTGAGAACAAAAAAAGCCCGCTAAGTAGATGGGCGTCTGACTTTTCAGCAGAGCTACTTGAAATACCTCTAGATGTTGGAGGGCGATTTTCTGTACTTACACCAGTTGGGCTTCTTCCGGCGGCTTTGCTTGGGGTCAGCCTCGATAACATGATGGCAGGAGCAAAGTGGGCTTTACTGAACAAGCAGATCGCCGCAGAGTTGGCTAGCCAGATCGTGCAAAGTTTCTCAAGGAATGAGTGGGTGACTCAGTTCTGGGTCTATTCAGACCGACTTGCCACTTTTGGAGATTGGTTGCAGCAGCTATGGGCAGAGTCGCTAGGCAAAAAGCAAACTCGAGATGGTGTAGATGCTCCTAGGGCGAGCACGCCAATGGCTTGTGTAGGGGCGATCGATCAGCACTCGATTCTGCAGCAGGTGGTCGAGGGTGAGCGCGATAAGTTCGTAATGTTTTTCAATATTAAGGGTGAGACAACTGAGGCTGTGCCAAATTTGTTTCCTGAACTCGAGCACTTGCAGGGCAATGGCTTGCAAGATGTTCTTGATGCTGAGTTTCAAGCCACCCTGCAGGCCTTAGGTCAAGCTGGGGTGTCTTACACTCAACTTGAGTTCAAAGAGCTGTCGGGTGCGAGTTTGGCGGCAGGCTTTATGCTCTTCGAGTTGGTTATTGGAGCGATCGGCGAGTTGCACAATATCAACGCTTTTGATCAGCCAGGTGTCGAGCACGGAAAGATTTTGGCCAAGGGTCTACTTCTCGATAAATAGGCATAACGCTGCTTTAGGCCGGTCCTCATCTCAATGCTAGACAGATCAGTTGTCGTTCGAATCGGTTGCGATTAAACTAGGGTCCTATGGCTGATGAAGACAACAAAGACGACTTTGCAGATAAAACCAGTATTCTTCAGAGTGATACCTTTAAGTTAAGAATCGCAGAGGCGGGGCAGGCTCCACCGTCAATTGTTCTGTTGGTTGGACCGGCGAGTGCAATCGGTCGGCAGTGGCCTCTTGAAGATACCGACAGAATTATCGGCCGTTCACCAAACAGTCATATTTTCGTTGATGATAGAAGTGTATCGAAGAGCCACGCTAAGATTCTTTTAGAGGGTGGAGACGTCTCGATTCTCGATTTGGAGTCGACAAATAAGACCGTAATTAACGGTCAGATGATCAACCCTTTGCAACCTGTTAAGTTGAACAACAATGATCAGATTAAAGTTGGCAATGTGATCTTCAAGTACCTTGAAAAAGGGAACCTAGAAACCGTAGCCTCTGCAGCCACCTATGATCGCGGTCAAACAGATGCGCTGACTGGTATTGCGAATCGTGGCGCTCTAGATGCCAAAGGCCCTGAGCTGTTTAAGCGAAGTGAGCTGTTGGGAATACCTTTGAGCATAATCACGTTTGATATTGATCATTTTAAAAAAGTGAACGACACCTATGGGCACCCAGCTGGCGATTACGTTTTAAAAGAGATCTCAAAAATCATCAGCACCCGGCTGATTCGTGGTAACGACTTCTTTGCTAGATCTGGTGGTGAAGAATTCGTACTATTGCTTTTAGGTAGTAACCTCAAAACTGCTGAAGAAGTGGCTGAGCGAATTCGGCAGACTCTTGAATCACATCATTTCGAGTTTGAATCGAAAGATATACCCATCACGATCTCAGCAGGTGTGGCAATCAAGAATGAGAGCGATGAGGCTTGGGACAGCATTTACGATCGATCTGACAAAGCCCTCTATCATTCAAAGAACTCAGGCCGCAATATGGTGGCGGTTGCCGAATAATCTTATTCAGCTTTCTTAACAGCGCAGGTTTCTAACTGGTGTCGCTCAGGCCATGACGGGCATCGCATTCTATACATATATATAGAGAGTGCTCCTAAACATAAGGCTGGCGAGATGACCCCACCCTCAGGTTCATCACCTTGATCAGTGGCGAATTGCCACCAGCAAAAGATTTGACAGAGGCACCGGGGCACCTGTCAATTCGACAACAAGCTAGACGTTAGGCACGTGTTAAGACTTCCAGATAAGCTGAGTTCGATTAGACACTTGCTGTGACGTGGCAAAACGACACCGGTTTGGTTGGCCCAGACCTTGCTCTAAGGATAGGCAACTCCGCTCAGCCGGGGTCATCAAGAGGGGGGAAGATCAAAATGACAAAAGAAAATCCCCATTTAAAAAGTAAATAAAATCAATAGTTTACGATCACGACATCTCGATTCGGCAAA
Organism: Bdellovibrionales bacterium; assembly: GCA_013216195.1. GTDB lineage: Bacteria > Bdellovibrionota > Bdellovibrionia > Bdellovibrionales > UBA1609 > JABSOQ01. The sequence continues at coordinate 9,195 of JABSOQ010000077.1, forward strand.
AAAGATTTTTATTTTTTAACCGTATTGGTCTTTGGACCAGTCAACAGGGAGAAGATAGGCTAATGAAAGCTGATCAGGACGTAATTCAGGAGATAAAGAACGGGAACACTTCAAGCTTTGCAATTTTGGTGGAGCGACACCAAAAAACAATGATGAAGGCTGCCCTAAGAGTCACTCGGAATTTCAATCTCTCGGAGGATATAGTGCAAGAGAGTTTTATCAAAGCTTACCAAAAGCTAGATAGCTTTGAGGGCAGATCCTCTTTCCGAAGCTGGATGTACCAGATCACGCTGAACACAGCTAAAAATAGACTGCGTTCTCTTAAAAGAGAAAACGTCAGCCTAGAGAATATGACATTGGCAACTGATAGCGGACTTGATGAGAAACTTCATCGTTTGTCCGTGTTTGAAAAGTTGAAGTCTGAAATTGACGATTTGCCAGAAAAGCAGAGGCAAGCCATCTCTCTTCGTATCTTTGATGATTTGAGCTTCAAAGAAATCGCGGAGTTGATGAATTGCCCTTATGACACGGCAAAAGCCAATTACAGGCATGCGATGCTCAAGCTAAAGGCTAAGATTGAGTGTCATCCAGAATTTCAATTAATGAATCAACGGGGGTCATTAATGAGTAACGAACTGTCAGTGGTGGAGGTTAAATCGTGATGCGCGGAGATGATGAGATCAATTTCGATAACTTTTGGGTAGACTACTTAGAGAATGAGATTGATCCAAAGTTAAAGGCTGATTTTAAGCAGCTACTCTCAATTTCAAAAGAGAGCCGTGAAACTCTAAAAGAGTATCATTGGCTCAGGGAACTAATCGCGACTGTCGATCCTGCCCATGAGGAGCATTTGTCAAAGTGGGATCAGAAGCAGACTCTGAGCGACATCATGGCAACATGTGAGCGGCTCGAAGAGTCAAAAGCCAAATCAATGAATCCAAGGTATTAGAGTCGAGCGAACAATTCAGTGTTCGCTCTTTGTATTTTTAGGGGGCCTTGCAGGCTCCCTTAACTTCGGGCACTTATAAGTTAGAAGGGCCTGACTTCTCGATTTCTTGTAAGATCTCTTACACTCTTTTTCCAGACTAATGATTTAAATGTTTCAAGCTCCCTACTTTTGCTAAGCGGGAGAGTTTCTCTGCAGGTAAGAGCTTTCATAGGCCCTTTTTTCATGCTTTCTTCAGCTCTGATATTGCCAAAACCTGATTCATATTAGGTTGACCGGGTTGAGATGACATCTTTGTTTGGTCCTGTGTCGAATAGGTAGTGTCGCAATTCAATTCTCTGGTTTCTCAGTTTTAATATCTTAAGCAATGATGACCCGTTGTTAGTTAGGCTCTAGCAGAGAGCATCAAACTTGAGTTTGCGCTCTTGATTGTTTACCTGGAAAAAGCTCCAATATAGGACTCATCAACGGAGAGATCACATGAGATTTTTTGGTAAAGCTCTACTGCTACTAATCTGTACAGCGCCATCGATTGTTTTAGGACAAAAAATTCAGAAGTTTCCGAGGGCCAACACAGCCTTTCAAAAAGAAGTAGAGCGCCTAGTTGGTGAACAAAAGTACAAGCAGGCTAAGACTTACACTGACAAATATCTTTCAGAGCAAAAAGGCAAAAATGAGTTTGAGTACACGCGAGCTCTTTTAGAGCGAATGCAGTTACAAATAGGGCTGCACAGTTACGAGACGGCGGTCAAAGAGCTAAAGGCAGCTGAATGGCCTAAGAACCCATCAGCCAAGGCTCTGCTAGACCTTTACTATGCAAGTAGTCTTATCAATTACTTCAACTCTTACAGTTGGGAGATTCAGCAGCGTGAAGAAGTTGTGTCTTCAGATGAAGTCGAGTTGAAGAAATGGACAAAAGATCAAATACAAAACGAGATCAACAAATCGTTTTCAAAAGTGTGGAAGCTCAGAAAGCAGCTAGGAGATATTGCAACTCAAGACTTTGCTGAGTTCTTCAGGGTCAACGACTACCCGGCAAAAGTGCGGCCAACGATGAGAGATGCGCTCAGTTACCTGTTTGCAGGTCATTTGGTCAACTCGTCTTTTTGGTCACCCAAACAAGCTAATGGCGTTTACTATCTAGACCAGAACAGTCTTCTTCGAAAGCCCAAAAAGCTATCTGAAAAGAACCTGGCCTCAGACAAGGTTCACCCACTAGAAAAAATGGCTTTTGTACTTCACAATCTCGCCGACTGGCACAAGAAAGAGGGCAATTGGCAGGCTTATTCAGAGGCACAAGTTACCAATGTGGGGGGCCTTACGCAGCACTTTCAACTCGAGTCGGCCAAGAGAAATTCAATAAACTATTTACGCAGGGTCATAAAGCTGACAAGAGCTAATTCCTGGAAGGGGCGTGTCTACAATCAATTGGGCCTGGCGATGATGTCTACTGGGTCTCCGACCTCAAACATTGATGCCCTTAAAGTTTTAGATGGCTGTATTAAAGTTCACAAAAGAGACGAAAGTGGTAAATACTGTGTGGCAACTCGTGCCCAGATTTTGGCACCGAACTACACTCTGGATTCGATGCTATCAGATGGAGTTAGCAAAGATTCAATCACTGTGACCTATAAGAACATTAACAAACTGTATTTTCGGGCCTATAGATTAGATCTCAAAAAACAGGTTCTTGGATCACGTCGATATGGCAACTACACTCTCGTGCCTGACTATGAAGAGATAAAATCTCTAATGAAGTCAGCAGAACTTGCTAAGGAGTGGCAGGTCGATTTGAAGAAGACGGCCGATTACAAGCAGCACACACGTCTGCTGAGCCCAGGTATTGAGAAAAAAGGCCTCTACCTCATCATGGCATCTGCGAATAGTGAATTCTCGGTCACAAACAACGTGGTGAGGTATCTGAGTTTTATTAGAACGAATATTGTTTTGATAAAGCAGTCGACTCCAGGCGCACAAATGCGCCTGCAAACTGTTGACGGAGAAACCGGCAAACCTCTCTCTGGGGCGAATGTTCGTCTCTATCAAAGGCTCAACAACGACAAACCAAAATTGAATAATTCTGCTGTAACGGGCAAAGATGGTTTTGTAACTCTTGGCAATCAAGACAGATCTTCGAGTCGCGACTTGTTTATATTGGCTCAAAAAGGCAAAGACGTCACGGTAGAGGCACAGGGCTCCTACCTCTATAAGTACAGTCAACCAAAAGCTTCTTATCGCTCCCTTCTCTATACTGATCGAAGTATTTACCGACCTGGGCAAAAGGTGTTTTTCAAAGTTTTGGGTTTTAGGGGTGATGCTGCCAGGCTCAACTTTTCGACGACAAAGGCAAAAGGTAAGTCCGTAGAGGTGAGACTGCGCGATCAAAATTACAAAGAGGTTTCAAAACTGAAAGTGAAACTCAATGACTTTGGAACAGCCAGTGGTGAATTTGTTATTCCAAAGGGCAGGGCGCTTGGTAGCTGGAGAGTCGAAGCCAACCTCTCTGGCTTGGCAAGCTCGGCGATGTCGATAAAGGTTGAGGAGTACAAGAGACCCACTTTTGAAGTCTCTCTTTCTAAGCCGAAGTCTGCGCTCCGCTTAAATCGTCAGGCTATAGTTAAAGGCAATGTGAATTACTATTTTGGCTTGCCAGTTACTGAGGGAGAGGTGAAGTACAAGGTCACGAGAGCTGAGCGCTACCCATGGTGGTGGGGGTGGTGCTTTGTCTGGGGCTGGGGTGGGCAGAAACCTCCACAGATTGTGGCTAGCGGTAAGTCTAAGCTTAACAATAAAGGTGAGTTCGAAGTGCCTTTTATGCCCAAGGTAGCGAAGGCGAATGACAACCCGAGCGTGAATTATGATTTCACAATTTCAGTTGATGTCACTGATATCGGGGGAGAGACTCGATCTTCAAGCAGCAGCTACACAGTAGGTAGAGTGGCGGTTACCGCTTCGATAGTTCAGATAGACCCTTTTGTAGAATCAAATGAAGCTGTCGAGTTTCTTGTCAATCGAACTTCGTTGAATGGTTTGCCGCTCGGGGGAGATGGCCAGTGGTCTCTTTATTCAATCAATCAGCCAGCCAAAACACGAAATGCCTCCGATGAGTTAAAGGGCTTGCCGCCAGGGCAAAAGCTAAGCCCTTATGCGCACAAAGACGACAGAAGGCAGTCAAGGTGGACCTATCAAGCAAGTGATTGGAGGCCTACAGTTTTTCATTGGCCAACCGGTAAGAGACTATCAAGTGGTAAGCTTAAGCATGATCAGGGCGGTGCTGCCAGCTTTAATGTTCAAAAATTAGAAAGTGGTTTTTACCGATTAAAATACAGCACCAAAGATGAGTTCGGAGCATCTTTTGAGCAAAGGCATGATTTCTATGTTGCAGGCAAGAATCTGAACTTTCCGTTGTTGCTACAATCTGACCAAGCCAGTTATGAGGTCGGGGAAACGGCGAGGGTCTTTTTGCATTCTGGCTTCAAGGGCCAAGCGATTCGCTATCAAGTTGTGCGAGAAGAGAAAGTTCTTCTTGAGGGGGTTGTAAAAACGCAAGGTGGCTTTTTAGAGATTCCGATTACTGAGAGTTTAAGAGGTGGGTTTGCCGTTCAAGCTAGGTTCGTGAATGACTATCAGTTAAGCGGCAAAACAAGCTCGATCTATGTGAATTGGACCAACAAAGTTCTCAACGTCGAGTTTAAGAAATTTCGAGACAAGATTCGCCCAGGGCAAAAAGAGTCGTTTGAGATCAAGCTAGCCACACCTGAAGGGCAGCCCGTTCTTAAACAAGCAGCAGAGGTGTTAGCCTACATGTACGACAGAAGCTTAGATGCCTTCTATGCCCATATGCCGCCAAACCCAATGAACATTTACGGTAATTTTTCAGGTGCCTCTTACCCCTACTCGAGCAATTTGGCTACTTCGGGGAGTAACGTTCTCTCTTACACCTCTTGGGCTAGGCTACCGGACCCACCATATTTTACTCCAGATCAGTTCAAATCGTATTCACGCTACGGTATCGGAGGGCTCGGTTCTCGTTACAGGGGAGGCGTGAAGGGAAGTATGGGTGCGGTGGATGCCATGGACATGGAGGGTTCCTCACTCAGCGCAGCTGAAGACTTAGCTGAAGCTCCTGCTAGCAGAGTCGCACCCAAAAAGAAGAGCAAGAAAATGAGGCCTAGTGGAAACATTAGGCGTGAAAAGCAGGCTGCAAACAAAGAGCTAGAACAGCCGATAGAGCAAGCCAGCCAGGAGAATGATGCCGAGGAGCCGGTAAGGCAGAACTTTTCGGAGACTGCCTTTTGGGTACCAAGCTTAAAATCGAACAAAAAAGGTGAAGCGACTATCTCATTTGAGGTTCCAGATTCAGTGACAGACTGGAATGTCTGGGTCCATGCCATAACTCGAGACTTGATGACAGGTCGGGCAAAGAAGACGACAAAGTCTGTAAAAGACCTAATGGTAAGACCTTATCTTCCGAGATTTTTTCGAGAGGCCGACAAGGCAGAGCTAAAAATTGTAGTTAATAATGCTTCAGACAAAGATATGGATGTCGTTGTTTCAGCGGAGCTATTTGACCCCGAGACAAAGCAAAGCCTGTTAAGAGATTTTGGCATTAAAGATAAAAACTGGTCAAAGAATGTAAAGGTTGAGAAGACAGGTAGTTCCTCTGTTACTTTGCCTCTTGTTGTGCCAAGCAAAATTGGTGAGGTTGCATTCAAGGTCACGGCAAAAACAAAGGGGCTTTCAGATGGCGAGCTAAGAACATTGCCCATTCTGCCAAGCCGTATGCACCTGTTGCAGTCAAAGTTCGTTACACTAAGAAAAGGCAAACCTCGAAGTATTGATTTCGAACAGATGCGTGACAAATCTGATAAATCACTAATTCATAAAAAACTGGTTCTGACTCTTGATGCTCAATTGTTTTACTCGGTATTGACCGCGGTGCCATATCTTGTTGATTACCCTTACCTGTGCACTGAGCAAACTCTGAACCGGTTTATTTCAACGAGTATCTTGCATCAGATGTTCAAAAAGTACCCTTCTGTTTCGAAGATGGCAGCTAAAATGGCAAAGGCGCGTGACACTCAGTACGAGAAGTGGAACAAAGACGACCCCAACAGGCTGCTGTTCTTGGAAGAGACGCCATGGTTGAATCAAGCTGAGGGCGGCGCAAAGCAGCGAAGCCAGCTGATCAAAGCTCTCGATCCAAAGATTGCCAAGGGTGTTCAAGCTAAATCGCTCAAGCGTTTGAAGTCTATACAGACAAGTGACGGTGGGTTTCCCTGGTTTCCTGGAGGCAGACCAAGTGAGTACATCACAATGTATGTCGTTCATGGTTTTGCAAAGGCAACAGAGTTTGGCGCTAAATTACCGAAAGACATGGTCGTGAAGGCTTGGCGGTATTTGCACAACTCTTACACTGGAAGTAGCCAGAGAAACAGAAGTCTGTATTTCTTGGTCTTTACAAATTATCTAGCAAGCACCTTTCCAGACGAGTCATGGACAGGTGGGTTCTTTACAAAAAAAGAGCGAATTTCAATTTTGAATTACACATTTGAGAAATGGAAGGAGCTCAGCCCCTACCTTAAGGCCTATCTTGCACTTACCCTTCACAGGATGGATCGAAAAAAAGACGCCAAGCTAGTGTTCGACTCCATTATGGACTCTTCAACTACCACTGAAGACCAGGGCACTTTCTGGGCAGCAGAAGATCGAGCCTGGTTGTGGTACAACGACACAATAGAGGGGCATGCTTATGCTCTGAGAGCTATGATGGAGATTGATCCAAATGACTCTCGAAGAGAAGGGTTAGTGCAATGGCTTTTTCTGAACAAAAAATTGGGTCATTGGAAGTCGACTCGGGCCACCGCCGAGGTTCTGTACTCTTTGGTGAAATACCTAGATCAAGAAAAACAGCTCGGCAACAAAGAGCAGATCAAGGCCAGTATCGGCAAGCGCACTCGCACTTTTGATTTTCAGCCAGATGAGTACTCAGGCAAGTCTAGGCAGTGGCTAATTGATGGCCCAGAGATTGAGCCGGTTGCCGACTCAAAAATTACAATAGAAAAGACAGACTCCGCTCTAGGCTTTGCCTCAGCGACCTGGCACTTTTCAACTGAGAAGCTTCCACAGGAGGGGGTTGGAGACTTTATTCAAGTCACGAGAAAGTACTATCACCGTAAAGTTGATGGTGAAAAAATGAAGCTGGTACCATTAAAAAAGGGTGACGCTGTTGCAGTCGGTGATGAGGTTGAAATTCAAATCGGTATTTCGATCAAGCATCAGTTTGAATATGTGCATCTGCGCGACCCGAGACCTGCGGGCTTTGAGCCTGGTGTTGTCACATCGGGTTGGGAATGGGACTTGGGTCTTCCGAGGTACAAAGAGATTAGAGACAGCGCGACAAACTTCTTTATAGAGTGGCTACCTCAGGGGCAGTACACCCTCAAGTACAGAGTTAAAGCGGCCATGGCCGGAAAGTTCAGGGTGGGGCCAGCGCGTATCCAGTCAATGTATGCTCCTGAGTTTGGCGCTTACTCATCGGTTAAGGTTATTAAAATCAAATAGAAAACAGCTACCGTTGTTGCAGTAAAGGCGCTCAGTTTGAGCGCCTTTTTTATGGCTGTGACCTGAGCTTTTTGAGCTGATTCAAAATAAAGAACGATTTTAGCTGACCATACTTCTTACGATCATTGCGAAGACGCCTCGAAACTTTGAGTTTGAGTTGCTGGTAGTCTGAGCGCGCTTTTTCATTGCTCCGAAGAAAATCTCGAAAGGCCAATTTGTCTTGATACTCATCGCTATCGGGGTCTAACAGATGTAAGGTGTGAGTAATTGGTTCAGGGGCTTTGAACATGAGAAAGCTTCGTTCTGAATACAAAAAGCCTCCCTCTTGATAACCAGCCTCGACCAACTGGTCTGCCACAGCTTGAATTTGCGGTTTAGGGACACGTATCATCATGTCGATAATGGGCTTTGCCATTAAGCCCGGCACAGCTGTTGAGCCGATGTGTTGCCATTTTTGAGATAACAGCTGCTCGATGGGCTGTAATCTGATTGCCTCTGCTTCGAATTGCTCAGGCCAACTTTCGTCGTAGTCTACGAGTTTAAGTTCGTCACGGTAAAGTCCAAGCACAGTAAGGCTCCATAACTAAGGTTTATGAAGCCAACTATAGCAGAACTGTGCTCTCTTTTATTTCACAAACTAAAAGAAATTGGGTCTGAGTTGGTGAATCGAAGCGTTTGGCTCGGTGGCATTGGCGAGAACTCGACAAGGGTATAGGCCTAAGGCACTGGCTAGCTTGTTTGACCATGGCTGTTTACAATGACTCGTGGGGGCCTTGAATGGACGTTAAGCCGAATTATTACTACTACTTGTATCATAATGTTTCAGAGACAATGATTGAGAAGTTATCATGGACTCAGCTCAACGGTTTTCTGCGAGTCATTGACGAGCAGCAATGGTCTGACTTTCAAGTCTGGATTGCTAACAACAATCAGTGGGTGGCCATGCAAGACTTCATCGAGCACATCATGGACAACCAGCACCATGGGTTGATTCGCTTGCCGCCCACACCTGATGAAGATGTAACTAGACCGCACCAGTTGATTGACACAATGGTAGAGCAGCGCAACTCGACACGCTACGAAGTGGAGTTGCCCATGTTTATTGATCTAGCAGGTACGATCATCAATACCACAACAGCCGATATCTCTTTGGGTGGTATTCGGTTTCATAATGTCATACCAATGAGAAAAGTGCGCAAAGTCTGCTATGTGTACTACCGTTTTGATGCTCAACTGATCGAGTTCCAGGCAAGGCCAATTGCAGACGATGATGAGAGTTCTTTCATCAGAGTAGAGATTATAAGCTGTAATCATTTGAATATGTGGACAGACATATTGGCGAAATACGACCAGTGCGTGGGCCAGACGGGTTCTGAGGGCTAGATTTCAATACTGAGATTCAAGGTCATAGCATCGTGAAGCTCGAGCTGAATCAGTCTTTGCCTTATGCCTTAAGCAATGCGACCTTTTGGTCTGGAGGTCATCTATGAAGGTGCGATGGTTTTTTATGTGTTTGCTAGTATTTGAATCGGCAGCAGTTAACGCGAGCGACAAGGTGCCAGATCAGCTGGTTG
>JABSOQ010000078.1:0-8029 GCA_013216195.1 Bdellovibrionales bacterium
CAAGAGATGTTGACTGATGGACTAGGTGGCCCTGTGCCTAACCAAGCCCTTACCCCGTCAGACATAACCCAAATCGACGCCTACCCATCAATTGTGATCTACTCTGGAGGCAACACCGAAAACGTTGAGGGCTTACTCACTAATATATTTGGTGAAGGCCCGTTGATGGACCCTGAGACTGGCAGAAGACTCACAGAGAGCAACCCCTTTTTGAAGTCTGGCTTTGTAACTGAAGAGAACATCTCGGGCTCGTCTCCTTCATTTGGCCTTATTAACAGCGGCTTCTTGCAAATTGTTGAGCCTGACCCAGACTCAAACGACACAAGACGGCTACCAATCTACATCGTTGGGGTTGCCAATGGTGACTCGGTCATTCCTGAGGGAGACAGGCTAGGTATCGAAGAGAACAGCCAGGCTAACTTCTTGTGGGTACCCAGAGTTTGGTCTTTCTCGCAAGCGGCAGCTGCTAGAATCACAGAAAGAGATTAAGACTTGATTTATTTGAACTAGGTAGCTTCTAACCAAGAAGCTCTTTAGTTGATGGCGACTCGAGAGATCAAATTCTTCAAGTCGTCGTTAGTGATGAAGATTCCGCCACCAATGAAGGCACTAACTTCAGTGTCATCAGCCGACAACACATTGTCGGCTCCACCTAAGAAGTATAGCCCTTTGAAGAAGTTGTAGCGCGCAAAAGCTCGAATATACAGGTCGTTGAACTCGAAGAACTCAGCTGAAAGAGTCAGCTTCTTGTCGAGCATGTGATAATCGACAGCAAAACCGCCCGAACTCTCAATCAAACCACCACTTAAAGTAAAGTCATAAAAGTTCTTAGCAAACAAAATCGTGAACTTCACTTCGTTCTGGAAGGTCACGGTTCTCTCTTCAGTTGGGTTCAAGTTTGACTCAGTGGTGGTCGTCTCGACAACACCTCTTGGATCATCAACCAACTGAATATCGTAGTAGCGATCAAGACCTGGCTGTACGATTACACCGAGATAAGACTTCGAGCGGTTCACGCCCGACAAGTACTCTGAGTGAAAATCGACACTTGTTTGCAGTTTGTTGGCACCGCCAACGAAGTCATTGATACCATCTACAGCCGTATTGATTCGCTCAATGGTTTCTTCATCGTTGATAAGACGACCAACAGTACCCTCACCATTGTTAATTTTTTCAGTAACCTCTTCAATATTGCGAATGGCATTATCAACACGAGCTAAGCTGTCTTCGTTAATGTAGTCGTCTATATTGCGAGTCAAGCTCTCGACCCGAGACAGAATGTTGTTTACCTTTTGCTTATTGATGTCGGTCATGTCTGCAAGATCTTGCGACACTTTCTCGATGTTCAACAAGATGCGACCCACTGGCGTGCTAGAATCACCTTCGCCCTGATTGGCTTTATTCAAATTGTCAGCAAGCTCTTGAATTGAGGCCGCTATATCACCAACCTGCTGAACGAGGTCGTTCATGCCTTTTTGGCTCGGGTTAGTAGGAATCTCAGAGTTCGTTACCAAAGGTGGATCAAGAGGGTTGCCAGGTACGATCTCAACGTGGCGATCACCTAAGATACCATCAGATCGCAATTCGACTTGGCTCGAAGTCGTTACCGGCGTGTCACTGTTCAGCACCAGCCTAATGCGAGCACGGCCATCTACGAGCTCAATCTCATCAATCACACCGACTTTGATACCTGCCATTTTCACAGCACTGTTTTTGACTAGGCCACCGGCATTGTCGACCGAGAAGTAAACTTCTTTTTCACCAGACAGAACTCCTGGCCCCTGAGACACACGAATAGACATAAGCCCGATAAGACCGGCAACAACGACGACTAAGACGCCAACTTTGAATTCAGGTGTTCCAAGTAGATTCATTTTCTGCGCAAACCCTTATCCAAAAACCTCTGCACCAGTTCGTGGTTTGAGTTGAGAAACACATCTTGTGTGCCCTGCAACAAAACCTTGCCTTTATCCAACATCACAATGTGATGTGCAATCCGGAAAGCGGCAAATAAATCATGAGATACAACCACACTGGTTGAACCCTCATGCATTTGATGCGTCTGCTCTATTAGATTATCCACCATTTCAGTCAGAATTGGGTCTAAACCTGTCGTGGGCTCGTCATACAGCAGGATTTCTGGATCTAGGGCTAACGCACGTGCCAATCCGACACGTTTACGCATCCCGCCACTCATTTCACTCGGCAACTTGTGAAAGTGCTTACTTTCAAGACCTGAGGCTATCAGTTTTCGCTCAGCAATCTCGAGAACTTCTTTTGATGGTAAGCTTCTTCTGTGCTCTCTCAGCGGGAAGCAGACGTTTTCAATCGCCGACATATCGTCAAACAAGGCCGCGTATTGAAACAGCACACCAAGGTTTGTACGAAATCGAATTAAGTCTTTGTCAGACATTCTGCTCAGCTCTTGGCCTAAGACTTTTATCGAGCCTGAAGTTGGCTGAATCAAACCAAGAATGTGCTTCAACAAAACCGATTTGCCTGTGCCAGAAAAGCCAATGATGACTGTGATCTTACCTCTCGGTATCGACAGATCGATACCCTTAAGAACAAAGTCTTTGCCACCGTCGAAACTCTTCTTAAGATCGGTAAGCGTGATTGCGGCATCCATGACAGCTTCAGGCATAAGCTTACTCCGTCACCAAATAGAACAGCCGCACAAAATTGGTAATGAAGTAATTCATCACAATAATCATCACCATGCTGTTCACGACACCTTGGTTGGTAGCTTCTCCCACACCTTTGGCTCCGCCTTTTGCATTGTAACCTCTAGATGTGCAGATGGCTGAGAACACAACACCAAAAATGGTGGCCTTGATCAAACCTTCGTTGATGTCGCCCGGATCGATCCACTGTTCAATACGATCCCAAAAAATCGCTGCGTCTAAGCCCAGAACGTTGATGCACAGAAAATGAGAGCCCATCATCGCAATGAAATCAAACACACCGCAAAGTAATGGCATTGTGAGCAATGAGGCCAATATGCGTGGGGCGACCAAATATTGCTGAGGGTTCACACCCATCACTTCAAGAGCATCAATTTGCTCCGTCACTCTCATCGTGCCGAGCCGAGCCGCCATAGCTCCTCCAGCACGAGCCGCAACTATCAAACCCGTCAAAACGGGAGCTAGCTCTCTTGTGATACCCAAGGCCACCGTTGGCCCAACTAGGTTTGTCGCATTGACAAGTAAGAAACCAAGGTAGATTTGATAACTCAAAGCCAAGCCAGTGAAAGCTCCCGTCAGGCAAATGATCAATACTGATTTGTTGCCAACAAACTCCATGTGTTTGATGACCTCATCGAATCGAAAGGGCTTTGTAAAAATCAAGGGAGCACTCTGAAAAAAGAAAGTGAAGGCGCGACCCGTGTTGGTCACAAAGTTCACAACATACAAACCTACAACCAAGATGAAATCATCGAGGGCTTGATTCACCTGCTGACGCTTTTGCATCCAAGTGTTTATCACAGATCTACCTCAAGGCTCGTAGCATCTAAAGCTCTCTCATACACCCTTGGCACCCGCGAGCTAACGCTTGTAAAAAGCTCGTATGAGATGGTGTTAATCACGTCTGCGCACTCCTCTGCAGTTGGCTCATCAGCAAGCCTCGAACCGTATACCACGACGTCTTCACCTTCAATCTCAGCGGGATCATTCACTGCCGAAGTAACATCAACCATCGTGTAATCCATACAGACTCTTCCCACAACAGGTAGCTTGAAACCTTGCCAGGTCACGAAGGCGCGATTTGACAAGTGGCGCGGGTAGCCATCGGCGTAACCAAGCGATAGGACTGCAATAATTGAGTCTCGCTCCGCCTTCCAAGTACCGCCATAAGAAACAATAGAGCCCTTCCTCACACGATTGGCCTGAGTCACATGACCCTTGAGCGTCATAACATTCTGAAATTCAAGGGCCTCTACGAAATCTCGAACCTTGGGTTCGGCAACCGACAGCTGAGTGTAGCCACCATAAACTGAGATACCAGGTCTACTGCCCCAATTTTGAGCTACCAATTCTGAGCACTCTCGGCCATGAGCCGCCAACAAACCTGCAGAGTTCCACAAATGAAAGCAGCTCGTAAGGCTTGAGAACTCTTCGCAGAGCCTTTTGAAACGAGGGATCTGCTTCGAGCTTTGACCGCCTTCAAGCCCTACATCATCTCCGTGCGACAAGTGTGAACAAACTCCGGCGACACTCAAGCCCGGGCTAGATGCGAGCACCACTTTCAAGCGTGCGGTATCGGTCCAGTGAATACCCAACCGGTTCATGCCTGTATTGAACTTGAGGTGAATCGTGAGTTTTTCTTTGTGCATTCTCTCAAGGTCGGACAGTGAACTCACCACAGGTATCAAACGAAGCTGACGTATTCGCTCGTAAGGAAACCGAGACCCTGGTTCGAACACCAAAATCGGCAATTCAACGCCAGCCTCTCTTAACTCTTCAGCTTCAGAGTACAGAGCCACCCCGACCGCGCTGACACCGACATCTGCACAGATGCGACAGGCCTCAACAGCCCCATGACCATAAGCATTGGCTTTTACCATTGGGCAAAAAAATGCATTTTCACTCTGCAAAGACTTTAATTGGACCAAATTTGAGCGCAAAGCACTTAAGTTGATTCTTGCATGCGTACGACGAAGCTTTTCGATATTCACTCTCCGAGACTCTCGGCGCTTAGCGGACCAGGCGCGAGTCTTTCACATCTTGTACTAAGAAGTCTGCGATGAAGCCTTCAGGAGGCTTTGCCACCACCACCTTGTTTGCCACGAATCTATCTTGGTCAAACAAAACATGGTCGGCACTCTGAAACAGCTCATCTGAATCGCGACAATTCGAGGGGTATTCACTCACTGCCAATGACAATGTCACAGGATCATCTGACTTCAAAACTTTACCGAAATTTGCCGATTCAATCATGCGCCTCAGCCTCTCAGCCTTGACCACGCCACCTCGAATCGCAGTGTGCGGCAATAACAAACCAAATTCAGAACGGCTCACTCTCCCAAGAATGTCGTTGACCCTTGAATGCTTGTGAACAATCTGAGCCAGAGATTTCAAAAACATTTTCAAATCTGACTGATCGCACCTTTCTTCAATGGCCTTAAAGTTGTCAACAGAAAGCAGTACAAATGCCAAGGGAAGAGAAGTTCTCCTCGCCCTTGCCACTTCTTCATTCATGCACTGAAAAAATTTGTGTTTTTTAAGCGCAAACTGCGTGTCATCTGCAGTGTCGACATTGTGCAAGCGCTTCTCCATGTCGAGGTACTGCGTCTGCTTTGACATCATATCAAAAGCACGGCTGACAAATTCGAAATGCGCGGCACCCTGATCGAGCCCCCAATGCACAAACAATCCGATGATTTCTCCGCCAACGGCAAGATAATGGCAATTGAATTGCTGCACCTTAAAGACATCTTTCAGCAGGTTCTGAAAAGACTCTCTTTCATGCAATACCCGTATTTGAGACCTTTGAAATTCAGGGTCGACTCGTTCGAGATTAAGACCAATGCCCTCAATGAGAGCTTGATCAACGCCAAGACCAAAAGAGGCCACAAGAGTTCGCCTAACAGAGTTGTACTTGAAATAAACACCTGAGCCTCCGCCCTCGTTCAAGCGCGGCTCAACGTGACTCAAAAAGGTTTCAATACAACTGTTTAAACTCAACTGAACCAACATAGAGTCTTGATACTCGTAATACTCTTTAGCAGAACTCAAAGCTTCATCGAGTCTCGCTGTCTGAGTCTCTTCGCTAGCAGCACCTTTGGCGTCAGCTATTTCTTTATGACTGCTCACTTCTGCTGAAGTCTTCGACGAGGTTTCGGCTTCAAGCTCACCGATCCGATTTGTCAGCTGTTCATTGAGGTTCAGATAAATCAAATTTTCGGCTGCATGATCCATCTCTTTCAGCAAGCGAAATGGCGTCGCCTCTGAGTTAGCCATGACCACGTAGATTTGCTTATATTCGAGCTTCAAAATCTCTTCAGGTGAAATCTCTTCGACAATCAGAATGATACGAGTCTCTGGCAAAGCAGTTTTGAAACGATCCAACCAGGTCTTCATTGTCGATTCGTTGTAATGAGACAAATACCAGCAAACAAAATGAGGAGGGTTCTCTTGAACGTCAGCCAACAAACTTTCGACTGTCAGGTAATGTAAAGATTGGTACTTGTGATTGGCCACAAACGCGTGCCGCTCTCCTAACACCTCTTTCGAGCCCACAAACGAACAAAGAAAAGCCGAGCGATACTTCTTTAACTTCATGATTCGTGCCCCACTTTCGGTTTGCGGATGGCTATCATTGGGAAATCATCATCGTCGTCGTCATCCTCAAGGCCCTCTTGAGCTGTCGTTTCGCTAGCTGCCTCGAGCTGAGCAGAAGACTGTGTGAGATCTGCCTCTTCAGCTGGTAAGGTCGCGAACTCAGTGATGTCAGACAATACTTCATTGCTTTCCATAAGAGCGGTGCTATCGGCTAGCTCATCATCTTCCCGCGTCGGCTCCTCTGTTGCATCAGCAAGTGACACATCGTCGTCACTCACCTCTCCCCCAATGTCTCCGAGCTGGCTGTCATCTTCTTGCATCTCTTGCTCGGTCATTGGCACCACAGAAATTCGTTTGGAGATTTCAGAATCAAACTCAAAGTCGTCAGCAACCTCATCATATCTCGAAGCCGAAGAATCACCGCCTTGCGCTTTTAGAGATTGCGAGTCAGAGATAATGTCTTCAATAAAGGCTTGTGTATCAGAGACCATCTCGCCCTCTTCTTCGTCAGCCAACAGCTCAAGATCAGGATCTCGCCCAACCCAGGTCACTTCTTCTTTAGCGGGAGCAGCCGGCAAGTCTTCGGCATTTGATCCCGTGATCGGTTTTTGCCCCATCAGCTTATCAGTTGCGATATCCGGCAAGTTTTCCCACTGCGGCTCTTCTAAAGAGGTTTCCACCGAGCTCGCCTGGGCACCACGCATTGGCAGAGTCAGCAAAACTCTGGTGCCACTGTTGACGCCTGATTCAATAGCCACTTTCCCTTCATGGGTTTCGATAACACTTTTTACAATCGATAGGCCCATGCCTTTGTGCTCACCCTCTTGTTTTCTAGAGAAGAAAGGGTCAAAGACTCGATTGAGGTCACCTGAAGGTATACCGTGCCCTGAATCCTGAATGACAACTTGAATTTGTGAGCCCATATCTTTTGAAGCGACAAAAAGATCTTTCACCTCGGCGCCCTGAAGAGCATCAATCGCATTCTTCAATAACTCTCGAAAAACAGCCTTCAAATGAAGTTCGTCACCCATCACCTCAGTTGCTGGCTTCAAGTCTTTGCGTACTTTCACTCCAGCTTCTTCGAATTCTGATCTCATCTCAGACAACAGCCCAAGAAGCATATCAGTCAAATTAATTCGCTTAGCTGAAGTCAGCATCTCGGCACCGTCGGTTGTCTTGAGCAATTCATTCAAGGCCTCTCTTAGCTTTCGAGCCTCTCTCTCAATCACGGCATAGTGCTCTGTCGGCTGCCCCCCATCGGAGCTTGATCTTGCCAATTGCGCCTGACCTAGTATTGCCCCCAATGGGCTCTTGAAATTGTGTATCAAGCCGCGAATCGCTTTTTCGTACTCTTCTTTTGCTTTTTGTTCGCTAACTTCAGAACTCGGCCCAGCTACGAGCTCGGCACCATCCTCAACTTTTGAACTTGCTGGCTCGGCCTGAACTGGCTCTTCGACTTCACTTGTATCTTCGCATTCCTCTTCGGGGCGCTCTTCAGCCAATTGCAATTTCGGAGCTTCGCCTTCGCGAATTCGGTCTATAGACTCTCTCAAAACTTGTGGCATCTGGGCATACGACTCTGGCGCTCGAATAGGAAGGCCTTGCGCTAACGAGATGGTGAAATCTTGCAAATATTCAAACGAAGTAATTTGTGAACGAAAGAACAACAAACCAAAAAGCAGACAGACAATGAAGCCACCAAAGCCGTAGGCAGCCAAGCTCGTGTAAGTAATTGTCATCAATGACGG
>JABSOQ010000078.1:8039-17934 GCA_013216195.1 Bdellovibrionales bacterium
GGTCTGGTCACCATAGCGTAAAGATTCGTGCTATTGAGTCTTGCATAAGCCCCAATCACTCGGCGCCCCTGGGTGTTTCGAAACTCGCCAAAGTCTTCAAGCTTTCTCTCGGCATCGAGCCGCTTCACCATCGGATGGTTACTCAACGGGGCTCCTACATACTGTTGCTTGGTGTATCCTAGAGCGTATCCACGGTCATTCAAGATGATGGCTTCTCGATCAGTGCCTTTAAAACTCTCGATAACTCCTGCGAAAGCCTGGTTGCTCAAGACACCGGCCACCACCATTTGGTTGGCAGTCTCGTCACCATTGTCGCGAAGTGAGTTTGGCAATTCGACACTGATCAAAAGTACGTAGAGTGCGTGGCCCGAGTTAGAAAGGTGTCGGTACCAAGCCGATTTTCGAGGTGTAACTTTCGCAAGCGGCAAAGACTTCAACATTTCGGCTTCAGCCTTCTTCGGCCAACCAATACTTCTGCTGCCCCTTCTCTGACTCCAAGCTACCCTCCAGCCCTCTTTTTGAGCTGGAACGATTGCTGAAACCATATTGAAATCACTGTTACCAAAAACCGAGGAGCGACCAGAGCCTGCAACTAGGTCGACCTCTGAAACAATCTGCACCAGACGTTCTGCGTAGGAGTCAGAGAGAAAACTTGCGCTTTGTTTGATCAGCGCCGCTTCGTTCTTTACGTTTTCACCTAGAAAAAAGCTTCGATCTAGACTTTGGATATTCGAAACACCAATCGCCGTTGCTACGGTGATCACAAGGGCTCCAACAGCCAAGATTGCAAACAGCTTAATTTTCATTCAGAAGACTCCAGTAAGTCACTGATCTCATTATGTTTTAGTGTGCACAGCTGTGCAAGTTTCCGGGACTATCAACCCGCATTTGTGCGTGGCATTATTAAGGGGTATTGACGGTTTTATCAGAATTCATAACTGTGCGAAATGAATGTGGCCAAAAGGGGGCAAAATGCAAACCGAATCAAGAGAAACACTAGTGATTGGCTCTGGCCTAGCAGGTCTCTTCTTTGCCCTAAAAACCGCTGAAACGAAGCCGGTCACACTGATCACAAAAGTTTCACTATCTGCGACCAACACAACATGGGCGCAAGGGGGTATCGCAGCTGCCATTTCAAGCTCTGACACTCCTGAAAAACATGCTGCGGACACACTCGTGGCTGGAGCTGGCTTGTGCCACGAAGCCGTTGTGGCCGAGGTCACTCGCGATGCACCTGAACGCATTGACGACTTGATTAAACTCGGGGTCCAGTTTGATCAAACAGAGCTCAAAGATGCCCTAAGTCTTGGAAAAGAGGGCGGACACTCTGAACGCAGAATCTTGCACATCTCTGATCACACCGGTCAAAGTCTCCATTCTCACTTATTAGGCCTGGCACAAAAAAACCCTAACATCGAACTGCTTGAGCATAGATTTGCTGTCGAGTTGATTACAGAAACACCCTTTCTCTCTGCACCCGTTTGCCGAGGCGTTAAAGTTCTCAACAGCAAGTCTTCAAAGATTGAAGTGATTTTTGCCAACCGAGTAGTTCTTGCGACCGGTGGAGCTGGTAAGACCTATCTCTACACTTCGAATTGGGAGGGAGCCACTGGCGACGGCCTTGCCCTGGCCTTTCGTGCAGGTGCAAGACTCGCAAATCTAGAGCTTATGCAGTTTCACCCCACCTGCTTGTACCACCCTCAAGCACGCAACTTCTTAATATCAGAGGCTTTGAGGGGCGAAGGCGGTATCTTGCGAGATTCAAGTGGCAGAGATTTCGTCAAAGACGTTCATGAATTAGGAAGCCTCGCTCCACGTGACATTGTGGCCAGAGCCATAGACTCGGAGATGAAACAAACGGGTGCGAATTGCGTGCACCTCGACATGACCCACCACTCTGCAGACTATCTCGAAGAGCGCTTTCCTCAAATCTACAATCGCTGTCAAAGCTTAGGTATCGACATTAGTAATGAGCCTATACCTGTAGTGCCAGCTGCTCACTACTTATGTGGCGGGGTCGTCACTAATCTCTCTGGTCAAACCTCGCTCGAAAACCTGTTTTGCTTAGGCGAATCTGCATGCACAGGTCTACACGGAGCCAATCGACTTGCTTCAAACTCTTTGCTGGAATGCCTTATCACCTCTTATCGTTGCGCCGAACTCATCGCCCTAAATCGTGAGCCCACGATCAAAACTGTCGCTATCGAAGAGCCTACCCAGACACTTAACGATGCCAGCAGGCATGACGAAATGGTCGTCATTGATCACATGTGGGACGAAATTCGAAGGCTGATGTGGAACTACGTGGGCATTGTCAGATCTAATCGTCGTTTGTTAAGGGCTGCACACCGACTTGAGAATATTCAGCAAGAAATTTCAGAGTTTTATTCTGACTTCCCTCATCACTCAGATATAGAAGAATTGAGAAGCATTGCCACAGTCGCTCAACTTACTGTTGAGTGTGCTCTTAGAAGAAAAGAGTCTCGCGGTGTGCACTACAGTCTTGATTATCCAGATTCGCTAGAAAGCGAGAGGCACGACACTCTTATTGGCGGAAGCGCATTTTAAAATCGAAAACTCAAACCAAAATCGATAATCATTGCCGTACCAGGGTTGATGTTGAATTTCATATTTGAGCGAAACCAGACCGATCCTCCAAGCAAGGCCTGTACGCCACCACCCACGTGGCCGCCTCCGAAAGTCTTCAAGTCTTTATCGACCCCCTGATAGTTCAAGGCATCTGCTCCTAAAAATACGACACCGACAAGAGTCTCGACAGGAATGTCGACACGCACAGATCCAAAGACATTTCGGTATTGCACACCCTCACCATTTCCGCTCATAAAGCCCGTCTCAAAAAACACGCGTGGAGCCATTCTAAAACCAAATCGAGCACCACCTAGACCAATAATTTCAGTCATGCCAGGTATCTGATTAGGCAAAATCTGACCCCCCGATGGCGCAAACTCATAAATGACATTGGCCCCAGTGACATCGTCAGCCCCCTGTTGAGCTGACGCGCCAACAGCGAAACCCATAATGAACATGAGAGCAGGTAGCAATAACGAGGTTTTTTTTATCTGCATTCTTTGAATTCTATACCCAATCTTTGTTTTTTTGAATGCATTTTGAGGCGGAGGGCTTGCCAATGCAAACAAAGGGACAATCTTGCTTGACCCGAAGTCACGGCAAACTCGACAATGGGATTATGAGTCAACGATTTGAAAGCCAATTTGAAGCCGGTGATAAAACAGAACTGTTTTTTCAAGAGTGGCGAGCTCCGCAAGAAAACGGAGTGGTCTTGATTACCCATGGTCTAGCCGAGCACTCCGAATGCTATGATCACGTCGCCAAAGCCATCACAGAGATGGGCTGGAGTGTCATGGCCTGGGATCTCAGAGGGCATGGCCGATCAGAAGGCAAACGTGGCTATGTTGGCCAGTTCTCTGACTACATCTCCGACCACAAGCAGATGATTGAAATCGCAAATCGTGAAAAAAGCGAAGGCACCCCCCTAGTGCTACTTGGGCACTCCATGGGTGGCCTCATTACATTGCTGACATCACTTCAACTCCCCAAGGGTAGCTTTCAGGGGCTAGCACTTAGCTCTCCAGCTTTGGGCTACGCAATTGATGTGCCGATGTGGAAAGACAAATTCGCACGCTTAGCAACTAAGTACTTTCCAACAGTGACTTTGCACAATGAATTGGATTACGAGAACTTAACTCATGACTCAGAGTTTTTAGAGAGCTTCCCAAAAGACACCCTACGCCATGACAAGATTAGCCCTAATATCTACCTAGGTATGATTGAAGGCTTTGATGAGGTTTTTGGTAAAAAAGATCAGATTTCTGGCCCGATCTTTTTTCAAATAGCCGGGCATGACAAAGTTGTAGACTCACTGAAGTCAAAACAGCTTTATGAAGAGTTGCAAATCTCTGAAAAAAGATTAGAAATCTATGCTGACAGTTACCACGAAATCTATAACGACTTTGAGAGAGAGACATGCTTCAAAGATCTCAAGAATTTTCTAGGATCAATCAAATGAACAGAGTGTTTGATTTTTTGAAAGATCTTAAGTGGCTCGGCTTAATTTTAATATCTTTACTCACGTTGGGGTGCCAGACTGTTGTGCCTGCAGGGCCTCAAGTTGTTCAGAATGTCACTGAAGATCGCTACATTCCCATATACAAACGCTACACACAGACAGTGAAAGAGTACAGTGGCTTTCACAACACTTTTGAAGCAAGAATGACATTTCTGCACTCTCAGCTTAACACTTTGAGACTTCGAAGAAAGGGCCATTACCTTCGCTGGAGCTTAGATCGATTCCAAAAAGAACGAGAGAAACTCTTCCAAGAGATGTCGACCGAGGCCCGAGGATTTCTTTTATTTTACACACCTGAAATTGAATATGATGACCTCAATAAGCCCAATACCATCTGGAAGGTTTATCTCGAATTCGACGGACAACGCTATGAAGGCAAAGCTGTAAAAGCCAAAGAAAAACGAATTGAACTTCAGGCCCAGTTCCCAGATATCGATGCCTTCAGTAGTTCTTACTTTGTGACTTTTCCGTTGCCGACCTCTGTGGTTGAAGACCAAGCCTTTACGATCATCTTGACCTCGTCGGTGGGCACAGCAAAATATGTGATCAAACCCTAGACCAGCACACTCAATTTTGAGTTGTGCTAAAACCCGCAAACCCCTGCGAATAGGGTCTTTTGCGCTCGATAGGCTCACCCTATAGCCGTCATACGAATACGATAGTTCCCCATCGATCTGTTTTCAGTTTTACTAAGCGAGATTTAAAACTGATTATTCCATTAGGGGGGAATACATATGCTACGCACACTGCTGCTTTCACTCGTTTTATTTGTTTCGGCCACAGGTTTTGCCACTGAACTTCAACCAGACAGAAATGAAGACGCCTACTACCTGCCAAACGGAAACCTTGGTTTGGTGAGCGACCGAGATGGAGAGGCCTATGATCCTGTCTCTGCTTTTCCTGAAGGCGGCGGAGAATCTGTAGTCGGAAACTCAAATATCACAGCTAGCCACGGCAATATCGTTTACCATTTTGCCAATGAGCAAAACCGTGATCTTTTCTTGGCAGATCCTTTGAAGTACGAGCCTACTTATGGCGGCTGGTGCGCATGGGCGATGTCTAACGAAGCTTACGCTCCGATTCACCCGCCACTTGTAACTATTCATGGCAACCGAGCTCATTACTTTATCTCTCGTGGCGCCAAGCGACGCTTTGACAGAGACCTCGTTGATCGTGAGCAAGTCGCTGATGACTACTGGAAATCTGAGTCTGGCGAAGAGCCTAGACTCTAATTGACTGAGTGAGGGCTTTTGAGATGGCCTTCTCTCATGAACTCCCGAGATTCTAACTCTCCTGGCCCGCACTTTGTGCGGGCTTTTTTTTGCGAGTCTGCTCTGACTTACTTAAACTTTTTCTCGTAATCAAGCTTAGCTTGCTTTAAGACGGCTTTCGCTTCAGCAACATCAAAAAAGTCTTTTACCTCAACCACTTTGTTTTCCAAGTTTTTGTACTCTTCGAAAAAGCTCTGCACTTCCGCCATCCGATGTGGCGGAAGTTGTTGAATAGAAGTGTAGTGGCTGTATTCAGGATCATGTGCATGCACGGCAATGATCTTGTCATCGGCCTCACCTTGATCAACCATCTTCATTAGGCCAATAGGTATGGCTGTCATGATCGAAAGCGGATAGACCGGCTCTTGCCCCAAGACCAAGACATCAAGAGGGTCATTGTCATCACAATAGGTTTTTGGAATAAAGCCATAGTTCGCTGGATAGTGAACGGAGCTAAACAAAACCCGGTCCACCTTAATCATACCGGTAGGCTTATGGAGCTCGTACTTGTTTTTCGACCCCTTCGGCACTTCAATAATTGCTGGAAATTCATCGGGATAACTACCCTCAAGTTCGACGTCATGCCAAGGGTTCATAAAGTCTCCTTTTCTCCGGTTACAACCAATTGATCCATTGGAAATAGAACGATGGGTACGATAGGTTGCTGATAGCCAGCTGCCCTCAATGCTTTAGCATAGATTTTCAATTGAAGTAGGGCCTTGTCTTGCTCTTCTTTGCGACCCGTCTTGTAGTCAACCAACCAAATGAGATCATCAACAATGCCCCAAAGATCGATCTGTCCCTCTACAATCTGCCCAGATTCAATAAACTGAAAACCCCACTCGACATGCCCAGAATCTAGGAGTTCAGACATCGGCGGCTGCTCCAGCTGAAGAGTCCAGTCGACGGCAGCAATGACTGACTCGGCATCTTTGTTAAACCAATTCTCAGCGATAGGTCGGTAGTCAAAGGCTTTGTCGTAGTACAGCGACTCCATAACTCGGTGAAAGTACACACCATCCGCGGTCTTCCTGTAGATTTTTGGCAACATCTTTTTCGGTAAGGCCATCTCGGCAGAACCTGGCTCTGATGCACCAGACATCTGAGATTTCTCTTCGAGGCTCTGCTTCACCATTTTGGTCACACTAACTTGGGTGAGAGCCTGGCTCTCAAACTCAAAATTGAGCCGGGGCCGTACTTTGAGCGCACTCGTTTCTCTATCTTTCAATGTCGTCTCTGCGAAAGGTGATCTCAAAACCCTGACTGAGAACTTTTCTAAACGATGAGTCGTCTCTTCGTCTGTTGCAAAAGGCACGAGCTTAGCCCAGCTCTCTGGCTTCACTTTGCCTTCATTCCAGCTCATGAAAATCGAAGACTTGGCTCGAGTTGCAGCCACATAAAAGACTCTTAAGCTCTCTTCTTGCTCACGCTGCTTTTGCAGTCTCTTACCCAAAAGGTCAATAGGGGTACCTGACCACTCATCGTTGGCCCCAACAGGAAGTGGTGCTGACCAAAGCTGATTGAGAGTGTCGACCTCCACAGTTTTGCTTCGAGTCGGCCGTGCCCCTTTCTCTAAACCTGGCAATATCACATGCTCAAACTGAAGCCCCTTCGAAGCGTGCACAGTCATAAGCTGAATGTGATTGGGCTCTAGAGAGGCAATCGCATCAGATTCAGACTCGAACTCCTCACCCTCAGAGCTCATGTTCGAACCTGAAATGAACTTCAAATAAGAAAAACCTGGGCGCTTCTCTTCTTCTTTTAGTGTGTGAAGCAGTTTCCAGAGATTGGACTCTCTTCTGCCTGTGGCATCTTGGTAACGGCAAAAATCAAATAGGCCAAGCTCCATAAGGCACTCTTCAAACACCCATACCAAACCCGACTTCTCACCGCGGCTCAGGGCTGAACACAGCGCTTGAACAACCGGATGCTCAGACTGCTCCTCTTTCAGCTGAGGCCAATAAGCACCCTTCCATGACAATGTCCATTCGGCTAGCGACTGATCATCTATTCGTAGCCAAGGAGACCTCAATAAAATGAGAAGAGTCTTGTTGTCGAGTGGGTTCACTAAAAACTTCAGCAGTGCCATAGCATCGATGATCTCACGACGCTTAAAAAAACCGCCGCTAGCATGCAAATGTGTCGGGAACCCTCTCTGCTTAAGAAACTTCGCAACGTCTTTCAGCTGAGCATTTGTTCTTGCCAACACACAAATTTGATCAAAGTCAGAGCCAGCTTCTATCAGGCTCTCAATATGCTGGGCAATGGCTTGATTCTGAGACTGTGGCTGCTCTTCCAAATCCTCAGCCGACGTGACTGCCAGAGTTGCCACAACTTTTTCAGGCTCTGAAATCTCCGCACGTGGCAACATGGGCTCAAAGGCAGAGCCCATAGCGCCAAACAATGCATTGAAAAACTCTAATAGCTCGGGCTGCGAGCGCCAGTTCCGACTTAACTGCTCAAAACGGCCAGCACCATCTTTCATTTTTTGTTCTTGGTTGCTAAACACCGAAACGTCTGAGCCTCGAAACAAATAAATACTCTGCTGAGGATCACCGACGATAAACTGACTGCGCCCTTGAGAAAGTGCTTGCAACACTTGAACTTGAAGCGGCGACGTATCTTGATACTCATCAATAAGCCAGTAGTCTGTGTCTTGCGAAAAGGCTTCCGCAAGTGCCGTAAAATTTTGCAACACATGAAGAGAGAAAGACTCGAGATCGTCAGAATCGAGCATTGCCTTCTCTAATTTAGCTTCGTACCAGTTCTGTCTGAAACTTGAAGCCACAGCATGAAGTTTCTCGTACCAGCTCGCCAATTGAGGCCAGTGCTCTGGGTTCATCTCAGGCAAGCCCGCAAGCTTCTTGAGGTCTTCCACTACCGCCTTCAATTCATCATCTTTGTGTTTTGCTATCTGGGGGTTCTTCGAGTTGAACCTAGGTTTGCTTGGCAGCCTCTGCAAACAACGATCGAGCAGCTCTTGAGAAGCTGACTCTGCTTGGGCCAAGTCTTTTTGAATCTGCATGAGAGTGTTAATGTAATCAATGTACTTTTCATTATCAGTTTCTGACAACATTTGACCAAGCCGTGGCTCGCTTTCGTCAAAAAACTGTTTCCATAACTGCCTCCAAGTCCACTCCATATCAGTAAGGCTACTTGGTGACAGACTCGGGTGCTCATACAATTTGCCGCTAAGTTGAATCAACAAATGAGTGAGTCGGTGAAAGCCAAAGACAGAAACAAGATCAGAAGCTTCTTCTGATTCAAGCACTTGCTTTCTCAGCACCGACTTTGCCATCCGCTGAGTCACAGCAGGGCTCACCATTTGAAAAGCATTGTCGAGCCCAGCTAAGTGGCCAAAGCGTTTCAAAAACACTGACAACACCCCATGTATTGTTGAAACATGAAGCTGTGGCCCGCTCAAATACTCGAGCAAACTTTCATCTCCCAACTCAACTGCCTTCAACATCAATCGCTCTCTCAACTCTTGAGTCGCTTTTCTCGTGAAAGTCGTCAGCATCAAACTCGGATACCGGCCGTGGTTTTGTTGATGATTTTTGGCGACATCGAGAACTTGTTGCACAAGACGCGTGGTCTTACCCGCCCCTGCACCTGCTCTTACAACTAAAGATCCTAATTCAGGTGTGGCGCTCGACACTGCTGACTCCATGAACACTTGTTACAGGTTTCTTCTTTCAAAGGGGCTGGGTACATCTGGCCCTGTTTCATCTGATCGACCATTTCTGCTATCTCGTCTTTGACCTTTTCAAATAGCTCACGCTTCTTTTCACGGGGCAACTCACTTCTGTTGTTCTTTTTGTCAAACAAATCGCCAACCTCTTCTTTCAACCTAAAGCCCTTCTCTCGATTCATAGTTTTGGCTGAATAGTAAAAAGCAGCGGTGACTTCATCGAGTTCAAGATCTGTAAGGCCTGACTCTAAAGCCAAAGAATAGAGCGCCAATTGATAGCTCTTGTTCTTCAACCAAGAT
Organism: Bdellovibrionales bacterium; assembly: GCA_013216195.1. Classification (GTDB taxonomy): domain Bacteria; phylum Bdellovibrionota; class Bdellovibrionia; order Bdellovibrionales; family UBA1609; genus JABSOQ01. The sequence continues at coordinate 17,410 of JABSOQ010000078.1, forward strand.
CCATGACTTGGGTAACTTGCATCTGAAGACTTGTAATCAACAACTATACCTTTGCCAGATTCTTTTGAGACATCAACTCGGTCGACAAACCCACGAAACAAAATACCCTCTTCAGCAAGAGGTTTGAAAGCTTTCTCCTCGTTTGACCAATTGAGCTTCACCTCAAGCTCACGCCCTTTGGTTTCTGTGTTCGGGAACCGCTCTCTTAAAGTCTGCTCATTCGCTAAAAACCGCCTTGCCAGGGCGAGAAAACTCTCTTCTTGCCGCCTCCAAAGATCGCGATCGCCAATCGGGCTACCTGTTGATTCGGGCAATTTTTGTATGATGCCCACAAGCTCCTCATCACTCCAGTCGAAGCGCATCGGCTCGGCAGTCAACTCTTGAAACAGCTTGTGAACAAATGAGCCCTTCGTCATAACATCTAAATCGAGATCCACATCGGGTAAGTCACTTAAGCCAAACAACTTTTCTGCTGCAAACTGGAAAGGGCATTGAGCATAGCGCTCTAGCTGAGAGGCGCTTAAG
>JABSOQ010000008.1:0-42927 GCA_013216195.1 Bdellovibrionales bacterium
CCGGTCGATTTGTCGAGGACGATTCAAAAACGCCAATTGATTCATTCTTAGCCTCACTTGAGGCCTCTACAGAAGAAGAGCGTGCCGCCGAGATGGCCAGACACGGTAGACACGTTAGAGAACATGTCAAAAAACTCTCTCAAAGAGCCTACTATGAAGGCCTCAAAGAGTCGCCAGACTTCACAATCATGTTTTTGCCCAATGAGTCTTTTCTTTATGCTGCACTTGAGAGTGAGCCTGACCTGATGGAAGCTGCCTTAAAGAAAAAAGTGCTGATTACCACTCCCCCTACCCTTATTGGCTTGCTAAAGGTCATTCGCTACGGGTGGAACGAAGAGAAGCTCGCTGAAAATGCAGCAAAAATCTCTGATGTTGGCAAAGAGCTCCACAAAAGATTGGTCGAATTCGTTGACGGCTACATAGCTGTGGGCAAGTCACTTGAAAAAGCCAAAACTGAATACGATAAAGGCTTTAACCGTCTCGAGCGCCGATTGATTTCTAAAGCTCGAGAGATGGAGCAACTCGGCGCCAAAAGTGTGAAAGCTCTACCAGACGGACTTGGAACTGACTTGAGTGCCGAGGGTGGTAATCAGGGAGAGCTCATGCAACTCGAGCCCTCGGAGCCTGAGGTCTAAATCGACGATTGCTGAATCGTTCCACTAGCTTGATTTCCTGCTTCACCAGACCACTAGACTCGTCTAAGCTTTTGATATGTCAAAACCGAAAAATAGCTTACGACTTTTAAAACTTCTGCCACCTTTTTTGTGCATTCTTCTTTTTAGTGCTTGTTCAATAAACATCAAAAAACCAACCACTAGATTTATAACCCCAGAAGTCTCTGGCGAGTTGTGGAAAGGGAAGTTTGGCGCCTTCATTAATGGTGCGGCCAACATTCAAGTTGTCGACAATAAATTTGCAGATAGCCCTGGCACAGATCCCGAACTTAGCGAAAGCTCTGATTTTGGCTTAGAGCTTGGCTTAGGCCTGTCTTCAAACGTTGACCTTTATTACTCGTCTTACTTTTCTGGCCCTGGCATAGGTGGTGTTAAGGTACAACTCCTGGGCGACAATCAGCAAAACAGTAAGGCTGGCAACTTTTCACTTACACCATTTGCAGGCTGGATGTGGGGAGGCTTTGGCTCTGAGACAGTCTCTGGTGATGAGACCGCAAAAAGCTCTGTGCGACTGAGCGGCACAGAAGCCGGCATGAGCTTCGGCTACCGCGCTAAAGAACTTGTCTTAGTGTACTCAACTCTGATCTATGCAAGGATGTTGGGCGATACAACACTAGATCAAGAAGAGAACGGAGTGACTCGAAAAGGTGTCGTAGATATTGGTGGCGCAGGAGAATTCAAAACGGTCGCTGCTGGAGTCGTAGTCGGCAAAAAAGTGTTCTTTCAAATTGAATTGGCACTAACTGAGGCAAGTTGGAAACGAACACACCCAACACAGTTTGAAGCCGATAAGCTGGCGGTCGGGTATGGCGGCATCAACACTGGGTTCAATTGGTAGATATGTATATTCTCGGTCTCTCGTGCTTTTATCATGACAGCGCTGCCGCTCTTATTAAAGATGGTCACATTGTTGCTGCCGCTCAAGAAGAGAGATTCACTCGTAAAAAACACGACGCCAGCTTCCCAAAGCAAGCTACCGAATATTGCTTGAAAGAGGCTGGTATTTCGATCACAGATGTAGACTCTATCGTTTACTATGAAAAACCATTTCTGACCTTTGAACGACTGCTCGAAACTTACATCTCACAGAGCCCTAGAGGCTTTACATCATTCATTAAGGCAATGCCTCTTTGGTTGAAACAAAAGCTAGGAATTCGCTCTATTATTCGGCATGAGTTACGTACATTTTTTGAGGTGAAGAAGAGTGATCTCCCACAAATTCTTTTTAGCGCTCACCACCTTTCACATGCAGCTTCTGCCTTTTTTGCAAGCCCTTACGAAGATGCGGCCGTTCTCTGCCTAGACGGTGTAGGCGAATGGGCTACCACTACGCTCTGGCATGGCCATGACAACACTTTGAAGCCATTAGGCGAATTGCACTTTCCTCATTCGCTAGGTCTACTTTATAGTGCCTTCACCTATTTCTGCGGCTTCAAAGTGAATTCAGGTGAATACAAATTAATGGGCCTTGCCCCCTATGGTAAACCTCGCTTTACCGACGTGATAAAACAAAATCTTATCGATATAAAAGACGATGGCAGCTTTAGACTCGACCTCTCTTATTTTGACTATATTGTCGGTCTAAAAATGACCAACTCTAAGTTTTCTAAGCTGTTTGGAGTGCCAGCGCGAAAACCAGAGACAGACTTAGGCCAAGTCTACATGGACCTGGCGGCATCGATACAAGTTGTGACCGAAGAGGTGATTCTCAAGCTAGCTAAAACCGCGAAAGAAAAAACACGAAGCAAGTCACTTTGTCTTGCTGGTGGAGTGGCCCTTAACTGTGTGGCCAATGGCCGGCTTTTAAGAAGCGAGATTTTTGACTCGATATGGGTTCAACCCGCTGCCGGCGATGCTGGTGGTGCCCTGGGCGCATCACTAGCTTATTGGCATCTTGGGCTAAATAAACCGAGAGTTGAGCTTGCAGGAGACAAAGATCTCATGCAAAACGCCTATCTCGGGCCTGAATTTGGCAACTCGGCTATTGAACCAGTTTTAAAACAACACAACCTCAAGTACCGCTCTCTCGAAAGTGCAAAGCTACCATCGACGATAGCTGAATTACTTGAAAAGCAACAGGTTATTGGATGGTTTCAGGGCCGAATGGAGTATGGGCCTCGAGCCCTAGGAGCAAGAAGTATTATGGCTGATGCTCGGCCACAACAGATGCAGCACACAGTGAATCGAAAAGTGAAATTCAGAGAGTCGTTTCGACCTTTGGCTCCTGTGATTACGATAGATCGTGCGGCTGAGTTTTTTGACGGCTGCGAATCGAGCCCTTATATGATTCTCACCTTCCCCGTTTCTAGAGCCCAGCTTAAAAACACCGAAACTGAAGCGACTGGTCTTGAACTCTTGATTGTGGATCGATCGAACTTGGGCAGCATCACTCTCGTTAATGGTAGCGCCAGAGTGCAAACTATCGATAAGTCAGACAACACACTTTACCATGAAACCCTTAGTGAGTTCGAGAAGCTGACCGGCTACCCAGTCACCATCAACACCTCTTTCAATGTTAGAGGAGAGCCCATTGTTTGCACACCTGAAGACGCAGTTCGCTGCTTTTTGGCAACAGATATAGACTTCCTTGTCATCGGAAACTTTTTAGTCGAAAAGCTGGATTCACAAAGAATAGAACTAGAAGACCAACCAAATCATCATTTCCCCTTGGATTAGAGTTATCTACAAAGGGTAGTTGTTCACTTTAGATAAGCGGTCTTCATTTTGAAAGGTTGACCATTTTGACAAATAGTCAGCGACATGAATCTTTCTCACATCTGTGATATTTTCTGTAAGCCTAACGATCCCTGAATCGAAGCTTTGCTTGTTCTGAGACAAGTATTCAGCAAACTGGATGATCTCTTCTGTCGAGTTTTCATACGAAGCTAAAACCTCGGCAAAGTACTGCTCGGGAATGTTGCTCGGCCTCATAAGCGCCGGATCTACCACAGGGTTGATCAATAGTTCATCTAAACCTATTTCTGACATCCAGCCTTTTAGTTCATTAAGCTCACCAACATTGAAGCATGAGACGGTGCAAATAACTCTCAATTCAATATTTGGCATTTCTTTGCTGGCTTGAACAAATTGAGAGGCAACGCCTTCTACAACTGACCATTTGGAGGGGTATCGAATGAATTCATTTACCTTCCCAACACCGTCTATGCTGAGATCAAGCCTGATTTTCTTAAATTTCTTCCACCGCTCTCTCAGTTCTAGAGTCGGGGGCTGAGTCACATTTGTGTTGTATCGCAAAGTCATTTTTTCTGCTGACTTGTCAGATAGCACTGACAGAATGTCATCATGGAACTTTGATAGAAGAGGCTCTCCCCCGACAAACTTAATCTCCTCCAGGCTTTCAAGTTGAGAGATAGAGTCCAAAACTCTCAGGTCTACCTCTGATCTTGGCGGGAGCTGCCAACCCAGTTTTTCGTAATCACTTCGCCAAGACGAACTCAACTTTCCATCGCAGGTCATGCACTTCAGATTGCAGACATCTCCAACAAAGATTTCAAGGTATTTCATGTGCTCAGCACTCACACTCTGTAGGCTGGTATCTACCGGGTAAACAATATTGAACCAATCACGCAATGAAGCTACCCCAGCCGCTTCTTGGCGGTGGCACTTTGAACAGCCTGGCAACTCTTCATTTGCAGCCGATCGCGTTCTCAGGTCAGTCATCTCAGGGCTATTCATCACTTGTAGAATGTCACCCTTAAAATCAAGGTCAAATCCGCCATCATATCTACAACAAGGTTGTACCTTTGAATCGAACCTGAGGCACATATGGTTCCAGAATGCAGGGCAAGATTTTTTATTGTCAGCCACTAATTTTCTCTTAGGCTTGGATCATCGATGTTATTTGAAGCAAAGCCCCATGCTCTTTCGTGGCACCACCAACAGTTCCCACAAGGGAATCCCCAACCCTTCCTCTTCATTTTATCTAGGTTTATATCACAAGATAGAGTTAGTGGTGCGAGGCTCTCAATGAGTCCAAATTTCTTGTATAAAAATACAATACCCGACTTGTCATTCATTGCATGAGGACATGCCGAAATGGTCGCATTGTAAATTGTCGTTCGATGATCTCTCGTTAACTCTCTAGAGTAATCGTGTGGAAAATGAGATCGAGCTGAAAGTGGCGGATTCTTTGTGTTTCCATTGAACTCAAAATCGATACCTTCATTCTCTATAAACTGCATAACAGTCGAATTGAAGAATTGATTTTTCTTTGGTGGCATCATTTCAGACTCTGGCATGATCACCTCTACGCCCTTAGAAATAAAATCATAACCAACAGCTTCACGAACAGTTTCTATGACTGCCCTCGCTGACTCGAGGTTCTTTACCTTATTTGGAACCTCGACACTAAATGGTACAATCTCAGTCTTTAGCCCTAACTCTTTAAATGTTCTCGCGGTCAAATAGAGAAGCAAAGAACTGTCTAAACCTCCAGATGTCTGCAGCATGATTCTCTTCCAATCAGGGCTATAGGGAATTATTGTCCGATTGGTTCCGTTGGCCTCGTAGGTGTATTCTCCTGCAGCGTGCACATACTTCTGCCCGTGATTAAGCGTGTCTCTTAAGATTAGCTCCACAATTCCCCCGTTGGCCTATAGGTCAAAACGTTACATTTCCCGCTTTTGGCCGTCAATGGCAGGCGTCGCGAACTTTGGGGATTTACCACACATTTTAGGGAGCATATAAGCTTTTAAGTCGGAGATTAGGTGTGGTAACCTTAGTAAAAAAGTTGGAATGTTGAAATGAGAGTCAGCTTGCAAAAAATGATAATGCGTAGATGGATGCAGTTTGGCCATTTTCTTGGCGATTTGCAGGCTCGCATTCTTTTATTCCTACTGTTTTATTTGATTATTACTCCAATGGGATTGATCTGGAGAATAATCAGTAAAGATCCTTTGGATCGAAAGTGGACGAGCCAGTCGACCTATTTAAAACAACCAGACAAAATGCCACCGGATCACTGGCAGAGACTCTTTTGAAAAACAATAATTAGGAGCCTATACTGGAATTAGTAAAAGAGTTTTATTTATTTATGAAGGTACGAAAAAAGTATTGGCTACTGCCAGTATTAGTCTTTCTAGGGCTCTTAGCCTTCTTGCTGATTTTTGCCCAAACCTCTCCAGTTGCGCCGTTCGTTTACACGGTATTTTGAGGTAAATTTTTTTGGATGCTGATCGACAAAAGAACTTTTGCGATTTTCTTTCTCGGGGAATCTTTCTCTCACCGAACAAAATTACGTCACCCTGTTGTCGTTTTGACTGGAAAAAGCAAGACTCATTAGCTCAGTATTCTCCTAGCGAGGCGTCGAAAGTCTTGCATGAGCTCGACCGTACCACTGGAGTCGACTTTCCCAAAGGGTGCTGGAAGTGTAAACGAGAGGAAGACTCTGGCGTTAAAAGCCTACGAGAAGGCTTTCCATTACCCGAAGCGGCCACTGGAAACTATGTTGAAGTCGTTGTCGGAAACATTTGCAACTTAAGATGCGTTGGTTGCAAGCCAAGCCTCAGTAGCTCTTGGCAGAAAGAGTACGCCAAGCTAGGGCTCGCCTGGGCGAAAAGTGATTCGTCAAAAGCGCCAAATAAAAATGGGCATTTTGAAATTGATCTCCCTTTTCCTATCTCTAAGATAGAAAAGATCAAGATCACTGGCGGAGAACCTTTCCTATCTAAGGAGTTTGAAAATTGGCTGCAGCTAACGGCCCAAGACGTAGACGTTGAAAACGTTGAGATTGAAATCTACACGAACTGCACCATAACCCCAAAACCAGAAACTATTGTCGCACTTAGTAGGTTTAAAAGAGTGACTATAAGACTGAGTATCGATGGCTATGGTGAGTTGAACCGTTATCTTAGATTTCCTGCAGAATGGGGCATAGTTGAAAGTGTTTTTCATCATTTCATCGAGCTATCAAAAGCCAACAAAAACATTTCGACTGAAGTTGCAATCACAGTGGGAACCTTGAATGCCATGAGATTAGTAGACCTATTCGAATTCATCTCAAGAAACTCATCCGATGTCAGAATACTGACACAATTGATTCATGAGCCTGAGTATTTGAACCCAAGAACGACTCTCAGCCCTCTCGGGCGCAGTCAGTTTATTGCCACGCTCGAAGAGGCCCAGAATATAGTGGCCAAATTACCAAATCTTCACGGATCGGCTGCCTCGTGCATTTCTAAAGTCAAAACTTATTTAAGCTCTACTGCCAATCAAGAAACGACTAACAAAATACAGTTAAAGCAGTATCTCGAAGCTCTCAGCAGAACCCGTGATCTTGATTATCTTGACTTTTTTAAAACTGAATTGAGTTGTTTAGAATAGTCTGATCGATCACTTTTAATCAGCCTTAGACCACCTGGCCTCTAATTGCCTTGGCTTTTAGACGTCTAAGCCCTAGTACAATGGGAAGCTCGCTCATGGTTTTCCAAAAATCTTTTTCAATGGCAAATGGGCTAAGAAAAAACAGCACACCCGTCATTAGGTATTGTGCCTCGAAACCAATGTTCAGCGTCAACTTAGAGCCAAAGTGCAAAAAGACCATCAACGTACCGAAGGTCTTCCAAAGAGAAGGTCTAAAAAATACTATCCAAATGACGGCTTCAGCATAGGTACCAGCTAACAGCATTGCCCAACCCAACAATGGGTACTCTGCTACCCACTCTGCTACCGGATATCTTCCAAATGTGCCTGTACGCAGTAGGTACTCGTTGATCGTATAAGTAAAAGAGTTAAAGTTCCAGAACCCTAGGTTATCGGTTAGCCCTTGATATACACAGCCCCATGCGACCTTCCAAAAACCCGCCATGGCGTATGCAAAGGAGAAAACAATCATACTGAACCAAAAGTGAGTAATGAAACTCATCTTTTGTAAGCGTGTTCCCTGTTTTGGGCCCTCTGGCAAAAACATCAGAGCTACAGCAAGCCATATAGACGGTCTGTACTGATTCTCATTAACATCTAGAGCATTTACTAGCGCCCCCTGCTGCACGAATGTAAATAGAGCCAAAACCCTCAACCACCTGACCCTAGAAAAAAAGGCCGAAAACAGAAGTAATGGGGCTGGTATCCAACGCAAAACCAAGTAAACAAAGTCATTCATGTATTGAATATAGAAAAAGGGCCCTGGTGATAAGGCAGAATTGCCAATGTTGGTTCTGTGCCAGACTTGCAAAAAAGCAAAATAAGACATGATAAGCAAAATAATGGGCAAAAGCCTGTGGACAGAATCATAAGTTCTAGTAACTGCCAAAAAAGGCCTTTCGTGACTGAAAGGCTCTACCATGAGTCGCGTTCTAATTCCCCGAAGCAATCTACTTGTAGTAGACATCATGAAAAATGACCCTCTTGTCTAATAGTGATTTGTCTTTTTTGTAAGCTAAAGGGTCTATGTCGACAATTGCCAAATGATATCTGACTTCTCGGTCTGCCATCTTACTGAACCAATACCCAGCAATCAGTCCCTTTACCCGCCTAAGCTCTTTCTCGTCTTTATTGTAATTTGCCTGAGACAGCATTGTGAAGAACTTGTAGTGTTGAGTCGCGACCCATCTCAATTTCTTTTTAGAGTGATTAAGAATGTAATCGTTCAGTGAAATTGGTGGTGAAAAAATCTGATCATCTATCTGATCTATATAAAGCCTTTGCCACGATTTTTTGTAAGGTACTGAGCCAAAACCAAGCTCCCAGTTGAAATATGGCCAAACCAAAAAGTAATTGTGAATAAAAAACCGATCGAACGGCGCGAAGGCAACAAGAAAGAAGATCACAAAACTAAAAATATGTACCCTTACTTTGTAGGTCTTGAGCTTCATATTACTTCGCCAAAGCCGGATCTTCTAGGTTGTTAGCTTTGAACCCCCAAGCTCTCTCATAACACCACCAACATCTGCCACATGGTATCTCAAGATTCAGCTCTTCAATTTTGGCAATATCCATATCACAAGACAATGTGTGTGTAGCCAAAGAGTCCAGAATGCCGAACTTCTGATATAAATAAACTATTCCCTGTTTATCATTCATTGCATGAGGGCTAGCCGAGACGTCTGCGTTATACACTGAAGTTCTCGCATCTCTGGCTAGTTGCCTCGCGTGATCATTTGGAAATTCTGAGCGAGCTGATTCTGGTGGATTTTTTGTGTTGCCACTGAATTCAAAATCAACCTCTCCATTTCTAAGCATGTCAGATAGCAATCTATCAAAAAATGCATCTTTTCTTGGGGGCTTACAGTCTTCTTCTGGCATGACGACTTCTATGCCCTTAGCAATTTTCTCGTAACCTACCAGGCCCGAGACTACCTCAATCACCTTCCTCGCTGAAGCCAGATTTTTAGCCTTAGTTGGAATCTCAATACTGAAAGGTAAAATTTCGACAGATAGGTTCAACTCTTTAAAGGCTCGTGCGGTCAGGTAAAGCAAAAGGGCGCTGTCTAAACCACCCGAGACTTGGATCAAAAGCCTCTTCCAGTCTTTATTATAAGGAATGACTGTACGATTGTTTGTATCGGTTTCGTAGATAAACTCATTGCGAGCGTTTACTTTGCGAGCACCTTGGTTCAAAGTTTCGCGATAAAGTAAATCCACAATCCCCTCCAACTCGATACAAATTAAGACCGTAAAAGGTTACGACTCAGTAAAATTTCGGTCAACAGTCGAGTTCTCTGCGGTCTTGGTATGCAGCATCCTCTGGACCCAACATGTCTAGAAATCCAGCGAACTGGGGATAGCTCTTTTCGAAGCTCTGACCACGATAGGAATCTGTTTTATCTAGGTATGATTTTAACCTATAAAGCAAATGTGTGTCGTCCTTGCTATACATATACGAAATGATGTGCTCCAGACTCTTTTCCAATTTTTTGAAATACCCTCCGTCAATAAAGGGCTGGTACCTCTGGGCAATTTGATCCTTTAAGACCTTAGGCAAAACAGTTATAGAAAGAAAATCTGGATGAGTGAGATGAGTCGGATTTATAATCTTAGGCTTGAAGTTCGAGTTCTTCACGAACCACAAGATTGTTTCAGGCAAATGCCAGGCGTTTAGTACACTCACAGTGGTTCTCAAGATCATATTAAACTTTGGGTTTTCCCCCATTCGTAGAAATTCTTTGGTAACTTTCTCAGTTGTCTCAAACTTTGAAGGATAGCGAATGTACTCGCTCTCCATTGGGTCGGCACTATCAAAGCTCAATGCGAATTCGATAAGCTTAAATCTTTGCCAGAGCTCCTGCCACTCTTGCTTGGGATGAATCGTACAGTTCGTACTGTAGTTCAATAGGATTTCTGAAGCATCTGGCCGCTCTGCTAATTTGCGAATCAATTGCCAATGCTCTTTAGTAATCAAAGGCTCGCCACCTGTGAACTTGATATGAACGAGATCATCTAGGAAGGGGTCGACATTTGAGATGTCGATTCCGGACACCTTTGTTTTGCTGTAGGTCTTTCCAAACAGCTCCTGTTCCTCATCGAACCACTTCCAAGAGTATCGAGAGTCACACATTCTGCAAGCCAGATTGCAGGCATTAGAAATTGCCAACTCTAACCACTTTATTCGCGGCCGATCAACGTTAACAAGCTCCTCTATTGGCAGCATCATGTTGTCGTTATAGCGTTGCCGAAGACTTTTTTTGCCATTGTCTTCCTCTTGGTAACAACGCCTGCATCCAGCGACTCTCTCACCAGCCAACATCTTTTTTCGAATGTCAGACATCCAGGGTCCATAAAATATTTGATCGAGTCTCGAGTGGTTAAGTGATATCTCCTCTGGGCGCTCATTTTCACTAAACCTGCAGCAAGGCTTAACCCTACCCGTCGGGTCCATAAACTGATGGTCCCAAGCAAGGGAGCAAAATGAAGCGTTTTGGGTTAACTTATCAAGGTTTTTCTTCATGTTTGCCTATCCATACTGCCGAAGTTTTCGTTGAAGTGATCGTATATCATTTCAGGATTACTAGTTTCTGTTTTTTGGTAGTTGTCTAGCTCCATCAACAAATGCTCAGTGGCCTTTTCGACTATCGGATACCCCAACTCTTTGCATTTGTCTTTTAAACGAAGCCATCTCTTGATTCGGGTAACTCGATTATTGTCTTTGTAAACCCAATTGCCGTGTTCGTCCCAAGTGATACCCATTTCTTTTTGCCGATTGTAGAGGGGTGAACCTGGTACGATATCCAGAGTCGGGCCCAAAGCCACACTTCGCACTAGGCCTTTTTCATTTATCCACTGGTATTTATCTAGCAAATCGAGTGTTTTTTGAAACTCCTCCTCAGTCTCTGTTGGATAGCCAACAAGAAGCAGCCAAGCCATCTCAATCCCATATTTTGCACAGGCATTGAAAGTGAAATCTAAGGCCTTATCATCAAACATTTTTTTCATGTCATTTCGAACTAACTCAGACCCACTTTCAACCCCTATGCTAACAAAAAAACAGCCTGCCTCTTTCATTAGAGCGTAGACTTCATCCTTCATAAAGCGTTCTGGGCGAGCTATAAATTGACCCTGCCATCTCACTGGCTTCATTTTGCCACGATCTCGGTAATCGATAAGAGTCTGACAAAGCTCTTTGAGTTGCTTTACCGACCCGTTTAAAAGCGAGTCGGTAAAGAGAAACCTCTTTGAACCGTATCTAGTATTTTGCTCCATCATCTCTTCGGCGATCTTAGCTCCAGATCGGTACCTAAACTTTGGCCACAAGCTTTGCACATCGCAAAAATCACACTTTCTCACACAGCCACGAGAGCCAGTGATGTAAACAAACTGAGTGCCTAGCTTTTCAGGGTCTTTGACCCTAGGGTCTGTCCATGTCTGAGGGTACCTTGTAAAATCGAAGTCACTGTAATCAGGTATTGGTATTGTGTCGAGATCATCAATCTGCTTAGCCGGAACCCCGTTGATACCATCAGCCTTCAGATTGCCCTTGAGAACCTCAACTATCGGCAGTTCTCCCTCTCCCACCACATAGGCGTCTACTAAGCCTCTGCTCTTGAACATGGGACTTACCCGATCAGAAAAGGCTCCACCTGTGACAATTTTGATATTGGGAAGCCGCTCTCGAATAAGTTCGCATAGCTTGATTGTGACCCACTTACTCCGCTGACTGAATACCGTAATACCAACCCATCTCGGATTTAGCTCACCAATCTCTTTCACCCAAGTTTCAGCCTCCGCCTTCAGTACATCTGACCAGAATTTCTCAAATTTGTCTTCGTGTCTGAACGTCAAATCGGTATCAAACCACATGTGCCCATACTTTGGAGAATCAAGGCTATGCCAAAGCTTCAGGTTGAGATCAATGCACTTTGCTTTAAACCCATGCTCTTCAACTTGAGCCTTAAGTATTGCTGGTGCAGTAATTGGACTTCTGAGTTCTAATCTTGGGAGCGTTAAAAATATAATATCTAAATCACTCATGTTAAACTTCTGCCCCCCTCAAAACTTTTACATTTCGATTCTGACCATAGCCAGAACTAAACTCAAACTTTTCACCACAAGTGCGTCCACAAGTATAAATACGCTTGAAACGCTCGTCTGGCGATTTCCAGGAGCTCTCGAGATACGAGTTGAAAAATTCGTGCTCTAGCACCTTCCAGCCATGAACCCGTAGACTATTGAAATCATGGCCATATAAATCGAGAAAGTGTTTAAAACTCTCGGTCTGAGCGCTCTTCTTTTTGAGGTAAAGAGGGGCGCCTAACCAACAACAAGGCCACAGCCTCATGTGCATATCGACGAAAACACTATTTCTTTTTTGAGTCTTACATGAAATCTCTGTCTTGTTAACATACTCATCAAATGACCCATAACTCTTAATTATGTCGACTCTATCAGACTGGTTTTTATTGGTATCTGTATCTTCTACTTTTTGCTTCTTATTATTTGTTACGGCCTTGTTTCCTTCAGAGGCAAATCTAGCCGTGTATTTTACATTAAACTCTTCGAAGCCAATTTCATGAGCAATCTCTTCGGCCAATTCAATTTGGTGATAGTTGTGCTTAAATTCAATAAAATCCCAACGTGCTCGACCGCCCTCAGAGATAAAGGCTTTTGCATTTTCAATAATTTTTCTAAAAATTGCGCCTTCTCTGTAAATGTGATTCGTATCTTCCAAACCGTCGATCGAGAACGCAACTTTCAATTTCTTGCCACCTCTTTGCGCGAGTTCAGACCACCACTTTGAGCTGCGCAAAGAGCCGTTAGTAATAATCATTATCGACTTTGGGTCGCGGCTAAGGCTGTAGTCGAATGTGTTATCGAAGGTTCGACTCGCTAGTGCATCACCGTAATTGCCGCAATGAAAAAGCCGAAGCTGTCCCTGCGGAAAGGGCTCTAGCAACACCTTGTAATCTTCTAACGTTAGATCGAGATTTTGATTTTCAGGATACTCTGACCAACCACCAAATGTTCTAGCACACTGTGAACACTTAAGTTGACAGCGGCTCGTATGATCCAACTGGATCTCTTGTATATCAGCCAGTTTCATGTACATAATACGAAGCTATCATGCCTGACCTTCATTTCAAACAAATAGGCAATCCACAAAGTGAGCCACAATCTCGTACTCCGAATAATGATCGCGATGTGGCCAAGTCATCTGACACATGGTGTCCCATACCATGGACAGGGCTTGGCGTTCGCACCGTGGGCGATTTGCGTTACTGCTGCCATTCTCAATCGTCTAAAAGTAGAGGACTGTTAAGATCACAAGACGGCGCCATTTTGAATCTTAAAGAGAATAGATTGTCAGATGGAGTTAACGCCGATCTATTAAAAGAAGTTCGAACCGCTATGCTGAAGGGCGAACGTCACTCGGGCTGCCAGAGATGTTTTAAAGAAGAAGATGCCGGCATTCATAGCCGAAGGCTGTCAGAGCAAGTGACCTGGGAACAGTATTCGATAGAAGACTGCAGCAAAAAGACGAAGCCAGATGGCTCGATAAGCCTTTCTGACTTTCCTGTAAGGTACTTAGACTTACGCTTTGGCAATAAGTGCAACCTAAAATGCCGCATGTGTGGACCTTCAGAAAGTGACAAGTGGTATGACCTAACGCTTAAACTTTGGAATGAGGATGAGTTCAAGGATGGCCATAGAACTCTGAAGATCATCAAAGACGACAAGGGAAGAGTGGGGTTGAAAGTAGACCCCTACAAATGGCACGAATCTAGTAGCTTCTGGGCAGAGCTTGAGGAGTATTTGCCCCAAATCGAAAGAATTTACTTGGCAGGAGGAGAGCCTTTGTTGATTGATGCTCAATTTGAATTTTTGCAGAAGTGCATCGATCTCGGCCACTCAGGTCACATCACCCTCGAGTACAATAGCAACCTAACTGCCCTTAATGAACGAATTGTAAAAATTTGGAGCGAATTCAAGAAGGTAGAGGTCGGCATCAGCATTGATGGGATCGGCGAAATCAATAACTACATTCGAGCGGGAAGTGACTGGAATAAACTTGAAAAGAACATTGTGGCCCTTGATAGGGCCGCAGGCAACTTTAAGCTCTGGATTGCTTCGACCATTCAAATTTACAACCTCTACCACCTGCCTCAATTTATGTGGTGGTCGGTCAGCAATAAGTTTCAGCGAATAAATAGATCAAAAATTGGCCGCGAGTTCTTTACCCCGCATCCACTTACTAACCCTGCTTTCCTCGCGATCACCACCTTTCCGCAAAAAAGCAAGTTGAAAATTCGAGAACACTTTGAGCTAGAAAAGCGGAAGTTCTCTGAGCAGATACTCGAATGTGAGGTTTTTGGATTAGGTGAAGGCTTTCAGCTTGAGAGAGCTCAGGCGAGGTTTCCCAAAGTTTTAGACAACTATATCAACATCATGTTCTCTCGAGATACTTCAGATCAAATCGATCGCTTCTGGAAATACACAAATAGACTCGATGAGATTCATGGCACTTCCTTTAGAGATGTTGCCCCAGAGACTTATGAGCTTATGAAGCTGTAGATACTCTAAGGCTCAGAAATTCCTGCGACTCGTAGTCAGGCCACCAGCTTAACAATTGGCTCTCAAAACCTTAATGTTTCGATTTTTACCGTGGCCAGAGCTAAATTCAAACTTTTCGCCGCATGTCCTGCCGCAGGTGTAGATTCTCTTAAACTTGTCGCTAGGATCATTCCAAGACTTCTCTAGATACTGAGTAAAAAACTCGTGCTCTAGAACCCTCCATCCGTGAACCCTGAGGTCATTGAAGTCTTTTTCATAAAGCTTGAGAAAAGACCGAAAGCTCTCTTTTTGCACACTCTCTTGCCTCATATAAAGAGGCACGCCGAACCAACAGCAGGGCCATAGTCTCATGTTCATATCTACAAACACACTCTTTCTCTCTTGTGTTTTGCAGCTGACACTTGTCTTCTCAGCATATTCGGCAAGCGACCCATAGGTCATCAAAACTTCGTCCCGGTCCTGCTGGTTTACATTGCTCGACACATCTTCGACGACTTGTCCCTTTTTGTTCACGAAAGACTTGTTGCCAACCGAAGCAAATCGCGCTGTGTATTTGACGTTGAACTCATCAAAACCCATGTCTTTTGCTAACTGTTGGGCTTGCTCGATTTGATGATAGTTGTGCTTGAATTCTATGAAATCCCAACGGGCTTTACCGCCCTCATCTAAAAATGCTTTTGCATTCGCTAAAAAGCTCTTGAAGTTAGAACCAACTCTGTAAATTGAATTGGTATCCTCAAGACCATCAACAGAGAAAACGACCTTGAGCCGCCCCTGCCCTCGCTGGGCTAGCTCACGCCACCATGTAGGGCCTCGCAAACAGCCATTAGTCATGATCATAACCTGATTGGGCGAACGACTCATTGTGTAGTCAAAAGTTTCGTCAAAGGTGGGGCTAGCTAGGGCATCACCAAAATTGCCACAGTGTAAAATGCGAAAGCTATCTTTTGAAAATGGTTCTAGCAAAATTTGATAGTCATCTAGGGTGAGATCAAGATTCTTGTTCTCAGGCTGTTCAGACCAGCCTTCAAATGTTCTCGCACACTGAGGGCACTTCAACTGACATCGGCTAGTGTGGTCAATTTGTATTTCGTGAACTTGATCTAACGAGAGATACATCGATTTCTTCCCAATTAATTAGCCGGATCCTGCAGTCCATTAGACTCAAAACCCCAAGCTCTTTCATAACACCACCAACAGTGGCCACAAGGTACGCTCCAGCCTTTGGCCTTCACTACCTCTTCCTCCATATCGCACGAGAGTGTGTGGCGGGTGACAGCTTCGAACAAGCCATATTTGTGATGAAGGGAAACAACTGCCTGCTTATCAACTAGCGCGAGAGGGCTAGCTGACTTAAAGCCGTTGTAAATCGTTGAACGGTCGTCTCTGCCCACTTCTCTACCATCATTATTTGCAAAAGACTCCCTTGTTTCAGCTGGTGGGTTCTTCGTGTTGCCGTTGAATTCAAAATCTACTGAAGCTTGCCGCCACGCCTCTTTGATACCTTTTATGAATTCTTGGTTTTTGTGAGGATTTTTACAAAGATGATAAGGTATTACTTTTTCAATGCCTGGCAAAATGCGGTCATAATCGTTTAGCTTCTCTTTAATACCTGCAATGATTTTTCGAGCGCTATTCAAAGTCTTAGCTTTAGCTTCAACCTCGAAGCTCAGCGGCTGAATTTTGGTTTCTAGACCCATAGCTGCGTATTCTCTGGCGGTCAAAAAGGCCAACAGTGCACTGTCTAGCCCACCAGAAACCTGGATCATCACGGTTTTCCAAGCGGAGTTATAAGGTATCAAAATTGTCTGATTGTTTGCTGCAGTCACAGCAATTTCACCCTCGACATCGAGCTCTATGGTGCCCCTTTTTATTGTCTCTCGCATCAACAACTCGACTTGCCCCCAGAATCAGTGTGGTTTCAAAGTTATAAGCTGAATTTTTAGTAATCAAGGGCTACACCTTTAGAAGCCAAATTATCTTGTTCTTTTGCCCTGACAAAGACGATTTAAGAGGTCTATATTTGAAGCATGGAGACGTCGCCCTCAGTTTCAACTATTCAACATGGCCCTGAGCCCTATCACACCCTGGAGTCAGTCCAAGAGATCCATGCCGAGATTTCAACAAAGTGCAATGCAGCATGCCCTATGTGCTCCAGAAATGAATGCGGAGGGCGTACCTTGCCAAGTCTGCCACTCGTTGATTGGTCGGTCGATGACGCAAAAAGAGTATTCCATCCACAGCTTGTTAACCTTCAGAATGTGCTTTTTTGTGGTACGCACGGTGACCCTGCTCTCAACAGTGATGCTCTTGAAATCGTTGAGATGGCTAAGCGCTTAAACAATGTCACTGTCGAGTTCTACTCAAATGCTAGCGTGAGAAACAAAGATTGGTGGGCAGACCTCGGAAGAATTTTAAGTAACAGGTACAAAAAATCTTATTACCGACGAAATGACATTGGCGTATTTAGCATAGATGGGCTAGCTGACACCAACCACCTCTACCGTAGAAATACAAACTTCAGCAGAATAATTGAAAATGCCTCGGCTTTTATTAAGGCTGGCGGAATCGCTAGATGGGATTTTCTTGTTTTTAAACACAACGAACACCAGGTTGAAGAAGCTGAAAGACTGTCAAAAAAGATGGGCTTCAAACAGTTTCGATTGCGAAAGACATCTAGGTTCGCTTACAGCCCTGATAGCTCAAAAGATCGATTTCCAGTAAATAAAAAAGATGGCTCTCTGGACTACTATCTCGAACCACCAACCACTGAAGAGAATACGAACAAAAACTTCAAAGCCTTCAATTCTCACATTGCTAAGCTACACGATTCTGACATTAAAGAGATCTCTTGCTTGAACAAAACCGAGTTTCAGAGAATCTATGTAAATGCAGAAATGCAAGTTCATCCCTGCTGCTTTATAGGTAGTGACCTTTATTCAAAATTTAGAACTAAGCATAATGAAGTTAAAGATCGATTTTTCTCGAACTACACCACAGGCTTCAATTCGCTTCGCAAAGCTGACTGGGAGCGGGTGCTAAGTCACCCATGGTTCAAGACAGACTTGGTGTCTTCGTGGCAGTCATCAGCCACACCACTCAAACGGTGTCAGCAAACCTGTCTGAAAAAGTTCAGCCCAATAACTTCCCAATCACAAAGCAAATCTACAAATTAAGCCAGTTCTAAACCTGGAAACGAGTGATTCAGAAAGGTTTGCAAAACCTTCGGGTTGGGGGCTTTCGTGATGCAAAGACCACAGTTGCACTTTTTGTTTGGGCAAGTTATCGCAGGAACCTTTTTAGCCTTAAGAGTCTGTTCAAAACTATGAAGAATGGGCTCAATATCTTTGAGATTACCAATCGGTCCTCTACCACCCTCAAGATTGGCCTGACATGTCTGGTGATAAAACACATCACCAGCTTCTTGCTCAATATGCAGAAAAAACAGATTTACCAAGCACGACCAACCTTTAAAATTTCTTTCAATAACGCGGCCACCATCTTCTTGTGATTGAATCCAATTGAGATCAGAGGTGTCGACCTCTGAATCTTCTTCGGTAGTGCGCAGTTCTTTAAAGCTTCTGTTCCCACAACAAGGCCTACCCGGAGACTTCGGCTTCTCGGAGCAACTCCCAGCTGATTTGGGCTTTCCTGCCATGAATTCGATTTGCTCTTGGGTGTAGTGATGTGCACCTTTGTCATCGGGGTGCTCACCAATCTCTCGAAGTGAAACTCTGATCCCCTGGGATTTCCAGAGCTCCACTAGCTCTTTGCACTCTCTAAAATAGTCAGCATTGGCATGAACCATCACGTTCAAGCCAAAATCATTCATTCGGTAATTCTGATCAAGCTGGCAGGCTCTCAATGTTTGAATAGCGCCATTAACTCTTGCCTTAGCCTTGTCTGAAGCCTCGAAATGATAGCTTAGCGTCACAAAGTCGACATCCATGCAAAGCTCTTTTGCATAGTTATCAGAGAACAAACCATTTGTGGTTACACCAACCCGAAAATGGGAGTTCACCTCTTTGATATGCCGGCAAAGAGGCAAAAACTCAGGGTTCAGTGTCGGCTCACCGCCTGTAAAGCTGATATTCATATGAGTCTGACCGCTTGCATACTCATTGAAAATCGCACCGTAGCGCAGAGGCAGCTCTGCAGCCTTCTTTAGGTCTTCTAGGCTTGCATGTGGTGACCAATCGTTATGGCGATGCGGAGGGCAGTAAGTACAATCCATGCTGCATCTGCGGCCTAGATCCCACGTACATGTGAATTCGAGAGTGTTTTGCCATACTCCGCACTGACTCACAGAGCACTCCCAAAGCGCAGAGCAAATTGCCGACTTAAAAAGACACCATTAGACATACTTTTTCCACTCTGGGTACACGTCGAAAATTGAGTGCTCGCACTCCTCTTCAGAAAGTGCATTAAATTCTAAAAACTTCGGAAACAGATCACTTTTATCTTCTGAGTTCATAAACTTGATACAGTTCTTAATGAACCGATTAATACGTCTCATCTGCATATCTTTGACGTCTTGCTGATGCCAAATCGGCATGCCCCAATAGGGTTCAATTTCTTTTTCAATATTATCTACAAAGGCCGTCGCCTTTTCAGTGAACTGCTCTTTCACTTCTTTTGGTAGAATTTGAGAGTTCAAAAAATCTGGCTGTCTTACCTGGCTCGAGTGAAAAACACCACCAAGTTTAGTAAAGTACTTTGCCGCCTCTACAATTCTGCCAACGTTGTAAACACTCGAGGTGAATGTGGCAATCACAACTACCTTATCACCCGGAAAGTTCTTGAACTTGGCATTCGGATCTTGAGGAAACCGATTGAACAGCTTCTCAATGTTCTTTTCGACATCCTCAATCGAGGCTCCACTGCGGACCACTGGGTAAATAACCGGATCACCATCAAAAGAAACTTTGAGTAAGATCGAATCAAAATGAGGCCAGTAATCTAGTGCTGAGTATTTGTCTGAACCCAGCGTTGTGAGATTTGTAGTGTACTCGAGAACCATGTTTTCGCCGTATGGCTTTAAAATTTCAAGCGCCTCAAACTGACTGTCATCCATCAGAGGTTCGCCACCAGTGATCATAACGTATTCAAGGTGCTTCGCGTTCACTTTGAAAAAGTCGAGCATACCTTGCTTGTAGTCATTTTTTGCTCTGCGATCTAACTGGGCTAGTGGCCCCGCGTATTTGTGCCCGTTTTTTCGTTGCCACTCTGCTATTGGAGTCGACCTTCTAAAGTCTCGCTCCCATTTTGAGCTGTACTCTGGGCCACACATACGGCACTTGAGATTGCAGATGTTTGAAAATCGAACCTCGACTTGCTTGATTTCGTTTGGCATTTCGCCCGTCTCGAGATTGAGCTTTTCTAATTGAGGCCTCCACTCTTTATGAATGGTGACATCACGCAAACTCTCTTGCCGGTATGAAAAGCTGCCAGCTTCTTCGAGTTTCTTGCATGACAAACACTCTTCGGGGAGTTCACCCGAGAGCATCGTTTTGCGAAGATTGAGCATGGCTTCATTGTTCCACGCGTTCAACATACTCTCTTCAAACAAGTCTCCTGTTGAATGAGAGCGAAAGCAAGGCGCAAGCCTTCCGCTTGGTTTCATGTTGAGATGGGTAAAGGGGTACATGCACATCGAATTGGGATGCTTGCGAATAAGCTGGTGAAAGACCGACTGACCCTCTTTTTCAGGGTGTTTGTAGAACACATCTTCGCCATCGATAATGCGTTCGCTCATTGAGACCCCCTCTAAGGCTGAAATCAATGTTTAGCATGACTCAGACAAATTGACCAACTCGGTCTCTAGGCAGAATGACCCCTAAATTGGCTCTCACCTTATATTGTGCGCCATGGCGGTGTTCCAGCTCAATTTACTCGGATTCTTAGGCCAATAGGTCTAATATAGGCGCCTATGAATCATTTCGTTAGTCCACTTAAAGAAATTCAAGTAGAGCTCTCGACCAATTGTAATGCTCTTTGCGTCGGCTGCGTTCGGACTGACCGAAACTATGTTGATACCAAACCTTGGATACCGAAGAATCAGCAGCTTGAGCCCGAAATTCTACTGAATGCACTCAAGTCAGATTTCGCCAAGCCGCTTAAGAAACTCGAGTTTTGCGGCAATATCGATGAGCCCCTGGCTTACAGCAAATTCTATGAACTTTTGTGCCAGGTCTACGAGATACGGCCAGACATTAAAGTCTCGATTCATACAAATGGCAGTATTCGGTCACCAGAGTACATTCGAAAAGTGGGTGACCTGCTGGGTAAGTTTTCTGCTGAAAGCAACTTTAGATTTAGTCTCGACGGGGTCGGTGACACTAATGCGATCTATCGCTACCGTACGAATTGGAACAAGGTATTTGAAAACCTAAAGGCTGCCTGTGAATCAGATGCCAAAGTGATTTGGCAGTTTTTAACCTTTCCATGGAACTCACATCAAGTCGAAGAGGCCAGAAAAATGGCTACAGAGGTCGGCTGTGACGAGATTTGGATCAGACCAGATAGAAGCACTGCCAGCCTGAAGTCAGTTGACGAGCTCAGCGAATTGAGATCGAACAAAAGCCCCGCCTCAGCCTGTAGGCCTGAGGGTGATCTCAGCGTTTTAGAAAACATGCCACCGGTTCAAGAGTCTCCAATTCACTGCACATTCAGCGAACATGGTCGTATTTTTCTCAGCTGGGAGGCAAAGATATGGCCCTGCTGCTTTATCTCAAACATCAAATACGAATCAAAAGCCAAGGTCGATCATTTACAGAAGACTGTGCTTGATAAATATGGCGAGCATTTCAATGATCTCAACCATCATTCTTTTGATGAAATTATGGCCCACCCTTACTTCGTTAATGAGCTCGTTGATTCATGGCAATCTGAAAACAACCTCGACAGCCTAAACTGGCGATGTCGCAATCGGTGTCGATCAAGCAGGCGAAGAGTTAGCGACAATAAAATTGATGACAAAAAAATCGACAAGTTCGACCTATGACACTGATTAGCCTCTGAATGCGCCCATGAGCTTCCAAGCGAATTCGCTAATCGGTGTATCGCTTGTGTTCTTGCCGGTAACAACAAGGCATTCATATTTAGCTGCCTCTTTGAGGAAGCTATAAAACAAGTGCTCCAGATTGTGTCGACCATAAGTTAGTTCGTTTTGGCCAAGAAATATATCACTAAAGGCAAACAGGGTATGCTGATCACCCTCGACTTCTTTTAGCAGCCTCGAGTAATCTTGCAAAAGATTGATATGCATGTACTTTTTAGGCGCCTGCTTTAGTGTCTGAAATACTTCTGAAAAAGCAAGATGCTGCTCTTTCAAAAGCCTCTTGAGCTCCCAAAGGTTCTTATCGGAGTGACCCGTGTTCAAAATGATATCTGGTCGGTCCTTTTGAAACTCCTCTGCAAACTTAGGGATATCAAACAGGTCTCCATCAAAGCGCTCCCAAAAGGCTTTTTTGAAGTCAATCGCATCTTGGTTGATATCGTAATACACTAGAGACAAATCGTGGCAATGGCCATAGGCCACCGTGTTGCCAAACTCTAACAGACCAGCACATGGCCCTAAATATTTATGGAAAGGAAACCGGTTGTTATCTGTCCATTCTGGGTCTGGAATCAAGTGCTCGGTATTGAAGACAAACACCGAAGACTTTCTGGTTTTGAAAGCATAGGGGCGATTCGCTTTATTTTGCCCATACAAACCGAGCTTCTTAGTTAGTAGGTACATCATGACTTGGTTCTGCGACAAGTTGTCTGTTGGCTCGATTGAGAAAACAGCCTCTATGTTTTTGTTCAACGCCTCAGTGTTGTCATCTGGGTAGAGGTAGGTTTTTTGATCTCTAATTTTATCTGGTAGGTTGTGAATCTCCATACCGTTTTTCAGACTGACATCAACGAAATTCCATCCACAAGTCCATGTTTCATAGGTCTTGCTTGCCTCGGCTGGCTTGATCATCTTTGGAGTGTAATCGTCGTGAATTGAATCTGCAGCATGATAAGATTGTAGTTCGAGATGTTTGGTCTCATAGTTACCAAAGGCAGGGCAACCCAGCTCTCTGTACTTTTTCATATTCACTGCAAACACTTGTTCATGTATGCCACAGTAGCGATTTTGCTTGTCGATCAACTGCCCAGTAACCAAGGTGTTGGGAGGCAGGCTTCCAATATGCTCAAGCATGTCTGCATGTAAGCGGTCTTGATCTGAATACATGACTCCTTCGCTATGAACTACGCACCAGTCTGCTTCTTCAACTTCATCAATACCACGCAAAAGCTTATCGACATCTTCATGAGCCAGTCGATCAAGATGCTTGAAGTCTTGAGGCTTAGGAATTCGTTTGTAAAAGACCTCGAGTGACTCTCGAAAAGAGGGATTGAGTTTTTTTGCTCTCTTCCAAGTGAGATGAAGTACTCTCATGATCTACAAACCTCCGGTAGCTATTCATATAAACAGGAGACCAATACTCCCAGTTAGGGCAGCCATGAACAATGATGTGAAACCGAGCTTGATCGCTATTGTTGAAAACTGCGTGCCTATTGACTAGTGCCAACTTATTTATTGTGCCCTGTTGAAATGGAACAACCCCAGCATTTTGCATCACAAACTCACACCCCTCCGGGTTATTCAACGCAATATTGACCGGCCCCAATGTGTAATGATCAAAATCAGTGTGAGGGCAAATGTAACCACCTGGCTCCAACATCATGATTCGAACCCTATGAAACCAGTCGTAATGAAACTGTTCTTTGAAAAAAGCTGTCGTTACAGGCGCCATATCAGAGATGTCTGTCCAGCGGTAAATTGAGTCATCTTCTGGGTCCATTCCGTACTTTTCAGCACCCTGGGTGTGCAAAGACGAAATGCCGTGCAGAACAAGGCTCTTCCAGCCGCGGTTGTCTTCATAGTCTGAGCGATGGGCCAACATTAGTGATTGCAGAGCTTTTGCCTCTTCAAGCATCTCTTGGGCAGGAACCTCGAACCCAAGTATCGGCAAATAGGGAAGTCCACTTTTCTTTAAGATCGCTTTCGAGTCTTCACATGCAACATCAAAAGAAGAGGTCATGCCACTGGCCTTAGCTTCAGAGATAAAAGTCTTTAGCTCTTCTGAAAGTGTCAAACCCCTGCCTCTCCCTCGGTAAGCCACCGAGATATCTACGACCACTTGGCTCTGCCAAGAGGTATTCTCTGTTAAAGAGCTTTGTTGCCTTTTGCATTGTCTCACCATCTGCTGCTAAAATTAGGCCCGGTGTGGGGAGATTTCATGTCATCGCAGATTGAAAATGTAGAAAAAGACAAAAACGGCGAGCAAGAGACCGGCTACAAATCAGTTTTCTGCCCTTTTCCGTATGTACATGTGGCGGTAAACACCAATGGCATGTACAGAGTATGCTGCGAAGCAACGGAAGAGTCTCCACACTCACTTCAAGAAATGAAACCCGCTGAATGGCTCAATAGCCAGTACATGCAACAGATTAGACAGACTATGGAAGCCGGGCAGTGGCCTTCGCAGTGTTCAAATTGCAAAGTGCAAGAAGCTGCTGGAGTTACCAGCAAGAGGCTGCGCACTCATATACTCAAAGTACCTGACACTGATCAACCCGAGGTTACCTCTCTCGATTGGCGGATTGGTCGTCTTTGCAATGCAGCTTGTGCCAACTGCAATCAAGAAAACAGCACCAAGTGGGAGCGGAGCGGTACTGAACTCAACGACCTCGGCCTTTTGAGAGACAAAGAGATTAGTGCCGTTGCGGTAGAAGAAGGTGAGCAGCCCTTTACGGTCACTGAATTGTCTAAACTAAAAAGAGCTTACATCGCTGGCGGCGAGCCCTTTTTGCTTAAATCGACTCTGCCCATTGTGGAGTCTCTCCCCAGTGATTGCGAAGTGATCATCAACACCAATCTTTCAATACTGAATGATGACATTTTAAGAGAGTATATACGATTCGGAAAACACGCGAGCCTAGTTGTCAGTATTGATGGCACGGGCCCAGGCTTTAACCTCATGAGACACCCTATTAAGTTTGAAGACTTCGACAAAAACCTAAGACAAGTCATGGACATGCTGCCTCAAACTATGATCGTTTTTAATTTCACTTGGTCTCTACTTAACGTCTCTGAACTGGCGCCAGTGATTCGGTACTTTAGAGGTTTTCGTGAGAGTCGTGAGAAAATGCTCATCGACTTTCATCCACTCGAAATCCCTAACTACCTCAAGTTTGCAAATCTCGATTTAGACTTTCGAAAACGGGTTGCTGAAAAAACAAGGTCAGACCTGGCGGGCTCGAACACTTTTTTAACAAAGCTTGGCCTGCACACAGAAATTGAAAACTTGATTCACCTTCTTGAAACAGAACAGATGACAAAACCTGAAACTCAGCGTGAGGCTTTGATCTATCTCAATTGGTTGGCGAAAGACAGGCCCTACACTGAAGACTACATTTCAAGTTCTCAACTAAGAGACGGCCTGCTTTCTTCGCATCAACCCACGCGAACTGAGTCAAAAGGCATTGATCATAATCACATGAAAGACAACACTTCATCATGAGCCGCCCTGATGCTGAAATCAAAGAAGACCTTCACCTCGAATTGACATCAAAGTGTGCGTTGAAGTGCCCTGCCTGCCCTAGAACTGAACGGTTTGGTGATTATACTGTAACTGAGCTCAGCCTAGATGCTCTAAAGAACATTTTAGACTTTGACTACAAATACAAGATTGTCTCGCTCTGCGGAGACCATGGCGACCCGATCTACCACTCACAATTTCACAATGTCATTGAACTCTTGCTCGACCTACCCGGAGCCCCAAGTCTCCATATTGCAACAAATGGCTCAGGCCGCAAAGCAGACTGGTGGAAGGCCACAGCCGAGCTTCTTCGCCCAAAAGATAGAGTGATTTTTGGTATTGATGGGCTAGAAGACACAAACGAGCTCTACAGGCGTGGTGCTAATTGGCAAAGCATTATGACAGCCGCTAAGACGCTCAAGGCTTCTGGCAATAGCCAATTGGTATGGCAATGGATCCTATTCGAACATAACCAACATCAGATGCCAGAGGCTCGTAAAGTTTTTGAAGATGTGCGGTTTGATGACTTCTGGGTCGTTCAGAGCTTTAGATCAAGTGACACCAGTTGCAAGCCTGCCACTATTACAATCGATGAAGCAAAGATGAGGTTTCAAAATGGCTGATAAAATCAACCCGCGATGCAAATCTGACATGGCCCAAATCTACATCTCAGCCGATGGTTATGTTTACCCCTGCTGCTGGATGGGCAATGTGCCCCACACTTCAGACTACAGAGACTTTTACAATAGCGAGCTCGATAAGCTAAACGTGAACCTCAGGTCACTCAAAGTGATTATAGAAGATCGTATCCTCGAAAAAGTTGAGGCCACCTGGCAAACAGACAACCCACACCCAACCTGCATGCGGTTTTGCAAAAGAAAAGCTAAGCCAGACGAAACAAACAGTGAAGACAAGCAAGGAACAAATACAGTCAAAAGGATTTCAAGATCTGAGGTTTCAAGCAACTAGTGTTTGGCTACCTTCTGCTTCTAATTCTCTAAGGCTCTCAGCTACTATCAAAAACAAAGCCACACCCGCAGCAGTTGCTCCAAAAAATATACCTAAACTAATTAAAACCACGATATGAAAGACGATCGCAAGTAGTCCGTAGGTTTTCATGTGTTTGAATGTCAATATTGGATAAATCGTTGAAATTTGAAAAATCAAAACTGCCAACATGCCCAAAGATACCAATGGGCCCGCACCATTGATTAACGACAAAATCACCTGCATGCCTTGCGCTTGCCCTTCTGCAATAGCAAAGGCGAAATGCTCAAGCACCCCTTTACGAAAGTACTCTACTGATGGGTTCCGCAGTAGTGAAATCAACTTCCAACACCCTGAGATAAAATAGTGAGATAGACACAATACCTGAGCTACGCGCAACCATTTCAAATTTGTCTTTTGAGATAATTTATTGTTCGGCTCTATAAAGATCATAATAAGAGAAGTGACCAGCCAAACATGTTGGCTGTGAAAGATCGAGCCTCTATATGAAAAGCAGATGAAGAGAACTAGGCTAAAGGCACCAGCTGCCATGACTCGAATTGATCTCGAGGTTGCAAAGATTGCTAGAACGAGTACTCCGATTGAAATGAGTAGCATCAATTCTGCTACTATTCGATGATCTGAGAACAGTGCTAGTAGTCGAGCTGGCCCAACGAACTTCGGGTTCACATTATCAAGGTGCCCTAGAGCCTGGGAAGTTGCCGCTAAACCAAAAAAGAGAAGAAACACGTAATAAAAAGAGTGAAACAATCGAGTCAAAAGGTCTCTCTCTCTAGAACCCTTAGATTCCTCTTCTCTAAGAAGTGTTCATTTAAAGACCCTTGCAGCCATCGAAATTCGACCGTCTCGCAGTCGCAGAACTTTTTGATCGCATCCCGGTCAAAATCGGACACACCCTTGAAGTTATCAAAGCTTGCAGATTTAAATATTCTCTCAACCTTAAGACCACTATTCTTTGCCTGGGTATTCATGTCTCGCAAAAGGTAGGTCTTGCCCCCATCCCATGTGAAATCTGCCACCCGCTCTCTCACGTTGAAGTCAAAGAGGTTCCAGTCAGAAAATAACAAAAGATCATCACCATCATTCAATAGGGGCACTACCAGAAGGCTCATAGCTAGATAAACTGCGAAAGCAAGTCTCGGTAAATTGTCTGAGCTTTTCAAAGCTTCAAGCCAGCTGTGATTCATAGGTGGATCGCCCATAAAGATGTTCAATACAGATTATGCTTTCAGAGTCTGTACAAGAAATCAATGTGCTGAGCTGGGGGCTATCGAAATGCCAGCAAACCGAGGCTCGATTTCTTGCCCAAAAACACAAAAACCAACCCTCGTGTGAGGTTGGTCTTTAAATGGCGGAGGGAGAGGGATTCGAACCCTCGGTACAGGTTAACCCTGTACGGTTGTTTAGCAAACAACTGGTTTCAGCCACTCACCCATCCCTCCGGGCCTGCTGAACCGCCTAAACTGCCATAGGCGATTTAGCGAATCAAGTTCGTATTTGATAACTCAGATGATCCAGGCCCCAGCTGCCAAGGTGTGATGATCTCGGCCTCGCCAGGTGTCTGCTGGGTATAGCATGCTCTGGCTTCTCAATACGTAGCAGTCAAACCCAAGCCGCCTCATCGCCAGCACTCCTGCGGGCATGTTCAGCATGCAGCGACCATAGTGAAAGCCGAAATAAATTAGGGTTTTAGAGCTCGCCTGCTCTGCCAGGCTCTGTGCCGATGAAAGACGTCTAAATTCACGAAACATCGGCATGACCTCTTGGTTTTCACTCCAAGTCGCAACCAGTGTTCTCTTTGCATCTAAAATAGAGGGGTTCATTGCCTCGGCAAATTTGTGATTTTGTACATTGATCTGGGGAAACTTAACCAAGTCATCAACTGAGACTTCTGCATAAGGATCTACCAAAACCAATTGTGCCGCAGTGACTCCCAAGCTCTGTACCCTAAGCGTAATTTTCTGGGAACAAGTGCCTTTCGACAGTCTCAATCACTGTGTGCAGAATCTTAATGTGTATCTCTTGCACCCTATCTGATGTTTCAGCTGGCACTACAATAGCTAAATCAACGATATCTTTGAGTTTTCCCCCACCTTTGCCGAGCAGGCCGACAGTGGTTATGCCCAATGATTTAGCCGATTCAACAGCTGCAATGACATTGGCTGAGTTGCCGCTAGTGGAGAGGCCAATGAGAAGATCGCCCTTACGGCCTAGGCCCTCTAGTTGACGTTTAAATATATGATCAAAGCCAAAATCGTTAGAAACACATGTCACATGGCTAGGGTCACCAAGGGCTAGAGCGCCCATAGGCTTTCGGTCCTTGCGATATCGCCCTGTAAATTCTTCAGCAAAGTGCATGGCATCGCAGTGGGAGCCCCCATTGCCGCAAGAGAAAGCATTGCCTCCATTCTCAAAAGTTTGAACCAACAATTGAGAGAACTTTGCGCAGTTTTGCATGCATTCAGGGTCTTCTAGAAACTTAGTTAAAACCTGCTGTGCTTCAGTTAGCGAGTTCTGCCAGTGCTCAATGCTCATAAGGGCCTCCCTGCCCTAGAGGCATACCCAATTTCTGTTTGTTCGTCTCTGTTTGAAGACTAAAAATCTTGATTTCTTAGCACATCGGGTCTAAACCATCCATTCTTGTCGCGCGCCCGTAGCTCAGCTGGATAGAGTACTTGACTACGAATCAAGTGGTCGGTGGTTCGAATCCATCCGGGCGCGCCATTTTTCTAAAAAGCCTCCAAAAGTGAGGCTTTTTTGTTTTTCAACGACTGCCTCTAGATATCTAGTGTACAAGCAGCTTTCTCTGGTCTTAAAATTTAGGCATGGATGATCGAACAGTAAAGCTTGTTGTAAAACTCAACTTTTTAGTAATGGCTCTGGTTCTAACTCTACTTTTTATGTCGAATATGAAGAGTCACGGCCTGAGTGATCAGTTTCGTGCCCTATTTGGTTTTGACACAGAGGCTAGCCAAACAATTCCAACCCAGCCAGCTTCTAGATAGATCGAGATTGCTGTTTGAAACTTGAAAGCCCGCTAAGATTAGTTTCGGCAAAATTAGTTTCTCTATGCGCAATGGCCTTTTGCTTTTGCAGTTTGGCGCAGGCACTAAGTCAGTCTAAATCGCCTGAGCCCGTCTGCACCTACTACACCTGGGAATGGAACTCAGCCGCTAAACGAGCCTTAAATCACCGAAAGGTGCGCAAACCCCGCTCAGCATTGACCGAAGATGAACAAGACAAGAACTCAAAATGCACAGTCTGCCAAGAGGATCAGGTGACTGTCGAAATCAAAGGCCTGCCAACTTTTCAAATTTGTAAGCACTATGCAGAAAAGGTTAGAGCCGCTGTGATAGCTGCTAGAAATGAAGGGTTCGAAATTGAAAGTATCATCGGCTACCGTGTTGGCAAAAGTAAGGGGCCCCTTGACCAAAAAGGCTTTAGAACCCAGTTCAGCAACCATTCATTCGGTACAGCTATAGACATCAATCAGAACCAAAACGGCCTCTACACAAACTGCCGTAAGTTTAACCCTGTAAATTGCCGATTGATTCGTGGCGGGCCCTGGCGATCTGATAACGCTCACTCCATCACTCCCGCCAGCCCAATTTACAAGCAATTCTCACAATTGGGCTGGAGCTGGGGCGGTCAGCTCGCCGGAAAACAAAAGGATTTCATGCACTTTTCTCTGACTGGCGACTAAGGCGTCACCACCCTGAGGCCCTGATCGACCCCTTAGCTGTGAAAAAAAGAGGCAGCTCATCAAACGAGAATTGACATTCAAGTGGCAGATCTCTAACTTACCAGGTTCCCAATCAATGGGCTTGCTCAGGTGTAGCTCAGTTGGTAGAGCAGGTGACTGTTAATCACCCTGTCGGGGGTTCGAGTCCCTCCACCTGAGCCATTTTCAAAAGAAGCTGACCCTTTGGTCGGCTTTTTTTGTGCCTTGTGCCCGATAGAACTAGAATTCAGAGGGCAACCCTAGCAGATGTATCTTTGATTTTGACCGCCTCTCTGGCCGATAGTTTTTGATCCCTGTTCAATGCTCAAATAGCATGGTGTTTGATGTCGAGTAGATCATGCAAAGCTCTTAGCACTCATTTCTCTATTGGTAGCTCATTGGGCTTAATTAAGCCCTGTTGCCGAGTTTCTAATTTTCCAAAGTCGGAGCCTGAGGAGGCCATCGCGCTCAAAGACTGGCCATCAATAGCTTCGTTACCCGACCACTCAAAACTTGAGGACCTGATGCTTACCGACCAGTGGCAAGAGTATGAAAGAAGCCTCTCGTCTGGTGCTCGACTTAGCTCGTGCGAAAAGTGCTGGATAGAAGAAGACCTAGGTTTTGTTAGCAGAAGGCAAGATTTAAATAATCTGTATAACGACGTAAAAGTCGCTGCAATTCACGATTTAGAAATAGCGCTCGATTTCGGCTGCAACATGATGTGCTGGGCCTGTAGACCAAGGTTTTCAACCAAATGGGCTGCGGCAAACGACCTGGTTCAGGAGTTAAATAGCAAATCTCTCGATATTGAAAAGTCTGTTGAAGATGTCAGAAGTCAGCATTCTTTTTACAAAGAAAAAATTTGGCAACTTATTAACAACACAGACCTCTCATCTTTACGCTACCTAAGATTGGTAGGCGGTGAGCCTCTCTTGAGCCCAAGGCTCGAACCTTTTCTGAATCTGATCGAAGAGAAAGCCAACCCCTCTCAGATTACACTTATGATCACGACGAACAGCAGTGTCTTCCCTAGCGCTGAGGTTCTGGAAAAACTCAGTCGTTTCAAGACGGTAGAGATAAGGTGCTCGGTGGACGCTGTTGGGGAGCTAGCCGAACTCATTCGCCCACCTAGCCCTTGGCAAAAAATTGAAGGCACATTCAAAGAATGGGCAAAGGCAGCTGAGGCTTTTGACAACATTGACCTTGGGATCCACTGCACCCTGAGTCTTCTGAACCTTGAAAGACTGCATGAACTCTTGTCTTGGTTCAGTCAGTACCCTAAATTTGAGTGGCAAAAAGCTGTTTTGAGAGGGCCAGAATATTTGATCCCATGGCTGATTCCCTTGAAAGCTAGAACCGAAATGTATCTTGCCAACAAGACTGTCATTGATGCATTTGAGCTGGCGAACGTCTTTCTTGCTGAACCAGTAATAAATATTCAAGAGGATCACCTGGCAGAAAAGTCTGTGGCTTTTCTCGACACTCTATCTGCCTATCATGGTGCCAGTTTTGAAAAGTTATGCCCAGTAACTTATGGTCTGCTGCAATCTCAAGTCGGCGCCTCTCCCCTGTTGACATCTTCTCAAGCCCGCTAGCTGGCTGCGGGGGCTTCAAGATACCCAGTTGGTTGGTCATTACAGTGAATCGCACTATCGACTCAAAGCATTACCGCCTGCTAAACAGTGATTTCCTAGAACTCGTCTGTGACCTCCAGAAGTTAACAAAAGGTTGCTAAAGCCCCTAACAGTGCAGCTATTGGGCGATTTACTCTCGCTCAAAAATATGGTTTTCTTTGCTGACGAAGAGGGTTTTTCGAATGAATTTTACTGGTGTCGAAATTGAGCTCTCGAGCAAGTGCAATGCACTCTGCCCGGGCTGCAAGAGAACTCACCTCAATAGAAGGGGTGAAAGTTTTGAGGCCGTAAATTTAGATGAAGACTTAATTTACGAGAGATTTTCTGGCCTGCCTTTAGATGGTTTTCGCGTGAAGTTATGCGGTGTTCTTGGGGACCCACTTTTACACCCAAAAATGCTAGATGTTACACGTTGGTTTCTCGAGCGCGGAAGCCACGTTCAAATCTCGACAAATGCTGGCCTCAGAAACGAGGCCTATTGGCGAGAGCTCGCAAGCCTCGGGGTTAAGTATCAACGGTTGTATATTCACTTTGCAGTTGATGGCCTAGAAGACACCAATCATATTTACAGAATCGGAACCAACTTTGATCGCATAGACAAGAACATGACTGCTTATGCTATGTCTGGCGGTAAAGGTTCTTGGATCTTCATTGAATTCTCTCATAACTCTCATCAAATTGAAGAGGCAAAAAAAAGAGCCGATCGACAGGGTCTAGACTTTAAAGTTCGCCGTGCTGCCAAAAATGACGTACACGATTGGTTCAAATCAAACACAGGTGACGGCGACAAGTCTAAACCAAAAGCAAGCACCCAACCCACTCAACATCGATCAACTGCGACTTACAAACGTATTCTAAATAACGAAATCTCTAAATTCGAAGCTGCCAGTGTCGATTGCAAAATGGTGCACGGGCACGAGTTCTTCGTCAGTGCCACTGCAACAGTGTGGCCATGTTGTTACCTGTGGGACGAGTACCTGGGTAAAAAACAACCTTTTTACGATCAGATTCAAGCTCTCAACCCTGAGTGGAACAGTCTGAAAAGTTCTTCTTTCTCTGAGGTGTTTGAAAACCCATTTTTCACTCAAATCAACCAGCGCTGGGACCAAGACCGACAAGAGTTCACAAAGCGATGCTACCTGTCGTGTGGCGACAAAGGCTTGCTTCGGAATAGTTTTCAGGAGCTTCAGTGAATAAGCCCGCATGTATGATTCCGTGGGTATCTTTATGGCCTAAGCCAAACGGAGAGGTTTACCCCTGTTGTACCGCCAAAAAACCAGAGGCTATTCTAGGCAACCTTGCAACAGATAGCATCCAAGACGTGGCCCAGAGCAAAACTATGAAGCAGCTTCGTAAGACTTTTCTGTCGGGAAAGCTCGACCCTTCGATCTGTTCGAATTGTATTCTTCGCGAATCAAGCCAAGGGTCTTCGATGCGCACTATGATTAATGAACAGTTTGCGCACGTAGCAGAATCTGCATTAAACAATACAGAAGCTGATGGCACATACACAGACTTTGGAATTCGTTTTATGGATTTCGTATGGTCAAGCAAATGCAATTTTAAATGCGTACATTGCAACCCAAGTGTGAGCAGCAGTCTGGCAAGCTCACCCGAGCTCAGATCTGCGTTTGGCTATAACGGACCAACAGTTCAAACCCTCTCTAGCCTTCGAGAGGGTTTAAAAGATGAGCTCTTCACTTCACTTGAAACTGTAGAAAGCATCCATTTTAATGGAGGCGAACCTTTTTTGATCGATGAACATTTCGAATTGCTAGACCGCCTAATTGATCTCGATCGCACACAGGTTAAACTTTGGATTCACACGAATGGCTCACTTCTCAATAATGGCAAACGAGATGTAATAACTTACCTTAAAAAATTCCCCAACAGTAAAATCTCGATGAGTCATGACGGGCACGGCGCCCGTGGAGAGTTTTTACGTGAAGGCTATAATGACTCTAAATTCAAAGAGGTGTACCAGGAGCTATCAAAAGTTGCGGGCCAGGTTCGAATCTCACATTGCATTCATGCATTGAATATTTGGTCATTAACTAAAACTCTAGACTGGTATATTGAAAACGACATGATGGCCCACAGCCCCTCTTTAAACATGGTGCCTGACCCAGGCTATATGAGGCTAGATCTTCACGGTGACAATTTGTTAAGGCAGACGGGCAAAAAGATTGATCACTGGATGAGACTGAAAACCGGTCTAATTGATGACGATTTACTTTCGAGATTGAGCAACATTTCAAAGAGCCTTCTCGACGCAAATAGGCAATCTCAGGTCGAAAAAAAGGATTACGCCTCACTGCGGAGACACCTAGAGACAAGACAACCGCTTTTCGGTAAAGACTGCTTCGATTTGTTTCCTGAATACTCGTCTTTGTTTTGCCATATTGGTCTGATCAAACCTAGCAAGCTTTCGGAGCCATTGAATGACAGATCCATTTAACACTATCGATTTGTTAGACAATGAGTCTCTTCGGATCACTTGGGATCTCGGTAGGCGCTGTAATTTCGATTGCACTTACTGCCCCGATCACAGACACGACAACTTTAGCCCCCATAGTAGTTTCGATAAACTTCGCGATTCAGCCCAGTTCGTTTATGACTACCTAGACCTTGTCATGCCACATAGAAACTTCAAAGCAGTGACCATGACATTCACCGGCGGAGAACCCACTATTAACCCAGCGTTCACTGAGTTTGGTGAATGGTTGCGGCAAACCTACGAAAGAGATCATAAAGACAAATATCACCTGAGCCTAGCACTAACATCAAACGGGGCTACAAGCTCAAAGATCTGTAAGAACATCAAGAAGCACTACGACTACATTACAATCTCTTATCACACAGAGGGCCCAGCTGCTTTGAAAGAAAAAGTGAAAGCTAATATTCTTGATTTTCATCGGTCAGAATTCCCCATGAAAATCAACGTGATGTTTCACGCAGAGACTGAAAAGTTCAACGAGTGCCTAGCCTTATGTGAATGGCTCGAGTCTTATGGCATTGACTATGTGCCAAGACTGATTGGTGAATACGAAGACAACAATCGTTATCATCACGAGTACACCAAACAACAACTCGACTGGATTGACGCCTTCTGGAAGACGGACCACCCGAGAACATTTACACTCTCTAAAGAGACCAATGCTAAGGTGTCAGCACTAACAGAATCTAAACCAAAGAAAGAAGACTGTGCCTCATCTTGCTCTGTGACCGAAGAGCAGAAAAAGTCAGCTCGCTCGTTAGGCCGACCTTGCTGCGGCAAAAGGCTCATGAATGTGAAAGACTCTGAAACAGACAAGTGGGAAGAGACTCGATTTTTGAAGTTCGCAAAGTTCAAAGATTGGTACTGTTCTGTGAATTGGTTCTTTTTTCATATTGAACAGCAGACCGATCAGGTTTTCTTTCACCAAACCTGTCAGGCAGACTTCGGAAAGAGACGTGGAGCAATTGGTTCGTTGTCTCAAAGCGACGAGATACTTGATAAACTTAGATTAAATATAGCGCAAAACACCATGCCTCTTATTCAGTGCCCGAACAAAATGTGTGGTTGTGGTTTATGCACACCTAAAGCAAAAAATTTGGATGACCTCAAGGCCATTTTGCCCAATCATTTGAACATCGGACTGTTTGAAAACACAGATTTTCAAACTTGATTTGAAGGTGAAATGTTAAAATTCAACTTAACGAGCTTATTGAAAGCCCCTTTTGCCATAAAATACAGCGTGCTGTTTCTATCATTGCACGTTTGCTTTTCAGTGGCCTACGTACTCGGCTATTCAGATCGGTCTGAAATATTTCCTGTATTTGCATGGACACTGTTCGACAGTGTTGAACCAGCTGCTAGCCAATTTGGTGTCTTAGTGACTCACGTCAATGGCATAAAACTCGAAGAACCAAAGACAGATTTGCATTACAAACCAAAACATAGCCCCTACCCAACCGTCCGTAAGGTTTTGTGGAAGGCCTTCGATCGAGCTTCAGATGGCAGAGACGTCGAGTTTAACAAGGTTCAAAAAACTCTAGGTCTACCAAAATGTGGTGTATCTCTAGAGATCATTCGTACGATAGTAAAAGTTGAACCGGTGATCAAATTTGAAGATTTTGAAGTGATTCGGCAAGATCGAATCTCACTCAATGACTTAAGCCTTGAGGACTGTGATGCTAAATGAGCTAATCAATCGGGCCAATTCTGACAGAACAGACCCTCTCACAAGCTACCTTTCTATACAGGTTATCTACCTTTGGTTCTTCATTGGCTCAATTATGCTTATTGTATGGCAGATCTGGAACCATGAATTTGACCCTCCAAATATGTCTGATCCACTTTGGCCAATCACTCCCTTCAAAGCTCTCGGCATCGAGTTTATTTTGAATGCTGTGTTTCTAGGGATACCTTTGTTTGCTGGCTTGGCTTTCTTTCGGCCCTACAAGCGAACATTGAGAGTTGGCTTTTCAGCTCTTCTCTTGGTTGGCTTAGCTGCCCGGTTTTCTAACGGCAAGATCGACCACCCTTGGCATGCCTTTTTACTCTTGAGTATCACACTTGCATTTTGCCCAGTGTATAGGCCCGAACATAAGCTTGCGGATCGACTCAATCACTGGACCCTTTTTGCTAGTAAGTTCACTCTCGCAACAATTTATTTTACCGCGGCTTTGGCTAAGTTCATTCACCTGACCCCTTTTAACCCTATGGCAGCGGTGCACTTTCCCCTGCTAAGGTGGGCACAAGAACGAGTCGAGCCAAACTTTTTCGGTATGCAAATGATAGAGCACCCAAACCTCGCTTTCGTTGGGTTCTTGATTCTTGAGACTCTTTTGCTATTGCAGATTCTTGTGACCCCATTTCGAAAGTTTCAGCTCTGGCAGGGCCTGCTTCTGATACTTTTTCATGTTTCAACCTGGTTAGTGATGCAGATCACTTTTCTTCAGGCGATGATCACCGTAATCGTTGTTTTTTGGGCTCCCTTAGCAATAGCCAATTCAACTTCGTACTTTGCAAAGAAGGAGACAAACTAATTACAAACGAACCCGCTAGAGTTGATCTTAACAATGCCAAGTTTCATTTGGATCGAGTTGATAGCCGATTGAAACTTTCGGCGGCTCCTGTAGTTATTGACTACCGTGCTGAATCGATGTTCAGAGCTATGGCCGAACAAACTCTGGCCTCTCAGTTTTTTAGTGGCTTCGCTAGTAAAAGACTCACCATTCAAACTGGTGATTGGAGCCTCGACTACGCAGAAAATTGTGTGCGCCAGTTGCAGCTTTCTGGCGGCACCCAGGTGACGATTGAGCTATTCCCAGTGTTTCATCTACAAAAGCTATTCGACAAAAAAACCATATGGTCTTCTTACCTGTCTTATGAAGAAAAAGCTCCGGCCAAACCTGCAATCTCAATGAATAGAGCTATCAATCGAATGCGAGTTGAGATTATGAGGCATATTTTGGGTAGCGGTCTCGAACAGCAGTTCTTTCTAAGTTGGCTGAATCGGTACGGCTCAGACTCGCAAGGCATAAAAACACGAACCTTAGACAGCGAAGATGCAGATTCAACACAGCATAGTTTTCCAGATGAGTACACAAGAGCTGTGCTAGACGTCTTTGCCGAGAGCAACGATTTAGAAAAAGACCTTTGCCCACCTTTTCTTACCGAAAAGACATGGAGACCACTCCTCACGGGCAAACCCTTTTGGGGATACTTGGGGCCGAATTGTTACAACTATTTGAAGCAGCTTGGTTTTGAGCTGTACGAAGAACTCATAGACTACAGCTATGACGCAGACCCTAACCCTGAGACACGCTTCGAAAAGTATTTGAGCGAACTCGACAGGCTAATTGAGGTTCTCTCACCGGAGCGATGGCCTGATCGAAGGCACATCATAGCTAGCAAAATCGAGCACAATCGTTCACTAGCCAAAAGACTAGCCCAGACGCCACAGGCCCCAACAGCCTCTCGGGTGGTTACTATTTAAAGCTAGGTTCCGAGCCCAGCAAATGACGGTCTACGGCTAGCCTTGAAAAAACTGCATCACGGCCTCATAAGAGGCCGCCACACACCCTTGGTAAGATTCTGAAATTACTAAGAAAAATATAAATGGTGCGTAGAAACCTCTTGGTTGTGGTCTTGCAATCCACTTGAGGTTTGAAAGCAGGTCGGTTTGGGTCAGAGTAAGGTGAAAATAAGTCTATTCATAGCCTCACTTTTTGTAGGCGTAGTGATGCATTCGAATGAACTGCAGGCCAAACTTCATTTTTTGGACCAGCAAGTGATTCAGCAACTTGAGAATGACTTCGCAAAATCACGCATTCCCACACTTGAGGAATTGAGCTTTACCACCTGGAACTGCACTCTTTTTGGTGTCAGATCGAAATTACAGAAAGAAGAGTCGTTGAGACTGTTTCGGTTCGGTCAAGCTAGCTCAAAGAGTCTCAACAACACCGGCTCTCACGTGTTTGCGAATTACAAGAAAGCCAAGGGCTCACTTGTGGCCTCATTAGACGACAAAGGGCTTCTTGAGACCTTGAGATTGAATGACTCTGGGCAATTAATGGGCAAAATGTCTGTAACGAACTCACCAGCTTCGGCCCGAAAGCCTGTGGTTCTCTCTTACTCCAGATGTACAAAGATCGACGACTCGGTCAATTAACCTTCTTACTGCAGGTCGACTAATTCTATAGTGAAATTTGACCCTTAGGTCTCTGGTAACTAAACTCTTTGCTGAAGACCAAAGGATTTAGTCATGCATTCACGAATTGACCCGAGAGCTAATCGCTTTTTGAAGGTTATTTTTTTCTTCGCCACTTTGATTTCTGTTTCAGCCGGGATCGTAATTGCAGAACCCTGGATATCGAATAGATTTGCCCAGAACTGCGCTGCTTGCCACGCCCCGGGAAGAGTCAATAGACCCGCTGTTGGCCGCCGCTGCTCTCTATCTTGCCAAGGTTGCCATGTGAACCCGCAAGGTGGTGGGTTAAGAAACACATACGGCAAGTGGAACTCTCAACGATGGCTGAGAAGTTTCAAAAGCGAAGTGGTTCATGAAGAGGGCACACCTGCCCCGCTCGGAAAACAGCTTTACCGAAAACGTGTTACTCGTCTTGGAAAAGGCAATAAATTACCAAAGAAGGTTCTCAACAGAGTACCGCCACACAAGACAATCAAAGAGACTCACCCAAGAGAAAGCTTGTACGATAAATACTCTTGGAACGAGTGGCATAACGAAGTTGAAAGTGACCAGCAGTTTCAAGCAATCGTTCCTAAAGATGATCCTTGGAGATTAGAGCGAACTCTATCTACCTACGCAGGTGCTGACGTTCGTTATTTTTACGGCTCACTCCAGCGATCTACAGCAGATGACCCTAGGGCCTTCGATGGCTTCATGGCTGTCGATGTTGGTGTTAGGGCTCGACCACTCAAGTACCATAAATTATCAGCAGTTCTTGAGGCTCGCATTCAAGATGAGGCAAACGGAGATACAGGCTATGCCCTTCAGAGTTTAGACTCTCAAAGTGGGCACTTGCGCTCAGCTTACCTTCTCTGGGATGACTTGCCTTATAACACGTTCTTGCAATACGGAAACACAAGACCGCTGTTTGGTAACTACAATTTGAACCACGAGAGCTTGGGCCAGCAACTCTCTGGGTTTGGCGGCAGACCTGTATTTAGAACCGCTGCCTTTGGGGGCTCTCCGAACATACCCTTCTTTATTTTTAACTTGATTCAACCTTCAGATGCACAAGGTGTTTCGAGTGATGCCACTCTAGGTAATGATGATGAGGGTTACATGATCACTCTTGGAGGTCGTTGGGTTACCCTTGGGCTCTCAACCTCACTTTCGGTTTGGAGCACACAAAGAGAGGTAAATGGTCAAAAGAAGACTTGGGACATGTACTCACTCACTGCAGGCGGAAGTTTTAAAGACCCTCTTTTCAAAAAAGATTTGATTCTGAACTTTGATACAACTCGTATCGACAGAGAACGCACGGTTGGTGAGGGAAGTGATGGTGGTAACGTCAGCACCCTAGAAGCCAAGTATAGATTTTGGAGAGAGTTTTACTTTCAAGCCACTTACGCGACTTCAAACGTACTGTCAGAGCTTGGTACTGCTGCTGGCAGCACCGGGTTGGTCTCTATGGCTCCTGGTCAAGCTACAGAAGTCGGTTACGGGTTTAAGGCCTTTTTGATTTCTGGTCTCGAGTTCGACGTAATGTTCTTGAATCGAGAGGAGCTTCCAGATGAAGCTGCTGACGAGAAGTTCACCAGCGAACTTACAATGTTTCAACTTCACGCCTATTACTGAAGCCTGGGCTCAAGAGCTTGAGCCCAAAGTCATTTAGTCAATCATCGCCTCTAGATAGGTCTTAAGAGCAGCAGACTCTGAGTCATTCAACGATTTGCGACCTAGAGGCATTCGTCGACCACCAAGGTGAGCTTCTCTTTCATCGCGCCCGATGTAACGCTCTACTTTTCTTAAGAAGCGATTCGTCTCTCCCCTTTGCTCTGACTGTACGAAAAGTCTCAAAGCGAATTCGTCACCAAATGGGATATAAGGGGCAAAGTTCACACCAGGCTCCTTAGGGTCATGGCAGTCAGCGCACTGTTTACGAATTGTGGGAAGGTCACGATAGCCACGGCTTGAGATCGACTTCATTCCGTAAAAAGAAGTTTTAAACCTACCGCGGTCTTCGAACAACTCGGGATGTTGATCTTCTCTGCCTGCGATTTCGTCGATGGCCATCTGCCCAAGCTCTGCACAGGCAAGATCAGAAGTTTTAGCTTTGTTATGCGAATAACCAAGCTCTGCTTTTGGCACTCTTGACCAAGAACGTGTTGAAAAGGCAGGAGAAACTTCATCCATCAAATAACTCCAGGCCCAAAGATATTTATAGGTCTCTGTTTGTTTCGCATTAGCTGTTTTGTCTAAACTGAAGACCGAATAATAAACTCGCCAGTAATTGGGAGTAAAGATTCTCGATACGCCATCGCTGTCATAATCACTAACTGTCGAAAAAACATCTTTTGCTACGTGATAGGCCACCATTGCATCGGTACCAACAGTGGCATTGCCTGTATGGTAGTCAGCGCGATCATCAGCAAAAAGAATAGTGAACACGCTTGGGTCAAGACCAAAATCACCGAGTACCAATTGCGGTATAC
Organism: Bdellovibrionales bacterium; assembly: GCA_013216195.1. Taxonomy (GTDB): domain Bacteria; phylum Bdellovibrionota; class Bdellovibrionia; order Bdellovibrionales; family UBA1609; genus JABSOQ01. Next base: position 40,746 of record JABSOQ010000008.1, read on the forward strand.
CGTCTGGCAAATACTCCGGGTTGTTTCGAAACGACTCTTTGGAGCCCTTCGGAACGCAGGTCAGAGCAAACAGTGTACCCCATTTGAACTTCTGATAGGACTCGTGCTGCATGAGTCGAGTTGCAACCCGCTTAGCATTTCTTGCATCAAGGGCCTTACTTAACCTTAACCCTGGCATGAACCTCGGGTTGCGCGGATTAACACTTACACCGTTGTCTTGGTAATGGTCGTTTTGCGACTGCCCAGGGTAGAACGAATCATCGGTTGGCTGAGCAGCATTGCGGTAGTACGGAGCATACTTGTGCACATCTGATTCTCTAATTAACCACTTGTAGCGCGGGTGATCTTTTTGCAACTCGGTAAACTGTTTGTACTGGTCGAGCTCATCGCCTTCAATACGGTCGTCTGACTCTCCGTAAGAGCCAAACCAACTGTTGTAATTCGGCCAGATCGGCTTGGCTTCACCATCTGGCTTTGGATAGCTTGAATGACATTTCATGCAAGTTGCTGAATTCGCGGCAGAGAACTTTTCTTCACCTGTCTTTGAAAAATCAATTTCGAATAACCTGGCCGAACCATCACTTGCTGTGTAGTCAAGAACCTCAAGATGTTGAAAGCGTTCTTGATAGTCGGCACCATTGAAAGCCAGAACCAGACGCGCATCGGGCGCAAACAAAATCGCTCGAGGGTTCTTTTCATCAGCCCCTTGCAATGCTGAAGACTCTTTTACAAGGGTATAACTCTTTCTAAGTGCTTCAGGTAAAAGAGGCAGTAGTTCTTCGATTGAGCTCACGTTGTTATCGCGAATCGTTTGTTGTAACCATTCATAGCTCAGCTTATCGTAACCTGGAAAGACCTCTTGCAACCAAGAGACCTGCCCAGGGAACTCGTCCTCCAAGGCCTGTTTCGAGGTCACGTATGCAGAACCAACAGAATGTGAGAGACTAATTACTACGACTAAAAAGAAATAGAGTTTCCCCATGATTTTACCCGCCCCTAAGCTTTGTTGGCTTAAGTTCGCATAATCACCCAAGATCACAATGGCAAAGTCTTCAATGCTGTTCGCAGTGGTGAGTTTTGAAGAGATGACGGTATAGAGGTTATAAACTTTGCAAGATAGTATTCAGATTACTTATTGGCTCCAGAGCAAAACGTGAATTTTGCTAGAGGAAAGATTGCTCAGTTTCAGCCTCGCAAGATCAAGCTTCTGCCCTGGGAAAAATGAGACCCCTGGCCCTTGGCAACCACCGGTGAAATCTTCAAACAAAAGTGGTTGGCCATTTTCTCCGAGTATCATAACGGCATAGACATTTTGAGGGCTACCAAGCGGAGGAAAGCCATCGCGAAACTTCAATGTCATTTGAAAACCAGTCTTGGTAGGCTCAACTACCATAACAGTGCGAGACTCGTCTGCTGGGTAGCCAACATCTTCAACTGCAATTTGCTGTGAGACTTCACTGTCGAGCAGAAGCTCCTGACTTACCGCATTATGCTTTGGCCAGCAGCTCGCTCTTTGCTGAGCTTTCGCCAAGCAGGGAAGCAAAATCACTAGACTTAAGAACCAAGGGACCTTTGTCATATTTCACGTCTCGGGAGCAGCCCCTCTAGACTTAAGCTTTACGACCAATGTTTTGGTTTTCAGGACCTTAGTCATGAGCATTTCGACTCACGGCACGGGCTCACTGAGGTTGCTACCCCATGCCCCAGCATGGTTTACTGTGCTAGATCTTGGTCGAGGGGTTAAAGCTTGAGCTCATCAAAGACAATGTGTCCAATTCCATGGAACTTCACTGCTGTTAGAAACAACGGTGACATTCGCGTTTGCTGTCAGGCCAATATCTCCGAGAGCCGGGGTATTTTGCGAAAAGAAGATGGGCAACCCTTTAACGCAAAGACCGGTGAATTGAAGGAGTCACGTAACTCAGCAATTGTGAAGCAAATGAGGCTCGACATGATTGCTGGCAAGTGGCCAAATGAGTGCGTTCGCTGCCAACAAGAGGAAGAAGCCGGCCTGAATTCGAGACGTCACTATGAGATCGAGAATTGGAAGCCAGATTTCGACAAGTTTAAGTCGGCAACTGCCGAGGATGGCTCGATCAACACTGAGCAGGCACCTGTTCGATATTTTGACTTACGCTTTGGCAACAAGTGTAACCTTGCTTGTCGAATGTGTGGGCCAACA
>JABSOQ010000008.1:42937-54547 GCA_013216195.1 Bdellovibrionales bacterium
TATGTAGAGTTGACTGGGCAAAATCAATTCAAAGATAGCCACGGCGTCGTTCAGATTGAAAAGCAAGGTGCGCGCTATGTTGACCCGAGTAACTCTTATCAATGGCATGAGAGTGAAAAGTTCTGGCAGGCGCTCGAACAGAATATCGATCACGTACAGCACATTTATATGGCTGGCGGTGAGCCTATGTTGATTGATCAACACTACGAGTTTGTCGGGCAGTGTGTCGACCGAGGCTTTTCTAAAAACATTATCCTTGAATACAACACCAACATGACAGTCTTGCCACAAAAAGCGATCGACCTCTGGCAAGAATTCAAGCAAGTGAGAGTCGGTGCGAGCATTGACGGTTTCGGAGAGGTTCTTGAGTTACAACGTTACCCAGCTAAGTGGCCCGCTATCTATCGTAATCTCCAAAAACTAGATGCTCTACCGGCGCCGGTTATGTCTTGGCTAGCTTGTACCGTAACGGCCTATAATGTTCTTCATTTGCCTGACTTCATGAAATGGAAGGTCGTTGAGAGCGGTTTCAAGAGAATCAACAGCACAAAGAAGCGACCCATTGTTTCTCATCACGTTGCTCATAACCCCCAACATTTGAATGTTAGGGTTCTCAGTGATTCTCAAAAGCAAGAGGTACGAAAAAAGTTTGCTGACTCTTTAATCGAGTTTAAATCTCTCTTCACAGAAAATCAGTACGAGAAGGCGAAAGCGATTCTCGACAGTGTAGAAAAATACATGATGGCCAAAAGTTATCACGAAAGTCATTACAAAGAACTTACGACCTATACCCAGGGTTTGGACCGAATTCGAAATCAAGACAGTAGCCGAGTTTTGCCCGCAGGTTTGTAGCTTATCGATGGTTGGAAACGGGAAAAGGGAAATCTCTAAACGCAAACCCTTAGTAATTAACTGTATATTGTTGCTCACCGCCAGTGTTCTTGCTTTAGAGATAATTGGCTTTAGCCTAACAAGCTTAGCCTCAGGCAAGCTGATTTTTTTAAGTCATTTGACCGCAGTCGATGGTGCAAGTCTGCAGCTCTACGATAGAGAGCTCGGTTGGGTTGAACAGAACCCGAGAGGAGACCTTAAAGCTAATCCAACAGTGGTCTTACTTGGAGATTCTTTCACATTTGGCGACGAACTGCCAAAAGAGCACACATGGGCTCACTTTCTTGAAAGAGATTTGCGTAAAAAAGTCAGCAACGAAGGTGTTCGTGGCTATGGGCTAGATCAATCAGTATTAAAACTCGAATCGGTCATTAAAAACTCAAAGACCGCGAAGTATGTCGTGTTGACGGTCATGCAAGACAATATCAATCGAAATCAAATGGTGTATTGGCCTTTTTTTGAATATCGCTCAACGATTTATTATACTAAGCCTCGGTTTGTTCTTCAGCCGCTTTCAGACAAATTGGAACTTTTAAAAAATCCGATTCGATCCAAAGCTGAGCTCAAGAGGCTCAAAAATCAAAACGAGCTCGCTAAATTGGGGCAAAACGACTTTTGGTATCGGCAAATTCAGCCGCCTAAAAGTAGGTTTCCTTACACAAGATTGTTTGTCTCAAAAGGTCTCTGGCACCAACTATCGATCATTGCCTCAGGAGAGCCCCTGTATGAAGTAGCCAGAGTCGATCTTTGGGAAGATGCAGCTTCAGTGAAGCTCACCAAAAAAATTTTAGATCGCTTCGTCAGCAGTGCGCTTAAACAGGGTCTAGTACCTATAGTGCACTACCTGGCATGGAGAAACGAACTTAGAGACTATCTAAGGGGTCAACAGCGCCCCAGCATTAAGGTTATGAAACAATGGTGTAGGCAAACACCTAAAACGCGTTGCTGGTTTGCGCATGAAGAGCTGAAAGGTTTGAACATAGAGGAACTGTCGTCTTACTATCAATCAAGAGGTCACCCCTCAAAAAAGTTGGGTGAGATGCTTGGCTCCTGGATGAGCACTAAGATAAGTCGAATGGAGATCGAAAAATGATATCTATCAGAATTCAGGTTCTATTTCTTTTCTTTGCTGCTGTTTTCAGTTCACTAAGCCTTGCGATGACTCGCTTTGAGCAAGAGCAAATCAGCTTTACACTTCATGAAGAAGGGCGACCAGCAATCAGTTGCACACACCGACCACTCAAAAGCGTCACCCCTGTGCCCCCACCGCCCTGGTGGACCGTGGTATGCGGTGATCGTGAATACACGGTTGATCTCTGGATGTCTCGAATTCGCTTGCCAGAGAACAGGTTAAAAATCAGTCTGATGTTCCACGCCAAAGAGGGGGCTAACTCCAGTGGTGAGAAGCTAGCTCAATTTCAAAACCACTTTACCCAGCTGGTAGTTAAAGGTGAAACACCAATCCTTGAGGCCAGCACCGTTTTAGATGTACGAAATGGCCTAGCCTCTCTCGAAGCAATGGTAGAAATTGATAACCCCTAGGTAGATTTACCCTGCAAAAATCACATATTGGCTGCTACTCGTAGAGATTCAGCCGCCTGATCTTGTTCTCGCCGCGTTCTGTGGTAGTCCAGAGATTCAAACTTCGTTTCTTTGGGGGAGGAACCTATGTTTCACAGAATAGCCAGTCTACTTTTGCTCGCGCTTTTTAGCCTACAGGCCAGTGCGAATTACCAAACAACTTACATGCAGTACTTAAAAGACATCCAAGAGATTGTTACTGAGGGCTTGGCTATACCCAATTACCCAAATGCTGAGATTTGCAATGAAGCGGCTTTAGAATACGAAGTCACTGGTTCAATGCTCGCTTATGATCATTTGAACTATGTTGACTCTGCCTTTCTACAATACGAGATGTGCCTAGCACTTGGTGCTGAGAAATGGATCGAACAGTACACTCACGTGGTCAAAGGTCGTTACTGTGGCTACTACTGTGACGAAGAAGACATGGGCGGCAACCCAGATCGTTCAGAAGATGAGATCTAAGGGTTTAGTTCTTTAGACAAATCTTCTAAGAAATTCTTGAGAACTTTGGCTCGCTTTTCGGCCTCTTGCCTGCCTTTTTCTGTTTTCATTGAGGAAGGTAACTTGAACAGCTTCGTTTCAAAATGATCGATCGCAAACCTCTTGTCATCTAAGTCTCGGCTCTTAGCAAATGGATCATTAGCATCAAACAGCGTAGAGCCCATTAAACCAGAAACATAAAATGTACGAGCCAAGCCGATAGCACCCAACGCTTCCATCCGGTCAGCATCTTGGACGACCTCTGCCTCAATCGTCTCAGTTTTTATATTCGCAGAGAAAGAATGAGCCTCAATACAGTGTCTCACATGCCCTAGCTTATCTCCTGGAAAACCCATATTTTTAAGTATCTCGGAGGCGCGAACAGCAGCATCTCGCGATGATTGCGATCTCCTTGGATCATCTTTTGGGTAACTGACGATGTCATGAAAGTAGCAAGCTGCTAAAATAACAATGAGGTCTGCCACTTCAGGTGCAAAGCTCTTAGCAAGTCGCCAGACCCGTTGAAAGTGACTGATGTCGTGAGATCCATCTGAGCTCGGATGCCCGGCAAGATACGACTCGAACCGCTTTTGCCATTTTTCAAGTTCCATCGTTTCGAAACTTAGTACTTCCATGTGATACCTGTCAAAAATCTAGTGTCGAGTTCTTCAATAGTTGGAGGCGGCAATGTATCGAGATGCCTCTCGTAAACTACATTGAACATTAGCTGGGCTTTGAGTTGAAATTCTAGTCCCAAGTGAGTTCTTAGTCTGTAATCGGTCATATCGCGGGTGTTTGGCTGGTAGTAGACTATTGCACTAAATGAAAGGTCTTCACTTAGGTGTGAGCGCACAGAGAGATACGAATTGCCTCTCATGGTTTCTTGGTCGGCCGAATCGCGAATATCTTCATTTTCGTAGAAGGCCCCAATGCCAGCATATACAGTGAGAAGATCGACTTTAACCAATTCCGCACGAAGACCAAGACCAACGAGTTCTCTTGAATTCAGGTTCTGAAACTCGTCAAATTCAAGCTGAGCAAAAGTCTCGAGTGACAAGTTAGCATCTCTTGGCCCTTTGGCGTAACGAATATGAATATTGCCAGAGTTGGTATTCTTTACGTCTGAAGCTTCTCCGTAGCGGTAGTTAAAAATACCGATAAACTCCTCTCGGCCTATTTTGATAATGCTTTGGCTAGTCAAACTACCGGCAATGACATCATTGTTACCAGACGACCCAGAGGTACGTACTGCAGTCGAACCATGCAAGCCGGGTTTGGAGTCTTGCCTTAAGCTTTCAATATTCAAATACGCATGAGCTGGAATACTTGTGAGCGCAGAAAGTAACAAAGTGTAGATTAGAATTCTGAATGCCGCGCTCATTGCAATGCCATTAAATGCCAGTGTCTCTCAAGCAAGTGAAAACCTATCTCGCCACCTATCATAGAATTTATCGATCTGAGGTGTAGGGCCTTTTAGATACAAAAAAACCGACCTGATAGGTCGGCTTTTCTGTGGCGGAGAGAGGGGGATTCGAACCCCCGAGACCCGCAAAGGCCTGCCAGTTTTCAAGACTGGTGCATTCAACCGCTCTGCCATCTCTCCGCGAACCAACCTATTGAATCTGGCCCAGGAAATCAACTGTCAAATCGAAGGAATTTAACTTTGGCCAAAAAAATTGAGCCTGTTAATAATGCCAGAATAGGTCCGTTTGCAGCCGAGACATGCCAGCTACAAGTCGCCAAACGCATCATAATAAAGGCGCTAGCGAATCTCTTTTAGACCGCCAACAAAGGGCTGCAGAGCCTCTGGAACGGCGATGGAGCCATCTTCTCGCTGATAATTCTCGAGCACAGCGATAAGCGTTCTACCAACTGCCAACCCTGAGCCATTCAAAGTGTGTACAAACTGAGGTTTCGCTTTTGGGGCTGAAGGACGATAGCGAATGTTAGCCCTTCTGGCCTGGAAATCTTCACAATTGGAGCATGAACTAATTTCTCTATACGCCTTCTGCCCTGGTAGCCAAACCTCAATGTCATAAGTCTTGGCTGCACCAAAGCCAATATCTCCTGAGCAAAGGCTCACAACTCGGTACGGCAACTCAAGCCTATTTAACACTCGCTCAGCATCTGCAAGCATCTTTTCATGTTGCTCATATGACTTATCAGGGTGGGAGAACATAACCAATTCAACTTTGTTAAACTGATGCTGACGGATCAGACCACGAGTATCTTTACCATAGCTACCTGCTTCTGACCTAAAACAAGGTGAATAAGCCACAAACTCAGTTGGCAACTCGGCCTCTTTCAAAATCTCACCAGCGAAAAAATTGGTAACTGGAACCTCTGCTGTCGGGATCAAGTGATAGTCAGTATCGCTGAGATGAAACACATCTTCTTTAAACTTGGGAAACTGCCCTGTGCCGGTAAGAGCCGTGCTGTTCACTGCAAAAGGCGGTATCACCATTTCGTAGCCACCCTCAGTGATATGCATATTCAGCATCATTTGCGCGAGACCCATTTCGAGTCTCGCTGCAGCTCCTCTAAGAAAAGTGAACCGAGCGCCTGCAACTTTTGTTGCTCTCTCAAAATCTAGAATCCCGAGACTCTCCCCTAAATCAAAATGCTCTTTAGCTTTAAAAGGCAACTCTACGGCTTCGCCTGTTTTCTTAACTTCAAGGTTCGCAGACTCATCAGCCCCTTCGGGAACATCAGAGCAGTTCTTATTTGGCAAACGAAGCATGAAGTCGTGCAACTCATTCTCGATGAAGTCTAAAACTTTGCCGTTCTCTTTGACCTCTGCGCTCACTTTCTGCATCTGTTCAAGCAGATCAGAGGCATCTTCTTTCGCTTTCTTCTTTTGAGCAATTTCAGCCCCAACTTTGTTTTGCTGAGCCTTCGAGGTTTCAATCTCACGCACAAGCGCCTTGCGCTTTGAATTCAGCTCTAGAGCTTTAGTGACCTGAGACTCACTCTCACCCCGGGATTTCAATGATTCGATGTACTCTTGCTTGTAAGTCTTGCCAGACTCAAGAACATGTTCGCTTTCTAGAGCTTTAATATCGATCATAAGTCACCCGTTAGTTGAACTGGCCGCTCACTTCAAGCGCCAGGTGCTATTAAGATGTACATCCTTAGCAAAAGAGCTGTAAGGATACAAACAAGATCGAAGACTAGAATCGAGACCACTCTCCAAGACCTCACCACTCTCATGAAACCAATCAGAATCGTGCTCGAGAGCAGAACAAAAGACAGTGCCTCAAAGCCGATGATCTCTTGAAAGATCAAAGAGACGGTCATCGCGAGCATGAGTCCTGAAATAATTTTCAAGATGTAAACCGACATGCTCTCTGTGGTTTCTTTGATCTGATTTGGGAAGTTTAAGCTTAACTGTGCCATATCGTCTCCTATCGTCCCATCCTCTGGATCCGGCCCTCGATCAGGGTTCTGTCTGGGGCATTTGGGTTTAGAATAAAGTATTCTTGGTAAGCCGCAACGGCTTTTTCGTAATCACCCTTGGCCTCGTAGAGGGCTCCTTGTTCGCGGTAGATGTCAGAGTTACCCGATTCTTTTCTCGAAGCAATATTTAGCATCGACTCAGCTGAGTCAAAGTTACCTGCCTGTCTATAACAAGCAGCCGCCTTCACATAAGACTCTGCCCCTTGAGGTCTAAGCTTTATGGCTCTCTGGTACTCTTGAGCGCAAAGGTTGAACTGCTTCCTTTTGGCATACGCCTCTGCTGCTAGCATATAAGCAGCTGCCATGTTGGGGTTGGCTCGCTTCTCTTTGTCGGCCTCTTTAAGAGCATTCTTAGGCCTATTGATCAAAAGCTCGGCCTTACCGATATTGTAGTGAACGAGGGGATACTTCGGATTGGTTACCAAGACTCGTTCGAATTGCTTTCTGGCCTCTTTGGGTTTTTTAAATTCGAGCAAAAGCTTGCCTGCCTCGAAAAATGGTTCGGCATCTGCCGGATCGAATACAGCAGCTTTAAAAAATGAATCTAGGGCCTCCTGAAATTGCCCTTGAATTTTCAACACTCGCCCCAACTCAAGAAGTGGCTCTTTAGGCTTATCTTGAATTTCAACCATCTGCCTGAACACCGACTCAGCACTCGAAAAGCGATCGTCTTCAAGATAGAGTCTTCCAAGCGCCATTCGGTATTCTTCAACCAATGGGTATCTAGAGATCAAACCCTCGAGGTGTTCGATTCCGAATTCTGCACCTTGAAGCCTTGCTAAGGCTCGTGCGTACACAATCTGGGCGGCACGATGACTCGAGTCGATTTCTACCGCCTTCGCTGCTTGCGCAAAGGCCTCTTGAATATTTGACCTGCCCTGCAGGTAGGCCTTGCTGAGAATAACCATAGACTCGACATCATTCGAGTAGACAGCAAGCGCTTGTTTTGCAAAACCAACTGCAGCCTTAGAATTGTTACGCCTGAGTTCAACTTGCGCAAAACCTCGCAAGACCTCATGACTTTTAGGAGCTAATCTCGCAGCTCCCTGAAGGGTTTGGCCTGCGGCTATGAAGTTGTATCTTTGCGAATAAAAGTCAGCCAACACAATATAAGCATCTATGAGCCTGGGATCTGCCTTAATGGCTTTCTTCATCCATTGAATGGCTTCTGTACTAAAGCTCACCTTCCATAGGCATTTGCCGGCCTTGTAAGCCGCGATTCCTAGTTTTTTATCAATTTCAAAAGCTGATTTGTAATGAGCCTGGGCCGATTGACAATCACCCTGTCGAACATAATTGTCACCTTCGAGCATGAGTTCGTGTGCTTTGAGTGCTGTGACTTTTAGGCTCTCTTTACCACCAAGCCTTAGCACCAAGTTCTTAGCGGTGTCGTTACCAGGATCAAACTTGTAAGCCTTTTTGGCAGCACTGAGTGCTGCAGCTTGATCACTTGAGGCTAAACTAATCTTCGCTTGAACGAGATAACCATCGGCTGCGATATGGCGAGGCACCTGCTCGGCACTCTTCAAGCCTGATTTTAAAAATGCCAAAGCCCTCTCAGTATTGCCGTACTGACGAAATTCTATAATACCCAAAAGCACTTTTGTGGCCGCATGCTGCTGATTGTTTTTGTAGATTGCAGATAAAATTTTGTAAGCAGCAGGGTTGTTACCTGTCTTCATATGCAGAGTCGCCTCTAGCACATAAGCCCGAAGCCATTGCGGCCATAGTTTAGATGCCGAGTTAGCGTAGCCGATGGCAGTTTGGTAGTCTTTGTTACTCGCTAGCAGCAGAGCCTTGAAGTAGTAAAAGGGTATGGCTGCAGTTTTCGAACCTCGAAACTGTGTCAGTATTTGCTCTACAAAAGCACTAGCCTCTTGAATTTTGCCAAGCAACATTAATGAGGACGCCTTGCAGGTGTAAGCATACAAATGGGTGGGGTTAACTGCTGAGCTCATTTGAACAGCCTGTTCAAGTGCTTGTAGATCATTTGAGCTTTGTCTCGCCGAAGGCCAAATTTCAAACTGGGTAAGACACAAGATTCCAAATAAATTTAAATTTCTCGGATCTGAAGCAATCAGATTCACTAACTGAGATTCTGCAGACCTATAAGACCTTAAATCATCTTTTAAATACTCACCTACAGCTCGTGAAGTCGCGGTCTTTATCTGCTCGGCAGACATTGGCTTGCCTTTGCCCAAAGGTATTCTCTTTAGGCTGAGGAAGCCGCGTTGGGGAGCAACTGGTTGAGAAAGAAAGTAGGCTCCTATTAGAAGAACAACCGCTATTACAATCAAAGGCAGCTTGGTCTTTTTCTTTTTAATTTTTCGAATAGCTTTGCGAACATCAATAAGTTCAATATCATCAGACCGCTTTGTAGATGTCTGCGCCTCAATTTCAAAGTCGTCATCTATTTCGTCAGATTCGTACTCTTCGAAGTCGTATTCAGAGCCCTCTTCTACCAGCTGATCTGTTTCGACATAGGTCCACTCTTCTTCTTCCTCGTCGTCGTCTTCATAGGTTTCGTCGGCAAACTTGGCCTTCTTTGTACTCGTTCTAATCGTCTGCTCTTTCTTCTCTGAGCGCACGACTCTAGTCTTCTCCATCTCAAGTTCACTTACCGAAGGAGCGTCTTCGGTACCAGAGCCTTCAAAATCTTGGTCAGTCATTTCAGCTTGAGCTGATTCGGCTTTGCTTTCACCACCCTTTTGTTTTGTCGTGCTTCTCTTTGAGCGAGATGACGTATCGGTCTTAGGCTTTTTGTCGATCGCACCTGAAAGCACATTCAAGAGCAGATCGTAGAATTCTGGCTGAGACGAAATCGCTATCCAGTCACCGCCAGGATACTTTGAAATTTGCTCATCTCCAGAAAGGGACCCGCGTGCAATTTTGTCTAAAATGCGTTTCGTCTCGTATGGTCCAATGATTCGACCATCTTGAAGTTTCACAACCCATTTTTGGCTTAAGCTGTTACTCATCCGAATATGATATCTCAGATAGATTTGATGTTTGAGCCAAGTTGCCTCTGAGCCTCGCCTGTCGAGATCAAAGTCTAGCAAATGCCCTTCATGCAGAGGCAACTAAACCCTTACTTAAAGGTTTCATTCTAGTGCCTAAACGAGTTTTGAACCCAAAATGGGTCTTTGATGTAAATACCTAAGATCACCAAACTATTTTGAGACCATAAATTAAGCATACCCAAAGTGGGACTTTTAGTGGTGGCGAGAAGAAACTTAACAGTAGCTGAGTAATGGTACACCACTTGCTATGTAGGTGGGGCAATGAGATTGATATTGATAGTATACATCTTAGTCGTGCTTTCTATCTCTGGTTTGATTCAGGTGAAAGCTCAGCAACAGCAACCCCCTGCTGGTCAATCTCAGTCCCCTAAAAATTGATTGGGATTTCCCCCTCCTAATCTGTGTGAAAAGCCTTTCGCCCCCCCGAGAGGCTTTTTTTTTGCCCAATCTAACGTCGAGTTTGTTGCAGAAATTCAAATGTGAAATCTAATCTATTCCGAAAAGGATACATGCTCCGGGGCTATTTAAATCTGTTACTGATAGCAACCGTTTCGGCCGCTTTAATGCCGGGTTGTACAAGTGTTGAGATTGTTTCTAACAATCCACCTGCGCGCGACTTGGCAAACACCGAGCTCAACTTTGTTGACGACTACTGCACGTATTTTCCTGGTTATATTCAACAATCTTTCGAACAAAGGGTCTCTCTGTTAGCGAGCTCGCTTGACCTGAATTATGGCTCATTTAGGTCTGAATTAGAATTGGAGTTCATGAACTTTACAACACTTGCTAGCCAGAAAGTCTCTGTCATGGATACCGATGAAAACTTCGTACAGGCCCTGCGAGACATCTATGAGGCCTGGGATACAGCTGTTAAACGGTATGACGATCGATACAAAAGGCAACAAAAAGAAGTCTTCAGACTCTTTGGTAACCAAAGACTTTATGCCTCTGTAACTTCGGCCTACTTCAATTCTTTTGTATCGAATCAAGTGACCCGCTTGTTACAAGAGAAATACTCGAGCTTCAGCATAGGCCCAAATGAGGTTTTCAAGTTTCAAGATTCAACTGCTAATTCACAGGGAGTTCGCATCACTTTTTCTCAAGGCAAGTCAGTGGGTGATTTCAAAGAGGCTTCAAGTGTATTCAACCTAGTAATTGTGATCACAAGCGACGGTCCTGTAGTTGACTTTATTTCGCCCTATTATCAGATTGATCAAAAGGCTGGTGCTTATGTTCAATACATGCACAAATACTATCCCGGTCAAAACAACCCGCGCAGAACATCATTTATGGGAACAGACCTCGCCCTATTCTTTAAGCCGCTATACTCTTCTCAAATTGCTTTTTCAAATCTATGGTCAAATACAAATTTTTGCGAACGCTTGAACACCCGGCAAAAAGAAATCCAAAAATTACCCGAAGACGAAATTTAAGCCTTCACTCTCTGAATATTAGCTTGAACACCTGAGAGTTTCTCTTCGAGATTTTCGTAGCCGCGATCAAGGTGGTAGATTCTGTTGATTTCAGTTTCACCTTTTGCAACTAAGCCCGCTAAAACTAATGAAGCTGAAGCCCTGAGATCAGTTGCCATTACCGGTGCGCCCGTTAGACCGCCTGGCTCGCCTCTAACCACTGCAACTCTCGATTTGGGTGTGATATTTGCCCCCAAACGAACCAACTCTTGCACGTGCATGAATCGGTTTTCAAAAATGGTTTCAGTAATCACACTCGTTCCCTCAGCAATTGTCATTAGGGCCATGAACTGAGCTTGTAGGTCTGTCGGAAAACCAGGATGAGGCATGGTGGAGATATCGACGCCCTTCCATTGGTCAAGGCTATGTAGTTTTACTGAAGTTTCAGAGGTCTCTATCGTGAAGCCCGACTCTCTCATCTTGTTTGTCAGAGCATCAAAATGTTCTGGAACACAGTTCGTGACCTCAATCTCTCCCCCGGTAATTGCGCCAGCTATTAACAGAGTGCCTGCTTCGATTCTATCAGGAATCACAGTGTGCTCAGCTTCTTTTAGCCTATCTACACCTTCAATTTTTAAAATACTTGAGCCAGCTCCAGAAATTTTAGCACCCATAGAAGTGAGGTAGTTTGCAAGATCAACGATCTCTGGCTCTTTAGCCGCATTTTCAATTTGGGTGACGCCGTCAGCAAGTGAGGCGGCCATCAT
>JABSOQ010000079.1 GCA_013216195.1 Bdellovibrionales bacterium
CAGCAGCTACAAGGAGATGCATTAGCCTACAGAACCGGCTGACTTGTCACTGAAGCAGTTGTCTCTTAGGCTAAGACTCAAAGTACTTAAGAAGGAGAGTTTTGTGCGTACAGTTAGTCTTTTGCTGATGCTGATCAGCTGGTCTGCCGTAGCGTTTGAAGGACCCTCTGAAGTTGAGCTATCTGGGGCGCACCCGTTTTTGGGAGACTCGCACAGTTCGGTCTATTGGTTTTTTTCAGATTACCTGGCCAAGAACCCGGGGTCTGAGGCCGAAGCAAAACAGTTAGATTCTCAGCAAGCTCAAATTGAACAAGAAAACCGCGAAGCCAAACCATCTGAAATGCTAAAAGACCCCCTCTCGGGTATTTATGAAACGAGTGTTTCGCATGCTTTGGGCTCGGTGGCCAGAGGGCACAGGCTTATAGGGGCTGCTCTCTACAACACCTGTGGCATGAAAGTGGCTCACTCAGGACCACAACTGCACTCCACACGACTGCCGAAAGAAGACCGAGACCGTATCACAAAAGCTTATAAAAAAGACTCTTACCGAAGTGTGAATACCGCTCGTAAATGCTCGGAAGCTCAGATCAAAGCGCACGGGCCTATACCTTTTCAAGAGAGGTCTTGCTACGTGATTGAGAGTCTGGTTATAGATTACAGTGGCAAAAAGCCAAAGACACTGGGCTATGCTGAGGCTATCGCAGGCTCGGCCTACATTAAGCTTCACAAGCCACCCCAAGACTCGAAGAGCCAATAGCCCCTGAGTCTTATGAGTTGCATTTGGGCGATTTTGCTGAGAACTTCCTGGTATGGAGAAGAACGTAGGTCTGTTTGATAGAATGTTGAGACTCTTTTTTGGAGTTTTTTTGCTATCGTGGGCCATTGCAGGTGGCCCCTATTGGTCATGGCTCGGTCTGTTGCTGATTTATAGCGGAGCTTATGGCAAGTCGCGAGTCTATCATTGGCTGAAGGTCTCGACTCGAAGTTAGTTGATCGCTAGAGCGTGAAGGCCCATCACCACATCGCACATCTTTCGAAAGTTGAGTGTTTCAATCGTATCCGATGTTTCGTGGTAATTTTTGTTTCTTAGAAATGCGGTATCAGTCAGCATATAGGCCTTGTAGCCAAGGGCCCAGTAGTTAAGATGATCTGAGAAGTCGATACCAGGCACGAAAGCCGGTGAGTTGATGCTATAAAGAGGTATCACAAGATTGGGTATCAGGGCTGTCTTGAGCTCTCGAATCTGACTAAACTCTTTCAACCCTCCAATCAGCGCCAGGAAGTTGCCTGTGCTCGGGTAAAACAAGCTGAGCAATGGGAGAGGGTAGTCCTGTGAGCCTTCTTCGTCGGAGTAATAACCTACCATCTCTACCGACAGCATATAGCGAAGAGATGCCTTCTTAGCTTTAAGACTCTCTGCATGAATATATGAGCCCATTAGGTTCGATCTAAAGAAAGGTGGCTCTTCGAGTGTGTAAGCTACTATTTGTAAGTTGTGCTGAGGCTTTTTGCCCTCGACTTTGATGACTCTTGCAAGTTCGAGAATTGTAGCCACACCACTGCCATTGTCGTCGGCGCCATCTTGGTTGCCAGCAACATCGTAGTGCGCCCCCATCACTATCAGCTCATCTGTGATGCCATCAAAGTGGCAAACAATATTTGAGTATTCACTTCCCTCGGCCTGATAGGTCTGCCTTTCAACTCGGTCGCAATGATTGCCGAATGAGTCTTCGATGTAGGAAGCCGCTTTGTTTAAAGACTCTAAGTTTTGATAATTACGATTCTTAGATTGCCGAACCAAAAAGTTGAGGTGCTCACGTAAAAACTGCTCGAGCTTTTCGGCTTTGTCTCCAGTAACAGGTTTACCGAGGGGTTGAACGAAAACTGGGTTGCGCAGTAGCAACCCAATCACCATTAAGCAAAGGGCCAAGATTCCGGTAAGCCCTGCCAGCTTGAATAAAATTTTAGAGTTTCGAGAGGACATAAGCTGATGCTACAGCTTATGAGGTTCTAAGCCAATGCGTCTTTCAACTCACCAGACTCGAACATCTCCATAAGAATGTCGGAACCACCCAAAAGTTTTTGATTTACATACAATTGAGGTATGGTTGGCCAGTTCCCATACTCTTTAATGCCCTGTCTGATATCTTCATCAGAAAGCACATCAAAAGAATCGAATTCAGCGCCGAGCTCACGCAAAATCGCAACTGCACGTGCTGAGAACCCACATTGCGGAAAGTTTGGGTTGCCTTTCATAAACAAAAAGATCTTCGAATCACCGACCATCTTATCAATTCTAGATTTAGTTTCTTCGTTCATTTCAGCTCCTTCAGATTTTACTTAGCTAAAGTCTTCAAGGTTAAAGCGTGGAGTTCGCCAGATTTCAATTCAGCATCGAATACGCCCATCACAGCTTGGTGCTGTTCGATCCGACTTTTGCCTTCGAATTGAGAAGCAATGATTCTCACCTCAAAATTGCTTCCGCCACCGGTAAGGTCTGTGACCATCAGTTCGGCTTCAGGAAATGCAGCTTTCAAGCGCTCCTCGAGATCAGTGGCTTGCATACTTGTTACTCCTTGCTAAATCGGGCGGAATTTAACCGATTTTAACACAAGTGGCCAGTTCTTTTGGGGTGCCAGCTTGCTCAAATTGACGCTAAGTGCTATTTAATTCGAGATGAGTGAGATATTTTTGGGGGCCTCCCCAGAGCATATAAAAAAAGAGAGGGCTAAGGCACGTGAGTTGCGCAAATCTCAGTGGTGGAAACGCAAGCTCAATGAGCGCGTTTGCTACTATTGCGAGCAGCGATTTGCTCCCTCAGAGCTCACAATGGATCACAAGGTACCACTAGCCAGAGGAGGCTTCTCAACAAAAGCCAACTTGGTGCCGTCTTGCAAGGTCTGCAATACCCAAAAAAAGCATGATCTCGCCACAGAATTTCAACCTACAGAAGAGTCAGAGTAGGAAGTTTCTGCTGAAAATTGGGGCAAGGTCTTTTTGCCAGCACTTGATTTTGCAAACTGGCTGCGTAAGACTCTGATATGTCTGAAGAACTTTCAATCACTTGAGTTGGATTAAGGAACTGCATTCATGGCTTCTAGAATTACCACAAGTAGCACAGCTGAATATTTCGCTAAAAACCTCCAACAAGTGGGGTTTTCATCACCTCTCAAGGCCGTATTGACGACATTGAAAGAGTCGATCGACAACTCTCTAGACGCCTGCGAAGAAGCGGGGATTGCTCCCGAATTGACGGTGTCCGTAACAAAAATTGGAAAAGGCTCAGGCCGAAATACAGATCTGATTGAGATAATGGTTGAAGACAATGGGCCTGGTCTCGAGGCTGGAGATCTTGCAAAAGTTTTCGGTGAGTACCTGGCTTCATCTAAGTTTGGCAGAGGTCAGTGCTCTCGAGGTCAGCAAGGTATCGGGATCTCAGCAGCCACCACTTGGGCTCAGTTGACTAACGCAGCCGGTGTGGAAGTGATCTCTAAAACCAAAAAAATGCGCAAGGCGATCAAGGCTCAGATTGATGTCGATATCAAGGGCAACAAGGGCATAGTGAAAACTAAAGACACCATCGATTGGAAAGATAAAGAACACGGTGTGCGTGTGAGCTTCAAAATTGACGGTCGTGTTCAGTTGAACGGTGACGGCGGCATTTTGACTTACCTGCAAGGCACGACACTTGTGAACCCTCATTTGACTCTGAACTATAAGCTGCTTGAACAAGACTGGGTTAACATTGAAAGAGTCAGTGATTTTGTACCTAAGGTACCGGCTCCGACGTTGCCGCATCCACACACAATGAAACTTGGTGAGTTTATGACTCACGCCGGTCTGTTTGGCAAAATCACCCTCGACAATTTCTTGAAAAAGGGTTTTTCGAGAGTGACCGACCTCACGATCAAAGAGATGACCAAGCATGGTCTGCCTAAGAAGTATTTGAAGTCTCAACTCACGACGATCAAAGAAACTGAGTACAAGTCTATATATCAGGCCATACAAGAAACAGACCTATCGAACCCCACCACTAAATCTGTACTGACAGTCGGTGAAGAAGGTTTGGCCAAGAGCATTCAAAGAATTGGCGAGGTCGATTTCTTTAGCGTGTTAACAAGAAAGCCAAAAATCTGTGACCACAAGCCTGTAGTTGTAGAAGTGGCGATTGCTCGCTTTCTTGATAGAAAAGATGCGGACGATGCCGCTCAGCTTTTGAGGTTCGCAAACCGTGTGCCTTTGCAATTTGACAAAGCTGCCTGTGCAATCACCAAAGCCATCGAGTCTGTGAACTGGAGGTCTTACGGCCTAACTCAGCCGAAAGGTAGCATTCCTCTCGGGCCTTATGTTTTTGCTGTAGCGGTAACTTCACCCTTTATTAAATTTAAGAATGCTTCTAAAGAGACAATTGATGCCAGTGATGAATTGGTCGAAGAGATCCGAAGAGCTGCTATGCAAGCAGGTCAAAAGCTGTCTCGTCATATTAAGGCCGAAGCAAGAGCTGCAGATCTTGAGCGGAAGATTCAGCACATTGAGAAGTTTGCACCCATTTTGGTTCATGGACTGGCTCAAATCACTAATGCTCCTAAGAAAAGAGAGAAGGCGGCTGAAGACGGTTTGAAGAAGATCTTGGGCCGTGACACCGACCAGGCTGAGTCGAAACTCAAAGAGGCAGAAAGCCGCTTGAAAGTGCTGAAAGCCAAGCAAAAAGATAAGTTCGGTGATGTGGGGGCTTCTGACGAGGTGGCTGATGACGCTTCGGACGTTGTGCAAGAAGCTGAGGTCGTAAAAGTGGCTCCCGCAAAGAAGGCGACCAAGAAAGCTGCAAAAAAGAAAGTCGCGAAAGCCACTAAGAAAGCTGCGGGTAGGGCGACCAAAAAGGTAGCTGCCAAAAAAGCGACTAAAAAGACTGCGGCAAAGAAAGCGACGAAGAAAACAGCAGCTGAGAAGGTCACAAAAAAGACCGCCAAGAAGACGACTGCCAAAAAAACAGCAAAGAAAACAACCAAGAAAAAAACTAAGCGAAGAAGGTAAGGCTCAGGTATGGCTAAGCAGAAAATGATTCGTGTTCGAAAGCTGACAAAGAACATTCCTAAAATGGCTATGGACGTTTGCGATAAAATGTTAAGCGACCTTGAGCATGCGAGAAGACCTGTCGTAGAAGCGGTAAAGTGTTCTCTAGATAACTCTTTCTATGACGCCAAAACGGGCTATTTAACCCCTGGTGAGAAAAAGGTTCGCTCTGAGCTAAATGTTTCGTCTGTTCAAAAGCTTGCAAGAACGGTGTTCATGCTCAATATCTTGCTAAAGAACATGAAAGTGGGCTCAGTCAACACCAAGCGTGAATTGTACTATATCGCCAAAGGTTTCATGAAGTCGGACGCGTTTTACAAGCCTCTTGATTTTGAAGACCAGCCAGAGAGTGACTCTGTGATCGAGTTCATTTGCGATATGCTCGAAGTGTATCGTGAAGAGTTGAACTGTTTTGCTGGTGACCGCGGTGGCCAAACTTACTCTCAAAACTTGGTTGTGACTGAGACATTATCTGATGGCACGAACGCGGTTGTCGATTTGAGCACTCTAGGTACCACACCATTTCAGCCAAAGAACAAACCGCAACAGTTTAAGCTGAAGAAAAAAGGCAAGCTCGATTTTTGCGTGGTAATGGAATCAGAGGGTACTGCCAACACGCTTGTCGCCAACGGAATGACCAAACGTCATAACTGCATTGTGATCGGTGCCGGTGGTGTGCCGAGTAACGGTGTTCGTGGGTGGTGTAAGACTATTCAAGAGCAGCTTAAGGTACCTATGTACTTCTACGGAGATCTCGATGCCTACACGATGCAAAACATTTACCGTACTCTTAAAGCTGGATCAGCAGCGAGTCTGGTAAGAAACAGTGACTTTTCAGCTCCTCAGGTGCGGTTTTTAGGTGTACTCCCTGAGGATGTAAAGGAGTACGACCTGCTCTGCTACCCTGTTGGCGAAAAAGATGCTGCCGAGGCAAGGTCTCTTAAGAAGGCTAAAGACGTCTTGGCTAATGACCCCTTCTTCAAAGACAAAAAGAACAAAGATCTAGCGGCTATTTTGAAGTGGCTAGTAAAAGAGAAGAAGCGTTGTGAACAACAGTCGGTCTTCTCGGTTGACCCGTCGAACCCTCGCTTTATGGAGGAGTTCATCGTCAAAAAGATCAAAAAGGGTTCTTACGTCTAACAGGCACAATTTTTTTGTGCTTAACAAGGCTCTGATCTTTCAGAGCCTTTTTTATAGCTCGTCGATGATTGTGCCTTCAGACTTGTCACGAATAACAGTGACTGAATCGCTTCGAACATCAAGGTTCACAATAGAGTCGTACTCAATGTACTCGCCTTCAACATACTGTTCGGCTTTCTCACAAAAAATGAAGGCCTCAGATGTTTCGAAATACACACTAGCAATAGCTCTTTGTTTGATACCCATGAGTTTGTAATCGGCTTCCATCACATTTTTGTAAAAGTACTGTAGCGCCTCTTCTGAAGGAATCTCAACACAAGAGGAGGTAGACAAGATCTCTTCTCTGAGTTCAGACAAAACTTCTCCATCGTAATACCGACTGGATTCGATGATATTTTTAAGAGCATCAACAAATACGCGTCCCTCAGGGGCGGCATGCGCGGTCGAAGATACGAGTAGAGCAGTTAAAATAGGGCTCAGCTTTTTGATCATAAAATCCTCCCTGGTTCTTCAGTAAACGGTCTGGTCTGGAACCGCTCCAGTTAAATCTCTTTAATAGGCACAAAAAGCAATTAGGCTTGTAAACCCGGGGTCTTAAGATGGTCTTCAAAAGGCAGAGCATGCTCTGATAGGTAAAAAAGATTTAATGCTAAAGATCCTCGTAGGCAAAAAATACAGATCTGAAAAGGGGTCAGAGTGTCAACTTAGCGCTTGTCGAGAGGCTACCGAGATCTTCTTCTCGCGATTTCTTCAGCCAGGTTTATGATGTTTCCCGAAACTCCCTGGTCGTCAGGTTCTGCCTGCATACCCTCTAGAGTCTGAACTCCAGTCTCTGTGGGTTCTCCATTATCTCCCAGAGGGCTTCTTTTAGTTGATTGAATGTGCTCAACACGAAAAACAAATGAGTGATCCGGTCTTTCAACTAAAATGCCACTGACTTGCCACTTAGCTAGCTTGTAATCCTGATTTCTTCTAGTGTATAAGTGAAAGCCAAGCTCTACCTTCAGTTTGTCTTCGAAATGCAATTTATCTTGATTGACGTAAGCCAGGAGGCTGTATTGCGAGAGGTCTTTCATAGGGTCCATCACAACAGCAAAGTAAAATGGTCCCGTTGAATGAGCCAGAGCCATGTGCGACATACTGAGAGTATAAAGACGACCATTTTGAAGAAAAGGCTCCTCTGGGCTAGGCCAGTTGAGAAGCCTTTCGGCACAAGCGGGGTCTTCTGAAATGTTGCCTGCGACTGCCTGTAGCGGAAAGGTCTGAAAGATGACGACCGTGAGTATTGAGCTGGTGAGAGCGAATCTAAAAGAGGCTACTATCAAGATCGTTAGATTTTGCATTTGGTAAACTCTCGCAACGAGAACTCTTCCTCTATGACTTTCTTCAAAGAGTATAGAGAGTACTGTGGGTTGTCTTGGCTAAACGAAGCGATAGACCTTAGAATCTTTAAATACCTACCAAGATTGATTCGACTTGGTACTCTCATGTCGACCACCTCATGGGTGTGAACTGTGGCAAAAGACAGAGCGGCTTTAAAAATGTTTTCGTAGTAAGTCTGTTCAGCTGGGTTCTTTACAGAGCTCACAAAGAGATTCATTTTATCTAGACTCTCTACCATACCCTTCATTTCTGATTTTATGACTTGCTGGTGAGTGGATTCGGAATCTGAAACCTCAGCCATATCCTCTTCGAGATGAGTAGCGGCTTCGAGCCACCTGTTTCGCAATCGACGACCTGGCTTCAGATATTTTTCACTGAGTAGACTTCGCAAGCTGGCAAAATGGCTTGTTAGCTCTTGTGCGTCACTCTTATCAGTTTGACTGCTAGCCCCCTTCGGCAGCTCTTCTGAGCAAATGGGCTCATCTGCTGCGACTTGGTAGGTGGTAACCATAATGAAGATCAGGATGAGTCGGCTCACTTAGTGCACCTCCCACATAGAACTACATTGGGGGACAGGCTTGCCCAACCCAACCCACTTGTAAGCTGATCGTTTTTCTTTCCACGGGCGGAACTGAAGCAGTTCATGATTGAGCTCATTGACTTGGCCCATGAGTTCTGTAGCGCTTTCAGAGTTTAGCATTGCTTGATCTAGCTTTTGCAAATGATTAAAGACTCGAAATAATGCCTCGAGGGCTTCGTGCTTGTTTTGCACTAGAAAGTCATCACGGCCAGAAACGGAGGCAATTCTCAAAAAATCTGTAAATTCAAAAATATAACGGGCGTAAGTACCGGCCTTCCAGTTGAAAAAGAAAGTCTGGTTTACCCTGCCAAGCCAGCTCTTTTTGTCAGACTCGAACCCTTCTAGCCTATGAGTCATCATTCTGTAGAGAAGCCTGCCGATAACATCTTCGATGAGTACAGTTTTAAAATAGCGATGTCGTTTGCTAAGAGAGGTGTCAAATACTTGTAGCACATCCCGGGCAAGACCGGCTGCCAGCTCACGATTTTCTTTAGGCAGAGTGCCGTTCTGTATCTGCTCATTTATGATTCCAGCGACAATTGGGTTTTGGCTTACAGATGCACGTGACGAGTTGGGTGAAACATCAGCTTTGTAGCGGTTCAGGAACTGCATGAACTCGGTTTGAGGCTGTGCTACTGAGCCAGCCAAGCCTCTGTGTAATACGCCTTCCTGCAGGGCCATGACCCACAAGAAGCCTTTATTCATCATGTTTCCATTGATTGCGGGTTCGAGTTTACCTTTACCTTTTAAAAATTTAAATTTGCGCTTTCTGCTTTTGAAAAGACCTTTGTAGTTTACTTTCAGTAGGTTTTGCCTTTTTACCAACAGGCGTCTTTTCTTTCTTAATAGCCCCCGAGAATTTGGTTGAGCTGCCAACTGCTGTTCAAGATCTTGCAGTTGTTGATCGTAGCTCGCAGTCTTTTTTTGAATCCAGAGCATCCATCGTACCCTCTGCGAATCTTTTGAGAAAGAAAAGCGGCGGTTACCAGAGGGCTGCTCTTCGTTTAGAATTTCTAAGCCTTCGTCATCTAGCTCAATAGGGCCGACAAAGAGTTGCATTCTCTTCTTGGCTCTGTGGACCGAACGTTTAACGACCCAATATTTCAGGCCCATGAATCGTCCAGCGCCTAGGGGCATAGACCAGCGGGGCACTCGCCAAGCTACTTGGATATGTCTCATACCAAAAAGAATTACGGCATCGATCATGTTGCAAAGAACATGGACCCCAGCTCCACCAACAGATTTACTGGCGATAGTCTCAGCGATTTCACTGGCAATTTTTAAGGCCAGGGCCTCTCGGCCAAGCTTCGCCCCAATCATTGCGGAATCTTCGACAACGTGCTCGGTGGCGTCTCTCAAAGGGCCATAGATCTTGTTTTCTGCAAAACCCTCGGCCACTCGGTTGCGAGTCTCGGCAATTGCAGTTTCGATATCAAAGTCTTCAGGCAAGCAGTTGTCGCAGTCGCGTTTGACTTCAGCATAATATATTTGAAGCCAGGTCTGAGCCATTTGCCAGATTGAATCATCGTTGACGTTGAAGTACTCAGAGCCAACTTTGATTACCGCTGCAGATGAGCTCTCAGTTGGCTGTGGTTTGAGGGCGATCGCTTCGCGAGCGAGATTGAGGTAGGCGGTTTCACTATAAAAATCACCCGCGTTCTCTTCATGTGCGAAAACAAAGTAGGGAAGTAAGACTACAATTAATAGCAAAAGTTTTACGTCAGCGATCATGCGAGCGGTTTAAAAGAGTTTGCTTTTAGGTGCGAGAGCTTTCGTAAGTTGACGACTTGTTGAAAACGAAATGAACCTGAATGTGTCCCAAGATATAAAAAAGTGAGAAAGAAATTTAGAACGCTTTCAAGTGCATTTCATTTAAGTGAAGTCGCTTGTTTCATTTTTACTTCTTTGAATTTCGAGCGTAGAACCACGGCCCTTAAAAAAAATTTGTAGATTCCATCGAGAAAGTGTGGAGACCTCAACAATGAGAGCAGCAAAAGCGAAAATAATTACGGTAACTTTGTCTCTCTTTTTGATGGTTGCCTGTGAGGCCCCTGATGAATTCTCATCTGGAGAGGCGAGAGGCGACAGTGGGCGTCTGACTCAGCTTGATTTAGAAGAGCTGACTCCCAATGCCCTGTTTTTAGCCGTATACAATGATGACCTCGCAGAGGTTAAAACGATCGTGGCTGAGAGGAGTGATTTGCTGAGCACTCTGAACACTCGTCATGGGGAGTTGCCACTTGCTATGGCGATTCGTGAAAAGAGAAAAGAGATTGCAGAATTCTTAGTGAGCGTGCAGCCGGTTGAAAGTTTTGAAAGTACCAATAAATATGGTGAGAGTGTCATTTTGTTGGTGGCTCGCAACGGCTGGCATCGCATGGTGTTCGAAATTGGAAAGAATGCTTATTTCTCAAAGCGTTGGAATGAAATATACAGTTTCAGAGCTCTTGATATCCCAAATAACCAGGGCCAACGCGCAATGTCTTATGCGAGAGACTCCAAAACGATGGATGCGCTAAAAGAAGAGTATAAGCGTGGTGTCGGAGATGTGGTGGCTCCATTTTATTCCACATATCACTCTGATAACCTCGGGAACCTGTTCCTTCATCAGGCTGCTAAGGATGGCCGAATTGATGTCATTCGGTGGAGCCTGAGCGAAGCATGCGAAAAGAACTTTGCTGAGCGGGCTGAAAACGGAATAGTTAGCGGCTTTTCGAGAGGTGCAACCTGGCTAGGTCGTTACGCAAGAGAGTGGGTTCAGTATCCGCACTGGGTGAACTGGGAGAATCAAGAGGGTAAGACACCTTTGCACGTCGCAATCGAAGCTGGGCAGTATGAGGCTTCAAGAGCCTTATTGTCTTGCCGCTGGAGTGACCCACTGATTCAAGATGACCTTGATCAGTCACCACTTCACGTTTTGTTGCACAAAGTGGATCAAAGGCAAGCTAGGGTCAGCCCAAGTGTTTTGCGCTTGGTGAGATTGCTTGCAGCTTATGATGCGAGCCTACGCCCTTTCACCACTCAAGCTTCGTTACTTGATTTGGTTGACAATCATGGAGACAGCGCACTTCACATGGCAGCACGTTTGGCTGACCCTGAGGTGTTTCAATTGTTAAAGGCCTATGGTGGTGACATTCTTCAGTTAAATGAGTTGACTGGTGAAAGACCAGTTGATGCTTTTCTTGCAAGGCACCCAAATGAAGAAATTTAATTTTTCCTCATTTGTGTATTTGGCTTTGTTTGCATTGGGCTGCTCAGAGGCACCCTCAAGTAATCAGAGCGGCGATGAGCCATTTGATTCCTATAAGGTTTACCGAGACTCGCAAGTTTTTCGAACTAAAGCCAATGAACTCATTGGTTCTGGCCGGTTGCAGTTTTCAAAGCCCCTTCTCAATGCCAATTCAGCTGAGCATTTTGTGCTGGAATGGCTTCCAGACTCCACAGACTCGTGGTTCGTTGAGCTCAGCTCCCATTTTTCTGGTTACCCTTACCAGGACGGAGTGCTGGTGAGGCTTTTCCTACAGCAAAACGTTGTGATGATGACGGCCTCTAGCCCAGGTTACCCATTTCGTGAGGCGGTGCCATTGTTTTCTCATCAGCCTAATCAAAAAGTTCGAATTCGGATTGAATTGCATGACGGTATCTCAGCAGGTGTGCGCTTGGTCGTCTGGCATGACCTTCTGACATTCGATGACAAGAACTACGAGCAGAGATCACGCATCTATCTTGGCAACCATAGTTTTGATTCGTTCGAACAGGGTTGGTCATTTCGAAGCCATGGCAGGTCTCTTTTTTGGGGCTTAGATTTTGAGGGAGTTCGGTTGACTCGGGCCCACAGACAGAAGGCATTGTTAAATGACTTTTAGTGTCGTCCAAAAATCAAGAGCGATTTGTATTGCTTCACTCGTATTTAGCTCTCTAAGTTTGGCTGAGGTAATTGAGAGACAAAACGCCGAATCGTTGTTGATTGGTGAGGGTCAGGTAACGATTGCTGACTCTGAGATCAAGAAAAAGATTGATGAAAAGAAATACCGAATCGAAGCTACACTCGACCTGATTTCGGGGGAAGACAATTCAACAGACTTGCGTGAGCCACAGAACAACTCGGTCCGGCAAGCCGTTATTGGTTTGAATTATGAATTGAGTGATGAGTATCAGGCCTACATTCAGATCGCCTCACCGACCTTTAATGATGAGTCTGATATGTTTGTGAGCTTGGCCTACGTCACTTACACCACTGCCCGGTTTGGTCTTGAGGTCGACTTAGGTCAGACCTTTTATCCTGTGGGGCTGCTGACTGCGAACGATTTCTATTTTTTAGCACAGCCTTTTTACTACACAGAGTTTTACAAGGGAAAAAGAGGCCTTGACGTTGGTTTTCATCTCAAGTTTCAGCCGTTCTCTAGTTTACCTCTGATTTTTGAAGCAGCCTGTTTTCAGGGGCAGGTTTTTCGCGGTTCTGACAGCCGATCAGAAGTTGCCGAAAGGTCGCCTTGTACTCAAGTGCTGGGGTTAAAAGGTGAGCACTACAATCTGGCTCTGCAACGTTTTGAGCATGATCTGGCCTTCTTTGACCCTGTGCTCGCTGAGGGTGTGAGTTTTCAGGGGCAAACTCCTACGTTCTTTAAGCGCATGAGCTTAGGCTTGTGGGCAGAGTATTTTCGTATACGTGTCGACCAAGAGCAAGGCCCTCAGACGGTGAACGCTGGAGGCTTCGCTTACCCGTTTATCGATCTCAGGCCAGTACGTCTGGGTTATCGCTATGGCTCCACCCAAAACCGAACTCGGTTAGCTAATGGTCAAGAAGTGGGTACTCGCGTGTTAGATGAGGTTTTGCGTTTTGAATACCGACCTACAGATTTCTTGAGCTTTGTTTACGAAGACCACGTGGCTTTTCAAGAGAGTGGTGTGGGGTTAGAAGATCAGTGGGCTGTTCGAATGCTACTCGATTTTCAACTCTAGCCATCTTGTCTGAGCTTCAAGTCAGTGAACAGCTCAGTTGCAAAAAAAAGAGCCTCTTCCAGAGGCTCTTTTTGTATTCGATTAGTACTTACTTTAAGCAAATCAGAAATCGAAAGGCACACTCACGTTAACAGTGTAGTAGTTGGCTGTGAACGAATCAAAACCATCATCAAAAACTGAGCTGTCAGATTCGACTGAGTCATAGGTGAGTTGAGTCACCTCAAAGTTAATGGCAACGAATGGAAGGCCAGTGTAGCCAACTCCAAGTTTAAGGCCCGAGCCTTTGTAAACAGCATCAATGCTAGAGTCTGAGGTTCCCTCTGCGCTGAAGACATAAGTGGCATAAGCTCTTAGTAAAATCGGAAACTCATAACCAACAGCAAGACCCATCAAAGTCTGATCGATGCCGACTTCGTCATCATCGTCAGCGGTCATGGGGCTCATCTCGTAATCGAGAGCGCCAAAAAAGCCCAGCATGCCATAGCCGATTCGAGCACCGAGCTGAGGACCCTTGCTGACATAGTCGCCGTCACTATCTCCTAAATCACTAGACTGTTCGAAGTTACCTGAAATCGAGTAGCCCAAAAATGGCTCCACATGAAAGCCTGCAAATGCAGCCTGAGAAAAGCCAAACGCCACGGCAACTGCGGCCAGAAGCTTTGTGAATTTGCTCATAGTATTTTCCCCTTGTTGAGTTAACAGTTTGTAGACACCCCATCCAAGTTGACGGTGCAAAAAAACCCTTTGGTTTCGCTGATATTTTCCCAAGGTAGTGAAATGGCGTCAACTTTAGCTAGGGTAGAGCCAGACTGATGTTTTTTAGTCACAAAATGGCGATTTTGCCCTCTGACACAGTTGCCTAAGCCTTGCGCTGCATAGCGGCTCACTCTATTATCACCGCGTTTTCAATACCAATTAATAAGGAGCTCTGAAGAGTATGGCACAGATCGAAACCACCCCTGAAATGGTGAAGAATGTATATGCAAAAACAAGAAGCAATCTCGAGATCATTCGCGAGCGTCTAGGGCGCCCACTCACTCTTGCTGAAAAAGTGGTTTACGGTCACTTGGTAGACCCTAAGGGCCAAGACCTGACTCGTGGTAAGAGTTTTCTTGAGCTAGCTCCAGATCGAGTCGCTATGCAAGATGCAACGGCTCAGATGGCAGTTCTGCAATTCATGCTTTCGGGCAAAGACGAAGCGGCAGTACCTTCTACAGTTCATTGCGATCACTTGATTCGTGCCTATGAGGGCTTAACCGAAGATATGAAAACTGCAATGGATGAGAACAAAGAGGTCTATGACTTTTTGGCATCAGCCTCTTCTCGCTACAATCTTGGTTTCTGGAAGCCAGGTGCGGGTATCATTCACCAAGTGGTTCTTGAAAACTACGCATTTCCCGGCGGCATGATGATCGGAACAGATTCACATACTCCAAACGCAGGTGGTTTGGGGATGGCTGCTATTGGTGTTGGCGGTGCCGATGCCAGTGACGTGATGGCAGGTTTGAACTGGGAGGTTAAAAACCCCGAGTTAATTGGTGTGCATCTGAAAGGCTCTTTGCAGGGCTGGACGTCGCCAAAAGACGTCATCATCAAGCTTTGCGGAATTCTAACCGTTAAAGGTGGCACAAACCGAATTGTAGAGTACTTCGGTGAGGGCACTAAGAGTATCTCATGCACCGGTAAAGGTACTATTACCAACATGGGTGCCGAGCTCGGAGCCACGACTTCGATCTTTCCATACGACGACAGAATGGAAGCTTTTCTTAATATCACTAACCGAAAAGAGCTTGCAGCTCTTGCGAATGACAACAAGGACATTCTCACCGCTGATGCGGAAGTCGAGGCTGACCCTGAGAAGTACTATGACCAATTTGTCGTTATTGACCTCGACATGCTTGAGCCGCACATCACAGGCCCTCACTCACCAGATGCAGCTCGGCCGATTAGTGAGATGAAAAAGGCTGTGCAAGACAACGGCTGGGAGCAAAGCCTGTCTGCGGCCCTTATCGGCTCGTGCACCAACTCATCTTACGAAGACATTGGGCGCGCAACCCACGTGGCTAAGCAGGTGCTAGATGCTGGCGGTAAGATGCCTCAGCAGTTTCTGGTTTCGCCAGGCTCTTCACAAATTAAAAAGACGATCGAAAGAGATGGTTACATGCAAACTCTTAACGAAGTTGGTGCAACGGTGCTTGCGAACGCTTGTGGCCCATGTATCGGTCAGTGGAAGCGTGATGACTTCAAAAAGGGCCAAGCCAATACGATTATCAACAGTTTCAACAGAAACTTTAGAGGTCGTAACGATGGTAACGCCGAGACTCTTTCTTTCATCGGTAGCCCCGAGATCACAATGGCCCTAGGTCTTTCTGGCAAGATCGACTTCAATCCGGCCACTGACGAAATTGAATTGCCTGGTGGCAAAACAATGAAGCTCGAGCCGCCTCAAGCTCCCGAGCTACCATCTTCAGGCTACGTTGCTGACCCAGAAGCCTATCAGGCGCCTGCTGGCAAGAGTGCCGAGGTTCAGGTGGCAAGCGACTCAGAGAGACTTCAGTTGCTCACTCCGTTTGTGGCATTGACTCAAGATAATATGACTGACATGCAGGTTCTATTTAAGGCAGTTGGCAAGTGCACAACCGACCACATTTCACCTGCCGGCCCTTGGTTGAAGTATCGAGGCCATCTCGACAACATTTCATCGAACATGCTTTTGGGTGGCACAAATGAGTTCACAGGTCAGCCTGGCACGGCGAACAACAACGAAACTGGCGACAAAGGTCAGCAGCCTCATGAAGTGGCGAGAGCCTACAAAGCTGCTGGTCAAACCTGGGTGATCTTTGGCGATGAGAACTACGGTGAAGGAAGTAGCCGTGAGCACGCGGCAATGTGCCCAAGGCACCTTGGTGCGGGTCTGGTGATGACGAAGTCATTTGCCAGAATTCACGAGACCAACCTCAAGAAGCAGGGAGTCTTGGCTCTGACTTTTGCTGACCCAAGTGACTATTCGAAAATCAAAGAGGGAGACAAAGTGACAGTAAAAGACATCGCAAGCTTCACAACTGGCCAACCTTTGACTGTAGTTCTGACCCATCAAGATGGTGGCACTGATGAGATTCAAGGTAACCACACCTTCAACTCTGATCAGATTGAGTGGTTTAAAGCGGGCTCTGCACTCAACAAGTTGAGAGCTGATCTAAACTAATTATTAACAGTATCAATGGTGATACAAATAAGAAGCCAGTGCTTAGCACTGGCTTTTTTTGTGCAGAAATCATTTCAAACCGACCGGGTTTACCTGGCGGGTCCCGCCTCTCACAAAGTACAACCTTGCTATCAAGAAAGTGGGAGGAGACGAAAAGTGAATTCTAAAATTATTGCGGCGATAGCCTTATCGGCTATTGTGGGCTGTGCCACCCAGCCAGTGAAGCCGTCAGCTAACGAAGTCGAACTAGGGCAAGAGATTGAGCAACTCATAGAGCAAAAAGCAGCAGAGTTAAGACTGCAGAAGACTCCAATCTCTCCAAACGCCAGTCTAACTGGAGGCCGAGCCTTTATTAACACTCGAACCTTGCCCGAGGCACTCGATAAGCAGACAGCTGAGCAGGTTAAGTTGGCTGTAAAGAGCGAGCTTGAAGAGAAGGGCTACATGATGGTGAGTCAGAGAAGATCTGCCCACTTGGTTGTCGATCTCGGCTCAGGTTACCGCAAACTTCAGCCTGTAGAAATTGGCCTTCGGCGGCCAGATTCAAGTCGAGGCTCTGGCTCTTCTGCTGTAACAGTTAGAGAGAAGAAAGTCGTCAATGGCAAGGTCATCTACGATAGGCGCTCACAGCCTGCTGCCTCTAAGAAGCCTTATCTGGTGGTGCAGGTGTCGGCGAATAGCTACGGCAAGCGGCCAACTCGGCTTAGCTACATGAGCCTTTGGTCTCCAGAGTCAGAGTGGACTGGTTACCAGAGAGCTTTGTTGAGTAAACTCAAAAAAGAGATGAGCAACATGCTTTTGATGGCGCCAACAAAAGAAGTGGCAATGGATGGCGAGCCTGGTTGTACCCCTAGGTTTGGTTATTATCAAAAGAATCAAATTGTGACTGAGATTTTGAATGGCTCACCTGCCGAAAAAGCTGGTCTACGGGTCGGAGACGAAATTTTAGCAATTGACTCAGAGCCCGGCCGTGAGCAGGGAAGAGATGAGATCTACGAGTCGATGATCGCGGTGCCAATAAAGCTTAAGCGAAAAGACCAAATCGTTCGCTCAAGTATTCAGTCAGAAATCATGTGTGAGTAGTTGCCAAGCTGAAAACGAGCGCTGCCCGGTTGCAGCGCTAAGTTAGCTCAGAAACCAGGCCGACTTTCAGCGCAGTCCTCTTCTCCTAGGCATCCGTCGGCGTTGAGTTCAACTCTAGGCAGGTTGGCTCTGAATGTGGCTTGGCCGTCTGGCGAGTTGTACTCTTCACGTATTTCAAGCGAGCTCTCAAAAGCTGAGGCTCTTAGTCTTAAGAATTGGCCAGGGTCATCCCCAGAAATTTCGAGAGAGATTGTCGAATTGCCTATGCGGCCATAATTTTCGCCATTAACCATAACGT
>JABSOQ010000080.1 GCA_013216195.1 Bdellovibrionales bacterium
GCCAAGACGAGTTGGTAAGAAAAAACGCAGTTTACTCGAATCAGAAGAAGAGAGAATTATGAAGCTGGCCTATTCGCTTTTGCTATCACTATTGGTTGTTGGGCCTTTCGCAAATGCAAGGAAATTCTCTTTCAAGACAGAGGATGTGGCAGCCTACTTCCGGGGAACAGGTGGCATGTCGGCTCTAGGCCAGTCGGCATTTAAAGACTCGATATCCTCGTCTACGATTTCGTTCTCAAGTGAGGCACCGACCCTTAACCTCGGTGGAGAGTTGGGTATGCTTGTAAAGTTCACCGAGCAAGTGAACTTGCGTATTGGAGCAATGGTCCTTCAGTCAAAAATTGGTGGCATAAAGGGGAGCTCTCCATCAACCAGTGCCGAATTTTTTGAACTTGAGAGTGATATCTTTGTATTTAACCCTCAGGCAGTTTTTGAATACACCTTCAAAGGCACTGCCACGAGTCGTTTTGTTTTATACGCTGGTCTCGGTTACGCCAATGTCCGCCTCGACAATAAATACAATATCAATGCCACTGGAGAAACCGAGTTGGGTGTTAGCAGTTACACTGAAAAATCAGAAGGTAACTTCATCAGTGGCGTTGTAGGAGTCGGCTGGGAAGGCCTGTTTGTTGACAACGTAACAGCCTTTGTAGATGTCGGTTATCGCTTTCTTGATGCCAACAAAATGAAGCACAAAACAGACGAGGCCGTCATTGGCGGCAACGTTACAAAGGGCTCTGAACTCAACAATTCAAATGGTCAAGTTCGAACTCTTGATCTAGGTGGGCCCTTTATAGGCCTGTCGTTCCGTTTCTATATTGATGTGATCTAAATCGTAACTTTTCGCTTAGTGGTAGAGGCCGTCCAAAACATCTTGAAACTTTTCAGCACAAGTTTTTCTTTTTACTTTCATGGATGGCGTGAGCTCACCTGCTTCGATAGTGAAGTCTCTCTCAAGAATCGCAAAATTCTTAATCGTCTCAAAGCTTGCGAGATTCGAGTTGGTTTCAGCCACTGCTTTTCTCACCAGCTCAAAAACTGAATCAGAGCGGCTCAGAGTCTCAAAGCTTTGAAACGACCAACCTTGCTCCTTCGCATGTGAAAGCAATTGCTCTTCATCTAAAGTGATCAAGGCCACAATGTACTTTTGCCTGTCACCGTATATGAGAACATTTGAGATAAATCTGCTAAGCTTAAGCAAGTTCTCGAGTTTCTGAGGAGCTACATACTTTCCACCGGCTGTCTTAATCAGATCTTTTTTTCGATCGGTGATTTTCAAAAAGCCATCTTCAAACACGCCAATATCGCCCGTCACGAAGTAGCCGTCTTGAAAGACCTTCTCGGTGGCCTCAGGGTTTTTGTAGTACTCTTTCATTACTTTGTCGCTCTTAACTAAAATCTCGCCATCTTCTGCGAGCTTGATATCTACATCACCGACTGGCTTGCCAACTGTTCCAAAGCGAAAAGCATCTGGGCGATTGACGCAAATGGCTGCAGTGGTTTCTGTTAGACCGTAACCCTCAAGTAGCAACAAGCCCGCAGCGTGAAAGAACTCGGCAATACTTCTCTCAAGAGGTGCCCCACCAGAGATTGCAAATCGAATTTGACCACCCATTTCTTGATTTAGGGTATCAAACACTAGGGCTTTGGCGGCCTTGTACTGCAGCATTGTCACTGGCGACAGTCGTTTGTTTTGCTGAGTGGCTTGGCTCACCTTTTTGCCTATATCGAGTGACCATTCAAAAATTTTAGACTTGAGCGGATGGGTTTCAACCTGGGTCGCCACAGCTGCGTAGATTTTTTCGAAAATACGAGGCACCGCTATTAGAATTGTTGGTTTCGTCTCAATAAGGTTTTTGCGAATACGCTCAATGCTTTCTGCGAAGTTTAAGGTGTAGCCTTTATAGATGCAGCCCCAAGACTCAATTCGCCCCATTACGTGGGCATAGGGCAAAAAGCTAAGAGAGCTGTCAGCTGGGGTGATATCGAAAAGGTCAAAGACCTCAGTGATTTCACTCGAGATTTGCCGGTGAGTCAAAAGCACACCCTTTGGTAGGCCGGTAGTACCCGAGGTGTATATGAGAGTTGCATCTTCATCGAGTGTTCGAGAGTTACAGAGTTGCTTCAAGAATTCTTTATTTTGGGCGAGAAAATCTGTTCCCAAATCGACGAAGTCATCCCAGGAGTCATCTTCATCGGGGAGTGCAGGGTAAGGGCTAATGCAGATTACCTTTTTCACATGGGGGCATGATTTCGCGATCTCTTTCCAAACTTTGTAAAGTTTGGCGTCTTCAACAAATAAAACCTGGGCTTCCGAGTCATTCAGAATGTGCTCAATGTCTTCTTTGCGATTAGATTGGTAAATGGGCACCGTCACCAGACCAGAGCAAAGATTGGCCACATCTACAGCCATCCACTCCCAACGCGTGTTTGATATTAAGCCGACTTTGTCGCCTGGTTTCAAACCCATCGCGGCCAAAGAGCCTGCCAGAGTTTCAACTTGAAGATAGAAGTCAGACCATTTTACCTCTTGCCATTGGCCCTTTTTTTTATTGCGAATGGCAGTCAAGTCGGGTCGTTGTGTGTTGGCTGTCAACAGCCATTGAGCGATTGTTTCCATGCCAGTAGTGATACTGACCGAACCGTGAGGTGTCTAGGTGCAGTTGAGGTTTTGTAGAGCTTGTTATCTTATGACTTAAGCCAACGGCTTAAAAGCTAGCGCTGGCTTGGTTTTCGAGAATCTGAGCGTTTTAGGTTCAAAATCAATCTCGACCTTTGATTTTTTTTCAAGGTCACAACTTTCTTAGCTGATAATTTTGTATAGGGGTCAATAGCTTGAATCACCAGTGGTTCGTTAGCGGGTACCGGGTAGCGAGTGATTGGCAGTGAACCTTTCACTTCTCTCTTGTTGACGAAGACCTTGACGTTCTTTGGTGGGCTCACGTCGATATCGAGATAACCTACGATGGCCTTTTGCAGAGTGACCTCAATTTTTGGCCCAATTTCGCCGCCTTGCAATTGTGGTCGGATGTACTCCATGTAACCGGTTCTTCGCACAGTAAGATCAAATGGTTTGTGTGTTGGTATTTCAACTCTGCTTGGAGTGATCAAACCCGTGTTTTGACTGTCGATATAAATCTCAGCCCCTGAAGGCGCGCTCGAGATAATGATCTCGCGATACGTAGGGCCTGCTGGAACTTCGGGAAGCACCACTTCGGGCTGTGGCTTCACTATAATATTCGGTTTGTCAGGATCATTTGATGCTTCTTCTGTCTTGCCAGGGCTAACGCCTAATACACT
This sequence comes from Bdellovibrionales bacterium, assembly GCA_013216195.1. GTDB lineage: Bacteria > Bdellovibrionota > Bdellovibrionia > Bdellovibrionales > UBA1609 > JABSOQ01. Next base: position 3,301 of record JABSOQ010000080.1, read on the forward strand.
GTGAAGTGGTCCAAGCACGCCATCAGTCGCGGCGATGATTCCACTCATTGGCTCGGTAAACATCAAGGCTGAGACCGAGTACAGGCCAATGATCATAACGAAAGAGATTAAGGCACTCATTAAGGTGTTTGATTTCTTCGGTTCAAAAGGCCTGAATTTGTCAGAAGTGTAGCGAGAAGCATTGTACTTTGAGTGGGTTATTGAGCTCAGACCTGTGTACTCGCTCTCAGAAGGTTCAAGCGAGTAGGGGTTCTGGCTGATGTCGACCTGCATTTTGTTTTTCATTGCAGTTTTGACTTTTTCTTTATCGAGCACTCGGAAGTTGCTCGTTTTAGTCGAAAGCTTATCATCTTTCGCCTGCTCAGGCTTTATCTCTTCAAAAGGCTTTGCCGTAAAAGATTCTTGAGCGTTTTCTTTAGAAGGCGGTACCTCATCATTGTTAAACTTGATGTCGCTTTCAGTAAATGTGTTTTGAGCTGGCTCACTTGGGGCCACTGTCACGAATGAGCTTTCTTCGTCTTCTACTGAACTTGTGGGTGCCGATGGCACTCTACCGCTATCATTCTTTTGGTCTCGAAAAGGGATCTTAGCGTATTCGATAAGACGTTTTCGAACCTGCAAGATCTCATCTGAAAACAAGGTCTTAATAAAAACAGAGAAGTCTTGAGTTGAAAAGTCGGGGTACTGTCTATTTAAAAACCGGTTGAGATCACGATGCAAAGCTGCAGCAGTTTGGTAGCGCAGATTACGATCTCGAGCTAGAGCTTTGTTTGTGATTCTCTCAAGCTCTTGTGGAATGCCAGGGTTGATCTTCTTCAAAGAAGGAATCTGGCAATCACGAATCTTCTTTAGGGTGTTGATCTCATTATTTGCGATGAAGAGTCTGTCATGGGCGAGCAGTTCCCAAAGAACGATACCAAGAGAGAAGATATCGGTTCTAAGATCTACAGGTTGACCTTCAGCCTGCTCAGGACTCATGTAGCCGAACTTTCCTTTGAGAGTTCCAGCTCTTGTCGTTTCCATTTTCGATTCAGCTTTTGCGATACCAAAGTCGACGATCTTGATTTCACCCTCAAAGCTCACCATCACATTTTGTGGGCTCATATCACGGTGAGTGATATTCAAGGGCTTGCCAGTTGTGCCATCAAGGCATCTATGAGCATTATCTAGGCCAGCTGCAATTTCTTTGATCATGTATACAATCTGATCGATCGAAAACTTGCTGGTATTCTTTTTCATTTTGTTTAGAATCTGCCTGAGGTTTCTTCCCTCGACATAATCCATCACGATAAAGAACTGGCTCTTTTCGACACCAAACTCATGAATGCCCACGATGTTACTGTGGTTGAGGTTAATGGCAATTTTCGCTTCGTCTTTGAACATGTCAATGAACTCTTCTGTGTCTGCAAACTGAGGAAGAATTCTTTTGATAGCTAAGAATTTACCAATGCCATTCGCGCCTGGTCTACGTGCCAAATAGATCTCAGCCATCCCACCGGTGGCGAGCTTCTCGAGTAGAATGTATTTTCCAAAGTACTCGTATTTTTTGGACACTATTCAGATGCTCCTTTTCTCTAAGAATTATCGGCCCTTGCGGAAAGCGACTTGACAAGAATGAAAATTTTAAACGAAGGTCGAGTATGGACTGGATCGGCATCACAGGCATGATGGGGGCGGGCAAGACAACGGTCTCCAGACTGATTGAAGAATCGGGTTATCCCGTGGAGTATGCCGATCAAGTGGCAAGGTCGGTCTTAAGCCCAGGCAGTGAGGGGCTGAGAGAGGCTGTAGCCGTCTTTGGATCTGAAATTCTCAATTCGGATCAATCGTTAAACCGAGCGGCTTTAGCTGAAAAGGTGTTTGGGCATCCTGATCATTTGGCCAAGCTGGAGCAAATTACACATCCACGGATCCAGGCCAAGGTCTTGGAGTTTCGTGAAAAGCACTCTCGTCTAGGAGCAAAAATTGGCTTTTACGATGTGCCTCTTTTGTTTGAAAAAAAGCTAGAGGATCGTTTTGATACAATCGTGTGTGTAGTCTCCGATAGGCCCTTGGTCGTAGAGAGGCTAAAAAAGAGGGAAGATTGGTCTGATGAAGAAATTGAAAGCCGGCTCAATCATCAGCTCTCGCAATCAGAAAAAGAGCAAGGCTCGCAGTACATCATAAGTAACAACGGTAGTGTTGAGCAGTTGCAGCAGCAAGTTGACTCTTTGCTCACCGACCTTTTAGCAGGCCCCAAGAAGAACCCACATAAAGTATAGCCGATTGGCCAGCGGCCCCAACAAGAACGTGAATTTCAAGTCGCACACTCTTTGGCATGTTCGTCACATCTTCCATACCAATAGAAGCCGAGGCAAAGTAGTTTTCAAAATTAGCGAATGTGGCAAACCGCTCTTCGGGCATCAGTTGTAGCACGCCGCCGTAGGACCAAAAGCCACGAAAATGATTGGGCTCATTTATCATGTGACGCCTTGAAAGCCCAAGCTGTGCTACCGATTCTGTCGTAAAGTTGAAAAGAGCTTCATAGCGAGCACGGCTCTTGTTGTAGAGCATGTAGGCTGCACCTACTAGAAACGGAACTGAGCCATCATTGAGTTTGTCGGGGTCTACAATCAGCCCTGTTCTGGCTGTTACTGAGCGCTTATACGGATACAAAAAGTTGAGAGGGTTGGGCTTTTTTTTATTTAAGGGTGATTTGTCAATTGAGAGAAGTGGGCTCACTAAGTTTTCGTTAGCAGTTTCCTTCTCATTGGCAACCGGGCTCGAGTCTTCAAGACTGCCGTCTATGCTGGGGGCTGCAAAACTGGCTTGGCCGATTAAGAACACGACAAAGGTCATTAATTTCAACAATAGGTCCGAATTCATGTGTTGAGTATACCGAGTGTTGAAAATGAAAGATAGAATTTTGAAGGTAGAGTCGGAGCCAAGGAAGGAATCGCGATGAAGATCTTGAGTCAAATTGCTGCTGCTGCTGTTGTTGGAACTATGATGCTGATGAGTGAAGCACATGCAACTCAGTCTCTCGATTACACGATTCACCAGCACTATATAAGCACACGAGCCATGGGAATGGGAAACGCCTTCACTGCTGTGGCCGACGACTACTCGGCTGTGTTCTACAACCCGGCAGCCCTTGCAAGGCGAAAAGACGGCAACCTTCATATGATGGTTAGGGCAGCGGTCGAGGCCGACTATATGGGGTTGATCAACGATATCGAGGGTGTAGACCAGTCACTGAGTGATGATGACAAGCTGGCTGAGTACATCGACATTCTTGATAGCAACCTTGGAGAGCACTATCACCTTCGTGCACCAACTCTCGGTGCGATTTGGGCGAGGCCCGGTTGGGGTGTGGCATTTATTCCAGCCGATTTGTCGACAGACATTGGTATTGGCCAAACGATCGGCCCGAGACTGAACGTGAACGCCTACCTTGATACAACTCTGGCCTACTCTTACGCGCGAGATACGGCTTGGTTGCCTAAAAATCATCGCCTATCTGTAGGAGCCACGATGAAAGCGATTCACCGAGTGCATGTCGGGCAAGCGATAGGTGCAGCTGACCTCGTTTCAGATACTGAGGTGTTTGACACTTCCGACGCCAATGAGGGGTTAACAGTCGATGTAGACCTCGGTTTTATGTACAATCCTCCGATTCCAGAAACGGGCCCACTCTCGGTTATGCAGTATTTTAAGCCCACCTTTGCTTTCGTTATTCGCAATGTGATCGATCATGGTTTTCAGTGGAACTTCAATTTTATTGATGATGGTTCAGGTCAGCCGCCAGATCTTCAGAGGCGATTTGATTTTGGGTCAAAGTTCGAAGTGCCAGACATTTGGGTGTTTGACCCGAAGGTTGCGATCGACATTCGCGACGTTGGACACAGCAATTGGTCTTTTCAAAAAGGGCTTCATATAGGGGCTGAGCTCTACTGGACAATGTACAGCTGGTGGAAAGGGCATTGGGCAGTGGGCCTAAACCAGGGTTATCTTACCGCTGGAGTGGGTGCTCGTTTAGCTTGGTTTCAATTCGATTTCGCAACCTATGGTGAAGAAGTTGGAGTTGATGCCGCACCAAAAGAGAGTCGTCGCTATATGCTTGAGCTATCTCTCGACTTCTAGGGCTTCAGTTCGGCTCGCTAATCTGTACTAAGTAGGTCGCAAAGGTTTGCGATTTCGCTGCCAACTTCTTTTTGCATTACCCTATAGGCAACTGACTTAACCAGGTGTTGGATCATATTCTGCTCACCGAGCCTTGTCGAAATAGTGGACAGGGCTTTTGCTATCTAGACAAATCTCGATTTCATGGCTGTCTCATTTTGACCTGACAACATTTTTCAAAAAACAGCCACAGCCTGCCCGGCTTTTGTTTTAATAGAGAAATGCTATGTACCCCCAGACCCAATTCTTTTAATTCGGTTTGCCAAATCCTTCCTGTTTTCTGCATCATTAGTGGCCTAGCACTTTTTGCTCCAGCTTCGGAAGCGAATGTGTGCGCAAGTAATGTTCCCCAGTTACGAGGCCTGTTTCAGCATCTTGGTGAAAACACGGGATGGGCTGATAATATTGTTGGCCAATGGCAAAGTAACTCGAACTCTAAGACCCAGTTCCACGTGATTGAGTATCGTGGTGGACTGTTCTTGGCAGGCACCGGCCCAATGGGTGCAGATGCCCAGCCACTACAGCTTTGCAGCACTCAGACCGAGGGTAGCTATGTGATTCGAAGCCAGTTCAATGGAATGGCTGTTGAATTCACTGTGGCTTACAACGGTGGTCAGAACTTCCAAGTGGTGAGTGTAAGGCCGAGGTTTGCTCAAGGTAGCATTGCAGGTAACTACACTCGAACCCACGGAGGCTCTTCAAGAGGAATCGCTTCGTACGCTGAACAGCTCGACCTGGCAACGCAATGATGAGTCGCTACATTCTGGTTTTGATACCTTTGCTAATGGCGGGGGGGCAAGTTGGTGCGAGCTTAACCGGTGGAGATCTGTCTGAAGACGACCTTTCAGCACAGCCTGAACTTGAAGAGGCTCCCTTTGCAGCCTCAGATCTGCCTGGTAAGTGGGAGTACACTTCGTTAGTTGGCAACCCGATTCAAGATGCTTTTGGTGGCTTGGTGGGTGTGTTTGATCACGAAAATATCAATATGGTGGTGGTCAAATTGCATGAAGCTCAAGATGTTTCAATAGAGGTCTTTATGGCCGATCTGTTGGCAAAGCGAATGCGGCAAGGGCAGGCCTCTATTGAGGTCGAGAACCGAGTTTTGCCTTCCGGGGTAAGGCAGTTGAAGAGGCAGCGCAGTTTTGGAGACCTGCCCATCTACACCGTGATCTATGAAATCGCCTTAGAGGGCCAGGCCTACTATCTTGAAGTCGACACAATGAAATCAATTTTCGACAATCATCAAAGTGAAATCGAAATGCTGGCTCAGCGTTTACACTTAAGATCAAACAATTAGGGCCCACCTTTTGGGTGAGCCTTTGAAATTCAACACTTAAACCAAATTTCGAAATTAGAAACAGACAGCCTCGCCAGTCTCATGGCTTTCTTCTAGGGCATCGAGCATGTTAGCTGGTAGCAGCTCGGCTTGCTCGTGAGTGACTTCCATCGGAGCGATGAAAGTTTCACCGTTGGCTGCCGTTGCGAGAAAGACTGCAACAATGTGCTCGTTAGTCACTTCAGTAACCTTGCAGGCAACTGTGCCCGGTCGAGTCGCCTCTGCATTTGCTCCTGCGAAAAACGAAACTGGCAAATAAGCAGCAACGTCCGTTGCTGGTTGTCCAGCCTCGGCGAGTGCATCTAGAGTGGCTTGAAGCACAGCATTGTGATCAAAGTTCTCAAACATTGCCGCTTGAGCCTGAGCTCGCTCTGCCTGTTTAAAATCGGCAATCGATGCCATGTTGGCTTCAACTATTGCAGCTGATGAAGAGGTGTCATAGGCAGCAGTTCCAAGGCCTCCAGTGGTGAAAATGAAGTCGTTAACCGTTGCTGCGGCACCTGGTCCGCCGTTGCCGGCACCCGATCCATCATATGCAGAGATAAAGTCGGCTATATAAGCAGATGCAGGGCCGCCATCTCCAGCGCCAGATCCACCATTGGCTGAGACAAAGTCTGTGATCAGCGCAGCCGCTGGGCCTCCGCCGCCATCTTCGCCACCTATGACAAAACCTTTACCCCAGTCGGCAGCTAGACCAGTGTTCGTTCCAGCTACAAATCCTTGTGTGCTCTGCTGCATAATTGCAGCCACCTCACGAGAAAATGCCGGGTTGGCACTACCTGAGTTCGCATTCGCCTGAATCACCTCGAGAGCTGTGCGAGGTTGAGCTTGGACAAAGTTCTTATCGAACACAAAGCCTTGGCCGTTAGCAAAATCTCTAATGTTCAGGTCTCTTGTCGCATCGAAGCCGCCAGGGTTCGTTGCTGCTGCCAATGCTGCCGCAATTTGAGCAGAAAGATCATTTGATCTCACTGCAGACTCTTTGAACTTGAATTGATCTAAAATCTGACGAGTGTCCTCTGGGATCTGAATCAAGTCAGTAGGTGAAATAATCGTGTCGATATTAGTTCCGAGGCCAGGCACAGAAAACTCTTGTATCTGTTTGCTTCCGCCACCGATACCGCCAGTCATACTGCCATTTGCAAGAGCAAGAGGTGCACTGAGCATCATTGCGATTAAAACTAAGGCTTGTTGGGATCTCATGACTGGATCTCCTTATCTAATAGATCAACGGCAGTGAAATTGACTGAAAACACCGTGCTTGATTCTGTTGGTTTTGCTGATTTCTCAAATTCTTCGAACGCTTGACGAACCTTATAATAGAGTTCTCTCAGTTGTTCACGGTCTGCTGGAACAACCAAAGTGAGGTAGGCGCCGAACTTTTCTTCAGTTAGCTTGTTCAATGTCTGCTCACTGATGAGTTTGTGTTGGCGAATGACTCGTCCAATGTACTTTTCATCAGGAGTTGGCTCAATCAACGACAATTCGCCTCTCTCAAAGCGATTGCCATTCATTCTAACCAAACCCAGTTGGGTTAAGATTTCGATGGCTTCGCCGACTTCTTCGCTGCTCACGCCGAGGCGTTCACTTATCCAGCGAAAGTCCATTTTGAAATCTTGATGATCAGCCATGGCGTGTATAGCTCGGCAGATCCAGTTCCCATAGAAGTCTTCTAAGGCCTCTTCAAAGCTCGTGCTGCTTCGAGAGCTCCCCTCAGTGTTCCCGGCCTCTAACATACTTCTCTCCTTTTATTCTCTATGCGCCTCTGCAGACGCTGGCTTAAGCGAGAACTAGCAGCAGCGACTGAGTCGTTGGCACTAGTTTTCGTTTTCGCAATCAGAGTCTGCAAAAATGTTCTCTGCTCTAATGGGGATAGAGAGTGAAGAAGGATTCCAAGATCCGACTGCAATTCCGGGTCGTCGGACACACCCTGCATTTCGAGAAGTACCTTTTTGTAGGCCATCTTACGAAGGTCCATTCCAAGGTAATCGAGTATGCGAACTAAGGTTTCGGCTTTGAGATCTTTCTTCCCTGAGAAATAACCACTTAAACTGCGTCTCGAGACATCGAGGTCTTGAGCGAGTCGGGTCACGCTGCAATCGCGTGTTCCCATCATCAGTTTAATTTGTGATCTCAAGTTTTGAGTTTGCAAGGCCGGCCCCTGGTTTTGGAATCAAAATCACTGGCCACGTTCTACACTTTTGGCAAAATAATGTGAAACTCAATGCGCACCTGAGCACGAAAATGCGCAGTTTTTTCGTGTACGGCGAGCCAAACGCTCGGGGGCTCGTATACCTTTGTTTACACTAGAAAAAAATTACATACTCAATTTGATTAAGGCACACAGTTTTCGGGTTGGCCGTCTAGCAAACAGAGTAGCGATTCGGTGAGTATAGAAGTGTCACCACCAGCCGAGTCAATGGCATCCTGAATGTCACTGCAAACTTCATCGTCTTGGCCGGCACTTGAACCACAGTAAGTGTCGGCAATTTCAACGGCTGCTTCGGCAATCGTCTCTTCACAGGCCGAATCTCCCACGCAATCATTGATAGCTTGATCAATATCAGCTGGATCAATCGAGCTAGGATCATCTAGGTTGGGAATGCCGGCGCCACCAAAAGCTGCTGACAAGGCTGTTCCAGTGGCAGCCATGTTGCCCAAAAATATATAGGCGTCGAGTTTGGTTTTGTTGCAAGCACTCTGAGCTTGCTGAGCCAAAGTGGTGTTCGCTTCGGTTTCATCAGGTCGGTTCAAGGTCAGCGCTGCAAGATAAATCGATTCAGAGTTTGAGCCACCATCGTTAAGAGCCTGAGCAGCATCGAGAATTCTCGAGGTGTCGATACCACCACCAGTTAGGTAAGCGCCACACTTTATGATGCTCGCTTGTTGCGAATCATACTTCTCAATCGGATCAGCGCAATCAACTGCTTTCTGCCAGATCGTGCCACGCGAAAGCCCTTTGTCATCTTCGGTTTGGTCGATGTCTATGGGGATGCTATCGAGACAAGATTGGGCCTCAGCTATAGCTGACAGCTCCTCATCTTCACAACCGACAAGGGCATTAAAACTCAGGCAAATCACGGCCAAGAATATAAGTTTTTGCTTCATGATGACTCCATAGCAGACGTTCAGAACAACCACAATTTTAGCATGCTGGTCTAGGGGGAACAGCCGTTCTTTTTGAGACCAGCAAAATCTGGATCTTTCTTTAGTCATAAATTAAAGATCTTGTTTCAACCTGATACGAAACTTCACCGATATAGCTCTTGTAACAAACCGCTTCACTTCAAGGATGAATCGTGATGGCAAAGCAAAACAGTCTGATAAAGAAGCACGTTCGAAAGGTGCAGCTATTTGCACTTGGGCTTTTGGCCAGTAGCTTATTTACGTTGCAAGTGAATGCGCAAGAGCATTACGAGTTTTATACCGGAGTGAGGCAGCTCGGCATGGGGGGAGCTGGTATCGCGGTAGTTAATGATGAGACGGCTTTACTCACTAACCCAGCTGGCTTGGGTAAGCTCAGAGATTATTTTGTGACTGTCGCCGACCCAGAGATAGAAGTCGGTTCTGACAACTCAGCATTTTTTGCCACCGACCAGCAAAAGTCGTTCACTTTACAAGAGGTTCTGAATCAGGCTCGAAATCCAGACAATATAGGCAAGCGATTGCACACGAAAGCTCAAGTCTTTCCTTCGTTTGTTGTTCCTAACTTTGGTTTTGGCTTTTTAGGTAAATACGAGATGGATGCAGAGGTAACAGAAGCCAATACCGCTAACTTTGATGTGCGCTATAACAATGACTTCGCTTTCGTGGCAGGTTTTAACTTTCGGTTTTGGGATGGCAGAATCAAGGTAGGTGTGAACACCCGAGTCATTAATCGGGTCAATATTACGTCGACTCTTTCTGCTGCGTCGACTGACCTGAAGATCAATGATGTAGCTGAAGAGGGTATTGGGATCGCATCAGATGTTGGTTTGATCGTGACCGCTCCATGGGACTGGTTGCCAACAATTTCTGCAGTGGTTAGAGATGTCGGTAACACAACTTACGACTTGCGGGCGGGTTTGTTAACTGGAGCTGGTGACAGTCGGAGGCCAGCACCTACCGAACAATCGATCGATGCTGCGGTGGCCTTGTTTCCAATTGTTGGTAAGAGAACCCGTATGACTTGGACGGCAGAGTATCGAGGAGTGCTCACCGCAGCTGATGAAGAGGACTCGATGAAAAGGATCCATACTGGCTTTGAGTTGAATTTTCGCGATGCCTTTTTCTTAAGGGGAGGCATGAACCAGAGGTACTGGACAGCTGGGCTCGAATTGGCGATAGCAAACTACCAGCTGCAGTTGGCTAGCTACGGTGAAGAGATCGGCACAGGACCAAGCGCCACAAGAGAAGACCGAAGGTACATATTCAAATTCGCCTATCGATTTTGATATCTGCAACGTAGCTCGGCGACTGAACTCGACAAAAGCCTCGATCAATTTGTTACAACTAGCACATCAGATTAAGTCTCAGTTAAGTCTGGTCTATCGACTGTAGACAATCCGACAGGCTTGCTTGAATCGTTAGTCTCATCACGCTCTCTGAGTTTATAATAATGACTGGTTTAAAATCCGATTTGTATTGTGGCCAGGAGGGCCGAATGCGTTGGTTGTTCTTAAGGATGACACTTTCAATACTCATAGGTTGCGCAAGCCTGTCTTGCAGTGTGAACATTCTTGATCCCTTTGCCAAAAAAGACACAGACCTGGCTCTTTTTGAAGAGGCCAAAATTGAGATGAATAAGGGCAGTTACTCTTCAGCGATCGATCTGTTTGATCAAATGTCGAGCGACTTTTTGTCTGAAGATAGGGTGGTGCCTTACTATGCATCAGCCTATGCTGGTCGCTGTGGTTTAGACTTTCTAGATTTTTTGGATGCTCTTGAAAACTTAGGCTCAAGTACGTTGTTCGCAATGCTTATGAGCAACTACAGTGGGGGAACTGTAGCTGAAAAAGAATCTGACATCGCGGATTGTGAGCAGGCGATCACAATAATAGAAGGGGCTGGCTCGACTGCTGCGGCTCGTGATGATGACCTCAATTTGTTGTTGTCTTTTATTGCACTGGTAAAGATTGGTAAGATTCTAGCTAGATTTGCAGATGATGCAGCTGGTGACACTGAAGACAATGACGGCACAGTTGATAGCAACTGGGATGCTTGCACTGATGGTGATCCAGCGGCTGATCCCGATCCTGAAAACGACACGCAGTTCTTTCCTGAGAGTGATGTTCGTGAATATGGTGCAGCTCTCATTAAAATGCTGAACTCATTGTCTGCGGTGTCGTCTGTAACAGTTGGAGCAGATAGTCTCACCACTATTACTTCGGTTTGCACAACACTCACTGGCATTAGTGCCACTTTCGGGGATATATGCAACAAGACGGACCCCACAGCTTTCACGGCCGATGAAGTGAGAGGGCTGAGATCTCTTGTTTATGAAGGTGTCGATTTGGGGCTTGGCAATTGTGCAATCGGGCCACCTAACGGTTTGGGGGATGGTTGCGTTTGTCCTTAATGAAGCCGCTTTCGATTTTCTCAACTGCTTTGGTGCAGCTTCTGTTCGGCAGCTTTGCTAGTGCCCAAAATGATGGCCGTATCTATGACAATTTTCATTCAATTAGGGCAATGGGTATGGGGAATGCCTACACTGCGATTGTACGCGATGCCGACTCTTTGCTCTACAACCCCGCGGGCTTGGCAAGAAATGGAGGCTTTGACTTTGTCATTGCCGATCCCTATGTGGGTGTTTCGGGTGTTGAGGCAGCCCAGCAACTTAACGACTTACAAGGCTCAGGGTCTTTTGCTGATTCGGTAGCCGATCTTTACGGAACCAATGTGTCTGCAGTGGGCGGAGCCAAGGCTGCTTTTGTGGTTCCTTACTTAGGAGTTGGGGTTTACGACAGTTTTGTCGCCAGTTTAGATGTGCAGAACCCAGTTTATCCGAACCTGGACATCGCTGTGACTAATGATTTGGCATACGTGATTGGAGCCGCCTTGCCACTTGGGCCACTTGCCGAAGTCGGCTTCGTAGGGAAGTACATACAAAGAACTGGTTCTCGAGTTCCGTTCGGCCCGAGTTTTATTGCGAGTCTTGATCCAGATTCGATAGCATCTAATGTGCAAAACAGCGGCACAGGTTACGCTCTAGATATGGGGGCTAATGTGAGTATCCCGGGCCCAGTGAAAATAGCCCTATCTGGTGTGTGGCGAAATGTAGGAGAAACTGTTTTCACCCCAGACAATCCGAATGATCCAGCCCCTCCTACCGACCCCAATGAGATAGCTGCGGGTGCTGGGGTTGAAATCAACGCTCTGCTTGTTGATGTGAGGTTAGCGGCAGACGTTCGTCACTTAAATCGAACTGATGTGCAGTTAGGCAAAAAAATGCATTTGGGAACCGAGGTGAGCTTACCGCTGATTGATTTGAGGGCAGGGTTTCACCAGGGCTACTACACTGCGGGAGCCGGGGTTAAGCTTGGCCTGTTTCGAGTTGACGTAGCGACATGGGGTGTGGAGCTTGGCGACTACCCAGGTCAGAGAGAAGATCGACGCTATGCCGTTCAAGCCACACTTGAGCTTGGCTTTGATGCCGGGTTGAGTTTTATTGGTGGTGGAAGTGGGGGAAGTGGTGGCTTCTCTGGTGGTGGAGGCACTCAACCTCCTGGCCGTCGTCTCAAGCAACGCCGTTGATCCCTCTATCTAAAACAAATTGAACTCTTAATTTGGGCTCACCTCATTTTTTGGGCTCAGCCAGCCTGATTTTTGAAATTCGTCTGTCTTTCGAGTTCAAACCACCAGCGGAGAATCTGAGCCTTGCTCCAAATATTACCTTTTGAAGACTTTCATCACAAACGAAAAGCCCTAGAGAATTTTGATCCGAATAATCAAACTTGGCTAGTAGGCGATTTGAGATCAAAGTTTGAAATTCAGAAGCACCTATTAAAGAAACACGGTTTTTTGGCTGAAGACGCTGTTTTGAGAGCGAGTGAGCTTTGGGCGAAATGGGCTTTTCGCCTAGCACCAGAGTTTCGGATCGTGTCTTCAGACTATATGCGTGGTTTCTTGAGTCAGTTTTTGGCAGAACAAGACCTCTCGTTTGCGAAGTCTCCAGGGGCACCACAAACCCTCATGACCTATGTTGGTCAACTGCTGCCAGTTCTTGCAGACCCCTCTTTAGCACAGCAAATGGAGGAGTGGTTTCTCAGCCAAGAAAAGAGCTTTTTGCGTTGGAGGCATTGGTATGAGCTTTCAAAGCGTGCTTGGTCTGCACTAGAAGAAAAGCAAATGATGACGGCACGATGGTGCTCAGGTTTAGTTGTTGCGAAATGGCAAGAGGACGATCAAAACCAGCTATGGAGTCGCGATTTGATTTGTGATCTCAGTGGCCAATTCTCGCTGCTAGAGGCCGAAATTCTGAAGCTGTATTCAAAGCAAGGTGAAGTGTCGGTCTTCAGGCCGTCAGCACCTTGGATGCAGCGATATGAAAAGACGTTGCTCGCGTATTCAGTGCTCGAGGGGCATGGTTTGACGGGTGAGTCTGCCAGTCAGCCTTTTCCGGTGCCGGTTTTTTTAGATGAGATGAATCTAGATCGGTACCCAACTACCTTGTCAGAAATAAAAAGCACGGTGGCCAAAGTTCGCGAGTTGGTTGATGCTGGAGTGCCTCTGAAAAGTATCGCTGTATCGGCACCAGATATCGAATTGTACTGGCCCGCTTTATTTAGGTACTTAGATGTCGAGGGGATTCCGTTCGACAAGCCCGTCATGGAACGTCTTTCAGCCTATTCGAGTGTTGAGGCTTGGTTGTCAAAGTTGAGATTGAAGGTTGGGCAAATTAGTAGCACAGATCTTGAGCGAGCGTATTTTGAAGCCGAAAGCGGCGACAAGAGAATGGCCTATGACAAGTTTAAGCGTCTTTTTAATTTGGTTTATGACGAGACTGACCTCAAGAGGTCTGAGACTCTTCAAAAAGTATACAAAGCTCAGTTTGAAGCTGGCAGAGCTGTAAGCTTCGACGAGTTTTTGAATTTTGCCATTTTAAACTGGAGTGAAACAGCAGAACTTGAAGAGCTGGCGACTGTTATTAAACGGCTTTTAGCCGATGTCACAGAGAGTTTGCACCTGCAAGCTGAGCAGTGGCTGCACTATATCGAGAGCATCGTGGCTAACGAAGAGGTAATGGTTAGAGAGCCCAGAGCAGATGGCATCGAGGTTGTAAACACCGAAGAGCTCGAATGGCTCTCAAGTGAACATGTTTTTGTTTTGGGTTTCGATGCCAACTCTCTTAACGAGTACAGTGAAGCCGCTTTGACCTTTCAAGATGTACGATCTCTGTCTGAATCCATCGGTGTATTTTTAGACAGGCCTGATAGTGCTAAAAAAGAACTGCAAAGTCTTTGTGTTTTGAATCAGAAGAGAGAGCAGATCACCTTGAGCTTTTCAGCCACTGATTTTTCGGGGTCTCCTTGTGCACCGCATGTGTACTGGCTTGTTCTGGCTTACAACCAAAAGCGAGAGATTGAGACCTTCTCTGCAACGCTTGAAACGAGATGGGACGAGCTTCAGCAGGCCGACTTTTCTGACATCGCAGCCGAACGCAATCTGACAGATGAGCATCTTGAGCGTTTGACAACTCAGATGCGCAGAGATCAAGGGCTTGAGGCCGCAGACAGTTTTGCTGGTAATTTGCCATGGAGC
>JABSOQ010000081.1 GCA_013216195.1 Bdellovibrionales bacterium
CGACATTAGTAAGAACGGCGAGCATTGAAGTTTTAAACAACAAACCGATTGGTAAGAGTAAGCTCAAAATTAAGACACCTTCAGTATCGGCAGAATTACTAAGTGGCGGTGGCCGGGCGATGGTGAAGGCGCGCAAGAACATCTTTGTTGTCGATTCAGTTCCGCCACTCAAAGGGCCAAACGAGACTATGAACCCTCTTGATGTGCTTCTCGCTGCACAAGCCACCTGTGTGCTTTTTGTAGCAGAGTACGTTTACAAAAAAGAGAAAGCCAGCTCTGATGGGTTGCAGGCGAAGGTCACTGCCACTTTTAATCCGAAGGGCGTGAAAGATGGCAGTGTCAATCCTCGAATCACCTCAATGAAAATTGACCTGTCTGGTGGTGACGAGAAAGCACAAACCAAAGCTCAAGAGTTTTTAAAAGGGTCTTGCCCAATTTATACGACCCTATCTGACAGTTTTGAGATTGAATTGATGTAAGTTCGACTTGATTTCGAATTTGGTAGGGCTGCAATCTTAGGTTGCAGCCTTTTTTGTTTGGGATTTCTTATGCGAGCTGTAAGAATAGAGAAAGGTTATGAAGCTATTCGCAGAGAAGAGACAGCATTTTCCTCACCCTCAAGACACAACCTTCGAGGGGCTGTTGTTTGTTGATGATCGAATCTCCGTCGACATTTTGCTAGAAGCATACAGCTTCGGCATATTTCCGTGGCCACAAGAGAATGTACCATTGCTTTGGTTTTCACCACTCGAGCGCGGAGTGTTGATGTTTGATGACTACCATGTCAGTAGAAGCTTCGAAAAGTTCATGAGAAAGACAGATTTCAAAGTGACTTTCAATCAAGAATTTGAGCAGGTTATTAGGAACTGTCAGAAATCATATCGCCCCGACCAACAGGGAACCTGGATCACTAGCAATCTCGTTGCTGCTTACATCGACTTTCACAAAGCCGGGTATGCTCATAGTGTTGAGTGTTGGCAGGGCGACCGACTTGTAGGTGGCCTTTACGGTGTGGCTGTCGCGGGAACATTTTGTGGAGAGTCTATGTTCTTTATTGAGCCGAATGCCTCGAAGTTCTGTTTGCACAAAATGGTGATGTTTTTGAAGTCGCAGAACATCAGGTGGATGGATGTTCAAATGGTGACTCCACTCTTAGAGAGTTTCGGTGCGAGATACTTAAGGCGAGATGTGTTTTTAAAGCTACTCACAGATGCTAAGGCTTCGGCTAGAGCTCTTGATTTCAAAACAGCAGAAGATGGAGTTGGGTTGTGATTTTTCTTTATTTGCTAACAAGTGTCGTCTTGACCATTTATTTGCTGGTAACCGGTGAGGGCGCATTGATTGCCTTTTTTGATGAAGTTGCACTCGTGTTATCTTTCGCTGGGTTTTCAGTCTCGTAGCTTTATTGTTTTAAGTTTAAGAAGTTCAATCGCTTGCCGCTTCTTGGCTACATATCGGGGTTGCTTCTTTTGGGCTATAACTTGGCTTTGGCGTACCGCTCATTCAGCTATGGGGAGAGCATGAATAGTGAGTCAGCTCTATCAGAGCAGCAGATCGCTTTGCAGGGCTCCATAGCGGTTGCCATTTTACCTTTTCTTTACTGCTCTGTTCTATCAAGCCTGTCTGCATTCAAGCCTCAACTGTTTGATTTACGGCCAGGCAGCTCAAACTGAGCTAGTCGATCTGATTTGCAGTTGACGAAAATCAGCTGGGTCGGCATTGTCTGGCTTGAGCCCAACTGAGGGGAATTCGCATGAAGCTCGCAATGATTGGTCTTGGAAAGCTTGGCCTGCCGGTGGCAGAAGTCATGTCCTCAAAGCATCAAGTAAAAGGTTTCGACGTTCGAAAAGTCGAGTCAGCTGAAATTGAGGTGAGCCCGACGCTTAGCGAATGCGTTCAGGGTTGTGAATTTATTTTTGTTGCTGTTGAAACCCCCCATGACTCAGCCTATGGGGGAGAGTCGCCAACGAGTCACTTGCCAACTAAAGACTTTGATTACTCAACCGTAAAGTCTGTTTTGCGAGACTTGAATCCTCATTTGGATGAAAGTCAAACCGTTGTGCTGATATCGACTGTTTTACCCGGCACGACACGCAGTCAACTGGCCAGTTTGCTCGATAGGGCCGAGCTGATCTACAACCCCTATCTCATTGCGATGAGCACGGTCAAACAAGATATGGTGCGACCCGAAATGGTGATCATTGGTACCGAGACAGCAACTGAAACGAGTAACCTTATACGTTTACTTGAGTTTTACGAAGAGATTTCAATTGGGCCGGTGAGAATCGAGAAGGGCACTTGGGAAGAAGCTGAGGCGATAAAGATCTTTTACAACACTTTTATTTCGGCCAAGATATCTCTAGTGAATATGATTCAAGACGTAGCAGAAGAGATCGGCAATCTAAATGTTGATGTGGTCACGCAAGCTCTTGCGAACTCGAGTCAGCGAATAATGAGTCGAGCTTACATGAAGGCGGGCATGGGAGATGGTGGGCCTTGTCACCCACGAGATAACATTGCATTGAGCTGGTTGGCAGAGAATCTCGAGTTAGGTTATGACCTGTTCGGAGCGATTTCAGTAAGCCGAGAAGTGCAAGCCAAGCGACTTGCAAAAAAAGTGAAGAGTTTTGGCTCTCAAGTGTTGATTGTTGGCAAAGCTTACAAGCCGGGGGTTCACCTGGAGTCGGGTAGCTACAGTCTACTTGTTGGTCATTACTTACAAGAGCTGGGTGCTGAAGTTCAGTTTTACGACCCAAATACCGGTGACACCGATTTGCCAAATTGGTCGGCAGAACAAACGGTGTATTTGATCGGTTACATCGAAGGCTGGGTCAGAGAGTTCAATTTTAAAAAGGGTTCAACGGTTGTCGACCCGTGGAGGCAATTGTCTGGGCTCAAAGAGAGTTGCCGCTACGTCGCCTATGGCGACACACGCAAGGCCCAGCAGGGCTCAAAGGCTACAGACACTTTTTTATTGAATCAAGATTTACACCAGCAGTGAAAAGCAGGTTAGAGATCCCAACCGCGCAGTATGTAGTAGAGTGGGCTATTGTCTTTTGGTTCAAAGAATGGGTCATCACTAGAGCCTGAAATAGGGTCTCTCATTGAGTAAAGATGCAAGACGGCAAAAGTTGTAATCACACACAGTAAAAATAGCGCGAAATTCCAAAAGTTCTTGAGAAGAAAAACAGTCAGTCCTCTCAGAGATTGCTGAAACCTGGCTTTTCGAATTTGCTCAAAGCGAGTCTCGAGACCACGGTTTATGACGGTTTTGTGCTCAACAGGCATATCAACATAGGTAACAGCCACCATCACTTCACTTGGCGCTTCAAAGTCATCTTGAGGGTCCCACCATCTGGCATCGTAGTACTCTTCGACTCTGACAACTCTTGCAAACCAAGCCATTTTGCCTTCGCCGGGAACGGTAAATTCGACTTTTATCATTTCACCCACGCTAGGTGCCTCATAGTCTTTGGCTACAAACGCCAAGCCTGTCTCAGATATGTTTGCTACCTGAGTTGAGTGCTTTTTGCCTCGCTCAGAGTCGAGAGCAAAGTACATCTCTTTGTTGTCGAGATGCCCGAGCTCCAAACGAGGTGCGCGAGTCATGAATTTTCTGACTTTTCCGTCCATACCTTAGTATCGGAAAAACTTAAGAGAATCTTAAAATGGGAGCATCACATGCAGAATAAATCTTCTGTGTAGCCTGTAGTCTATAGAAAACTGGAGCTACGAACCGCTTGCTTTCTTATTAGCGGTATTGGTTTCAATCGCGCGAAGCTGGTTCTCTAGACCATCGTCTCGGAGGTCGTGTTTTCGAAGAGCTTCATTCGATTTTCTAAGTCGATCGATCAGCCCTCGCGTGAGTGCTACTAACCAAGTCGGCACTTGTTTAAGTTGGGCATCAATAATTTTCTTCGAGAGTTGAATGGCTTCAACATCAGTAAGTGCCACAACACTAGAGCTATAGTTATCATCTAGCAAAACTGCAGTTTCACCGACGTACTCACCAGAGCCAATGATTGCGAGAGGCAGTTTCTGACCCTGCTTGTCTGTTTTGTAAACCTCGAGCTGTCCCGATTTTATAATAAACAGATGAGTACCAGCCTGACCTGTTCTAATGAGATGGTCACCTGGCTTGAATTTTACGACGCTTTGTCCTTGTTTATTATCGCTCACAGATTTGCTCCTTGCTACGAAATCTCATCGGACAGAGCACGTGCTTTTAAGAGCGCAAAATACAAATTTTTTGTTAATGCGAGTGGTTTCAGCACTGCCCCGTTTTGTTATGAAACAAGATTAGCTGTTTCTAATTTGGGCCCGAGACTCCTCTGATTGAAGCCGGTTCGTCTAATCAGCTATTTTGTGAAGACTGGAAGTTCATGGTCGGCAGCGTGCTGAATGGAGTCGACCCCTTGCTCATCGGGTATTCTAGGGTTGGCTTTGCCAGCGCTTACCAACCACTTTGCAAATTCAGTTTGCTTAGCCAAAATCGCGACCGTCAGTGCGGTTCTTTGGTACTGCCCCTTTTGATCAACATTAGCCCCGCCCGCAATTAAGACTTTAGCCACTGAAAGACTGCCTTTTTTTGCAGAGAGGTGAAGGGCTGTGTCTCCTAGGTTGTTGGCTTTATTTGCAGGCGCTCCAGCTTTTAATAGTTTCGATGCAAACCTGGCATTGTCGTATTCGACAGCTATGTGAAGAGGCGAGTCACCTCCTTCATCTCTGTGGCTCGGGTTTGCCCCTTTTTTGATAAGGTAGTCGATGATATCGTCTCTTTTTCTCGGTACCGCGAAGTACAGAGGTGTCCAGCCGTGCTCATCTTGCACTTCAAGGTCGGCGCCCTTTTCAAGCAACACTCGTATCGCGGCCATTTCCCCAAGGCTCACGGCCATTACCAAAGGCGTTTGTTGAAAGTTGTTTTTAATGTTGGGGTTACCGCCATAGTCGAGCAAAGATCTTAAGACTTCAGCTCGGTTTTTCATAGCAGCAGCACCCATTGCAGAACCACCTTGCTGGTCTTGCAGATTTGGGTCGGCTTGATTTTCAAGCAGCAGATTTACGATCTCTAGGTGACCTTTGTAAGAAGCAGCATATAGGGCTGGCACCCCAAGCTTGCTTATTGCGTTCGCGCTGGCTCCCTTTTGAAGTTGATCGGCAACGGCACTCAGTAAGCCTTTTGAGGCAAGCTGTACCAGCTCTGTGTTCTCCTCGATCTTGGCTGTCTGGCGCTTTGGAAGACTTGCACACCCGGCTAGAAAACTGATCAAAACTAAGACAGTTAAACACTTGGCGGATAAGAACTGCTGTCTATCAAAATTCATGTAAGCCTTTCAGGTTGTGCAAAGTAAATTGCCCCTCCAAAATTGGCGGCCAGCGTCAAGGGGCGCAATGCTTTGATTTCACATCGACTTTTCATTGGAACAAATATTGAACTCTATCTGTACCGTGGTGAAAAGCTTTCGCTGCAAACACTTTGATTCTATTTGTACCTGAGGGAGAGTGTCTAGTGAGTGTTCAATTTCGAGACCCAAAAATCATTTTTCAAACTGTTGGACTGCTACTGGTTTTCGTGGTCAGCGCAAACAGTTTCGGGCTCGATTTTGATGCTGAACTAAAAAAACAAAACGCTCTCAGTGACACTCTTACCGAGTCAGTAAGCTCTGGAAAGAGCGAAGTCTTATCTGAAGACGCAAAAAATGTTCAGATCAGGTTGATTTCCGCATCAGAGCCGGTATCACAAGAGTATGTCCAAGCTCCTCAATATTAGAACTCATTTTAATTTGCCAGAAGACTTCACCTACCTCAATTGTTCGACTATGGGGCCGCAGCCGCTGAGCTCTACAAAGCGAGCTTCTGAGCTGCTTCAGAAAAAAGAGCAGCCCTGGTTCTTCACTCCTGACGTATTCTTTGCAACAGCTGAAGAGCTGCGTGGTGAAATGGCAGCTCTCCTGAACCATAAGCCAGAGAATTTTGCCATAATTCCGAGCGTAGGCTACGGTATTTCGACCGCGGCCAATATATTCAAGCAAAGAAGAAAGCCGGGGCAGATTCTCGTGCTAGATGAGCAGTTTCCTTCAAATATCTACCCTTGGCGCGATTTGGCCAAAAGTGGTTTTTCTATCAAGACTCTGCAAAGAGACTTAGACCGGGATCTTTGCGAACAGGTTTTAGAGGCAGTGGACTCTTCAGTGAGCATTGTGGCAGTTCCCAATGTGCATTGGTCAGATGGGCAATTGTTAGATCTTGAGAAATTGTCAGCTGAGCTGAGAAGCCGAGATGTGGCATTGCTCGTTGACGCTGTTCAATCAACAGGGATCTACCCCACCGATCTATCGAAAATCAAACCCGACTTTTTAGTAACAGGCTTTTACAAATGGATGCTCGGCCCTTACGGCCTGGGCAGTATGTATGTGGACGAAAAGTACTTCGACGCCGATTCGCTTGAGCAAGCCTGGATGAACCGTGAAGGTGCAGAGAATCTTCATGCACTGACGGAGTATACAGACAACATAAAGTCTTCAGCCGCTCGCTTCGACCAAGGCGGCAAGTCTTTCGTCAACTTGGTGTTGGCCTGTGAATCTATTAAGCTCTTGAGACAGTGGGGCACGCAAAACATGTCAGCACATGCTGTCACACTCACAAACTTCATAGCCGAAGGGCTACAGCCTCTGGGTTACGGAGTGCTTAAGCCTGAGGTAAGATGCCCGCATATCTTGGGTGTCTTGCCTAGAGCCGGGGAGTGGGCAGAAGATGTCATTCAACAGTTGCATGACAGAGGTGTCTCAGTTGCTAGGCGGGGCAAGCGAATACGTATCTCTCCCAATGCTTACAACACGATGGCTGATGCAGAACGTTTGCTAGCTGCCATTGTCGAGGTATCGTAACAGTCACTCAGTCACTCAGTCACTCAGTCACTCAGTCACTCAGTCACTCAGTCACTCAGTCAGCCCAGCCCAGTTACGTTAAGGGCATCTTATGCTTCTGCCAATCTTGGCTTCAATACGTCTTTGCTGTGTTACGAGTCTTGCTGGTAGCTCAGCCAACTCCGCACTGATCTGCCCAGACGCGCGGCCCTGAGTGGCGGCATCGTAAACTGAATCAGCAGAGCAGAAAGTGAGTTCAGCCATGTCGGCAGGGCTGATATAATTTGGGTCAGCCGGGTTTGACGAACGTTCAAACTGCAACCAACGATTGAAATCTCTCTCTCCTCGGGTGATCCAAGGTGAATTCAAGCCCCATAATATATTGTTGAGAGTGTTCTCCAGTGGTCGACCTCGGACCTCTACATCTGGTTTTAGACCAGCAAAGTTTTGAGCAGCCACAAGATAGGCCCATGCTACACGAACTGAGCCCTTGTCGTAGTATTCGTATATGACTGTACCATTGGCATTTTGAAATGGAGGTCTTCGAGTGAGTTGAGTGTACCAGTAGGCTGCGGCGAAAGGCTCGTTCTTCGCTAAGTTGGTGTCGCCGCGGTCGATAAAGTGATCAGCATAGATGGCTTTCGCCTCGTTTTGCCAGCTCTTTACTTGTTCGACCAATTGCTGATTGTTTGCAGACACTTTGCCGCTGTAGCGCTCAATAAATGATTGATAGGCCATGCGATACATTTTACGCGAGAAGCGGTTTGGGTTTTCTGGGTCATTGTTAGGGTATTGCACCTCACGAATAACGATCTGTCCGTTTTCGAGACTGATGTCAGGGCGAGACAAGTACTCTCGTTGTCTTGGGTGTTCGCCAATGGCAATGAATGTTTGCTCTTGTGCCCGATCTGCAGGTCGAACAGTTCTTTGAATGGCCGCAAGCAGATAGTAGTGCACAGCAAATGCTTGATTATCGCCGTTGCCATAAATGTCTAAGTAGCGATTGGCTTGGTTCACAATTTCGACATCATCTTTTCGCCGCGAGTTGGCCTTGGCTAAAGTAAAAACCATTTTATAACGGGCTTCTCTTTCGATTCTCTGTACGGCCTGGCTTTTATTTTGATTGGGAGCAGTGTGCGGGCCATTGATGACTTCGTAAATCACGTTGTGATAGATCTCTGCTTTTCGGCAGCCGTCGGGCATTGATTCCGCTTGCTCCATAAGAGTGGGAAAGTTGTAATCACCTAAGAATTCAAATTCCTCACACTCCCAGCGCATGCCAGGTTTTAAAAAATCAAGACTAGAGAGCCCAAGGTTGGCCAGAGCGTTACTGCTTGAGACTATCAAAACTACCTTTATCAGCCATTTCATAAAACTTCCTTTCTGATTAACAACGTACAATTGGTCCAGCGAAGTTCAGTTTCAATGTCATGTGAGATGCATCAGTTCCATTTACGAGGCTCTCACTTAAAAGCCTTTTTCTTGCAAAGCTTTAGCAAGAGCGATGAGAAAGGGGCTCATCACTCTTACAAAAGGATCGTCTTCAAAAGGGTGAAGACGATCTCTGATATGAGTTAGTGCCCAAGGAGAGGCACTGACTCAAAATTTAGGAGGATTTAGTCAAGCTCGAAGTCTTTTGTTGGCAAAGACTGGTAAGACACGTTTACGTCCATACCGATACGAGCGTCGTCTTCTTCGCTGTTCTTGGCTACCCAAGTTACAACTTTCATGCCTCTTGGTAGAAGGCTGTCAGGAAGCTCATAACCTGCAACAACAGTGTTTTCATCGTTGTCGTCAGACTGAAGCTCTACGAAAACTGAACCTTGAGGAAGGTCGTAGCTACCACCAACAGTGAAGCCGTACTCAGCAGCTTGGTTCTCGTCAAACATGTGACCGATACCCCAGACTTTTAACTCATCGTTAACTTCGTATACGATACCGAGCTCAGCTGAAACATCATCACTCTCAGTGTTCCATGCAGCTGTAAAGTCGATGCGGAAGTCTTCGATTTGTTTTGTAACTTGCAAAGACACTTCCATATCACCGTCTGTGTCGATACCAGGATCGCCAGAGCCAGAGTTGTAAATAGAGAGCTTAGCTTCGTCAACGAGAGCCAACTGGTCAGCATTTAGGGTCAATGTCATACCCACAACACCTTCAGGGCCTTCAGACTGCTCAAAAAACCTTTGAGTTGTTCTTGCAACAGGGTTGCCTGATGCTTCTGAGCCGTAAACAGCTTGGATCACACCAACGTCAATGCCAGTTACGAGTGCGCGAACAGTTTTAGCACCGTCACCTGAAAGTTGATCGAGCCGGATTTCGATCTTAGCTTCGCGGATAACTTCTTCCATGTCGATATCATCGAGGTCTGCGTCTTCGAACTCAGCTCGTAGAACAGCGCGAACGCCGTCTGTGATTAGAGCTCCACCAATCACTTCGATGTGATTGATTGTGCTTGAACCTTCGCCTAAATCACTGATTGGAGCTGAGGTTGAAAAGTTTGAGTTCACGTCTAGTGAAAGACGGTTACTCAGATCAGCAGAAGCTGTCATTGAGAATGCTAGTACTGCTGCTGGCGCCAAAAGCATAAAGTTTTTGGAACACATGATTGCCTCCTTTCCTCGTACGTTCTTGCGCGAGGAGGTTGTGGTTATGGTTTGTTAAACTCTTTGCTTTTGGTCTTCTTCGAACAGATGAGAAAACACCCGCTCGTATTTTTTCTTGATGACGCTACTAATAACAACCTTTGTGCCAGCGCCGATTGTCGAATGCGCAACATCTTGAGAGCAGGAGGGAATTTTAAAACTGACAATTTTTTTTGCAGTGGAGTTTATCTGTCTAAAAAAAACTTTACCCCACAAATTGCACATAACAATTACAGGCTTGTTGAAAACCAGCTCAGTTTCTACAGATTGAAGAGATTGCTATGTTTAAAGTGTATAGACTTTGCCGCAGAATTCGCAGCGGATTTCTTCGGATTCTTCCCTGGGATCGCCAGTTTGCTGAACGGCAAGGGTGAGAGCTCGCTCGGCCCGCTCTTCAGAGCATGGGCAGTCAAAATAGACCTTTTGGTGGAGAATCTCTTTTTTCTCAACACCTTCAAAGATCATGTCGGCGATAAAGTTTACAGCATCATGCTCGGGGATCTGCCAGTTTGATAGCGAGCCGAGCTCGTTGAGTCGGCTTTCCCACAGCGTAGCTTTGAGCTGATCTTGAGTCTGGCTTTCGCCAGGCAGGGCTTCGAGAAGAAAACCAAGAGCTCGTTTCACCTCTACAGGATGACCCTTAGCTTGTTCGTTCCACTGCAGGTCAACCCAGAGATTCATTGCACATTGCCTCTGCTCAGACTGCTCTAGGTAGTGAAGAACGTCAGCGCAAACGTCGCCTCGAGATCTGATGATGCCCTGGCTTTGTTGTTTAAAGGCTTTGCGCACTTGCAGTTGCCCAGGCCCCATGCCAGCGTACATATTCTGAACAGGTGCTTGGGGTTTCATAATCGTGCCCCTGGTTTTTCCATTGGGCTGGCCCTCGACATAAAGATCACCAAATGGGCCATTCGAAGACCACTGCAATGACAGTTTGCCTTCGGTCTCTTTAGTTAATACAGAAGTTAGCAATGCCTGACTGATTAGAGCTTGGCCGAGGTGCAGGGTTGCTGGCGGCCATGCTTCGGTTCTGAGCATAGAGGTTTCGACGAGCTCTTTAGCATCAATAACCGAGAGCTGTAAGTCTTCTGAATGAATCAAGAATTTTTTAAGGCTATCCACGGAAAGCTTCATACCTAAAAGCTGGGGGTCTGCCAACTCAAGTTGGTCTCAGTTCGAGAATTTTCAAAGAATATACGGCGTGAAGGGCCCATAGCTTGCGTTACAGCCCTTCTAGACCACCCTGAGACTCTGTAATGGCCTCTCAGATGGTATTCTGAGAGAGGTGCTCCGTTGAAAATGGCACTGAGAAGGGAATTCAGAATAGCATGTCTTTTTCGAAAGTAGGCACATTCGTTGTCGTGGCGTATGCTTGGGTGGCCCCGTTGGCGGTCTCTGCTGAGCCCGCTGCCTCTGAAGATAGCCAGTGGGCTGTATCTTATGCCGGTTTTGCCATGGAGTATGACCGGAAAGAGGTGATGACCGGAAAAGCTTACTGGCAGCGTGATGATAAGTTAGCTTACCTAGAAGAGCACACCTTCTTTTACAAATCGAATCAGAAGGTAAAAGTTGAGACTGTCTATCGATGGCCTAGCGGTGAAAAGTTCGCTGACTTTGTTTCTGACTATAGAAAGCACCCTTATATTCCGGCTTATCGGTTTCGAGACAAAAGGTTTGGTCGGGTTGAGGGCCTTGAGTGGCTACCCAATGGTAAGATTCGCATCTTTGGCAGAAAGTATGCAGACCGTAAGATGGTAAGCCGTGAGCTAGATGTGCCGAGCCCAGGTTTTGCCGGTCAGGGGCTGAACTTCTTTATCGTAGACCATTTTGATAACTTAATTAATTCGAAACGCCCCACTGAAGTTGACTTTATTGTGCCTCTTGCACAAAAGAGTTACGGTTTTCGAATAAGAGCTCAAGACAAGATCTCTGACAGAGAGGTTGTGTTGCGTGCCGAGATCGACAATTGGTTTATTCGGCTATTTGCGCCTTCAATTGATGTGAAATATGACACGCAAAAAAAGGTATTGATCGAGTACAAGGGGCCGAGTAATTTATTAAATGAAGACAAAGACATCAAACCCGTAGTCATAAAGTACGATACTAGTGAGCTCTCAGTCCAACAAGCCAGTCAACACATCAAGCCCTTCAGGGGAGAAGCCTCTGTCTCAAGCGGAGAAGCTAAAGACTGAGATCCTGCATGCTTTTTTTGAAGAGCTTGAGCAAGAGTTGACTACTATTACTGAGGCGGCCTTTGCAGCACGTGATGCAGCAATTAGTGAAGAGGCAAAAGCCGAAAACAAATATGACACGCGTGGTTTAGAGGCTTCTTATCTTGCTGGTGCTCAGGCTAAGCGTGCGAGTGAACTTAGAGAGACAATTTCGAAACTTAGAAAAAACAAAGTTCGCTTGTACGGCGAAGACGAGCCAATTCAAGGTTTGGCCCTCGTTACTGTTGAGAGTGAAGATGGCGAAAGCAAACGCTTCTTTATTGTTCCTGCAGAGGGCGGGGCTAAGATCAATGTGGGTAGTGAAGTGTTCTTTTTGGTCACTCCTGAGTCTCCAATAGGCCAGAGTCTGTGGAACCTGAAGTGTGGCGATGAGTTTGAATTCACATTAAAAGGTAAAAAGCAATTCTACGAAGTGCTTGAGATTCTTTAGCTTCACTTAAGAGATTTTTTCTATCTCATTAAGAAAAAATGAAATCAGCGGCTCTTCTTCGTTCATTTTCAATGCGCTTGCGCAGATTCTATGTTGAGAAAAGCCAGATGATTGCATTTGCTCAATCTGAAGTTTAACAAGTTGACCAGATTCAAACATCAACTTGGCGACCCTCTCTGGTAGTACAGCAGCACCCATCTGCTGTACACAAAACTCAAGTGAGAGGTCAAAGCTGTCAACTTCGGTCAGATTTACGGGTAGAAGACCAAGCCTGACAAGTTCTTCAGACAGAGAGTGACCGTTTTCAGCCAGAGCTGAAGAAAATGAGATCATAGAGAGTTGTTCAATTTTGTCTTTACCAAGTTTAAAGCTGCCATCTTTGAGCTTTTTGAGTTTTAGCTCGTCAGCTAAGTCAGGGTGAATAAAAATTGAAAATGTGTCGCGATACATCTCTTGATTTATCAGTTGACTATGAAAAGGCGGCTCAATGGTGAGAGCCACGTCAATGTCGCCTTGTAGTACCTTTTCAATCAAGCTTCGACTTCGCCCTACAGTTAATTGCAGCTTTAGGTCTGGGTAGTGTTTTGCAAAATGGCGATGAAGATCTGGCCAAAAATACTTTCCGATACTTTCGTAAGCACCAAGCCTGAGTACGCCTTTTACCTTATCTGTCTCTTGATAAAGTGTGTCACTCAGTTTGCCACTCATCTGCATGATGTCTTTAGCAAAACTGAGAAGCTCTTTACCTTTGCCGGTAAGTGTGACGCCCTTTGAACTGCGATGAAAAAACTTACAGTCGAGGTTTTCTTCAAGGTTCCTGATTTTTACCGAAAGGCTTGGTTGGCTTATGTGAAGCTCTTCAGAGGCGCGGTGTAAGCTACCTAAGCGAGCAACAGCTTCGAAGGCGATTATTTTCTCAAGATTTTCAAAAACCCTCTGTCGATTCATCCCGGAGCATTTATAACACTGACAGGAGATGAAGCAAACCTCAGATGGGGCTCTAAAGCCACGTCTATTGGTCGTAAGTATTGGTTTTTCAAAGATTTTTTGCCAAGTGTGCTAGTCTAAGTGTGTAATTTGGTTTAAGCAGAAATTAAGCACTCGTGTCGATTCTATAGAATCAGATTAAGGAGCCCGAATGTCTTTTCTGAAGCGAAGAACAATTTTGTTATCTGGAGCTGCAACTGCCTTACTGGCTGTGTTTGGCGGTTTGATCGCGATGCTGCAAAGAAAGGGAGTCTTAACGATGAGTGAATCAACTGAGAAGAATCTTGCTAATATCATGACGCCAAAAGAGCATCATTGGGTGGGCAATGGCTTTTTCGTGAGCACCATCTTTAGTGTGTTTGATATCGACTACAAGCTGATCTCCCCATTTGTTCTGATGGACCATGCTGACACGAAGTACTTTCCGCCGACAGATGAGAAGCTCGGCGTCGGTGAGCACCCTCACCGAGGTTTTGAGACAGTGACTTTTGCCATCAAAGGTGAGGTCGAACATCGCGATTCAGGTGGAGGAGGGGGTGTCATAACAACAGGTGGGGTTCAATGGATGACTGCGGCCTCGGGTGTTGTGCATGACGAATTTCATTCTCGCGAGTTTGCAAAAAGCGGTGGCGATTTTTCTATGGTTCAATTGTGGGTGAATCTGCCAGCGAAAGATAAAATGAATAAGCCAAGGTATCAGAGCTTAGACTTTGAGAGCTTTAAGAAAGTTGTTCTCGAAGGTGGAAAGGCAGAAGCGAGTCTTATCGCTGGCGAGCTGGCAGGTGAAACCGGGCCAGCCAAAACCCACACAAAAATGAACATCTACCGGCTCAAAGCAAATCAAGATCTCGAGATGCAGTTGCCTCTGCATCAGGGCTTCACGAGTCTTCTGTTTGTTATAGAGGGTGGCCTAGAAGTTTCGAGCCAAAAGGTCTCTGCTAGAAGTCTAGCTGCTCTCGAGCGAGAAGGCACTCATGCGACAATCAAGCTCACCAAGGGGTCTGAAATATTGGTGTTAAACGGTGAGCCCATTGATGAGCCAATTGTTCACTATGGACCTTTTGTTATGAATACTGAAGATGAGATCAGGCAGGCGATTGCCGATTTTCAAGCAGGCAAAATGGGCACTCTAGTCGAAGAGTCAGGTAGCTGAAGATCACAGAAAATCTGCACTGTAGAAGTTTTGTTCGCTCCAACCTGAGATCAAGGTCAAAAAAAATGCGTTCGGCTCTCAAAATGAGCCACATTTTTTGTATTGATTGAATACAAAAATGAACTCCATCGCCAGGTTTCAATGCCTTACAAAGCAAAGTGTCTAACTTCTTTCTATATGAAACGAGTTGATACGTTGATAATCTGATCAGGTATGGGGAGGATTATCATGATTGCTAAAAAGCAAGATGAAGCTGCAATTGAGTTAAGCGATCAAAGAGAAATCGAGGGCGATGGCATGACCGATGCCACAGCCTTTCTAAAAGACTATGAAGAGGTTGAGAAATACGAGCTCGATCTCAGTCATTTAGAAGGAGAGGCCTATGGTCACAGAAGAGCCATTAAACGTGAGCACTACTGGGCAAAAACCCGAGTTAAGCTTCTCAAGAATGGTCGAATGTATCAGGCAAAATCGAGAGACATTCAAGTTGAAGGAGCCGGTGTTATCTTTATAGGTGAAACTCCGGAGTTGGGAGATTCAGTTTTACTTGAGTTTTTACCTTGCGGAGAAACGCCTGGCTTTAGCGTTGAGGCAAAGATAGTTTACTCTATTGAAGATCCAATCCAAAAGGACCTCACCAATGTGGGCCTACAGTTTCAAGGCGCTACCAAGTACGCACAGAATTGCATTCAAGCTTATATTGAGAGTCTATAAAATCGTGGCACAGCCCATAGGACTGTACCACCGCTAACGGAAAACCCAAGGCAAGCTTCGAACAGCCTCTGCCTTAGAAACTTTGGGAGATAATTCTTAAGGTCATGCCGACCTCAATTGATTTCGAAACTCGACGTTCCCGAGTAACGAAACATTTTCCTCTCATCGACAGTGTCTTCGGCCCAAAAATCATTGCTACGAATAAAGTTTGAAACTGCACTATTGCCACCGAAGGCACTGCTAATTGACTTTAAAAACACACCGGCTGCTTTGCAGTATTTGTGACTGCATTGAGCTCCTAAGTTACCTGCGATCTGGTTAGCTCCACTGGTAGGTGGCTGCAGAATGTCAGGAGCCTTAGTCGGTTCACCGGTCTGAGCGTATGCAACCTGGCTAAGCACGCGGTCGATGAGGTCGGCTTTGACCTCCTGCCTGATGTCATCAAAGCTCAACTCGTGATGGTCTGATAGCAATGTCAACTTGAACCAGTCTTTCGAGTTCGTTTCTCTAATCAGACTGTTGATCGTCTTGCTAGATAGAAAACCATTCTTAGTAGTTTGCTTTTGTACCTGTCGAATGAAATTAGAAAGGTGAAATTCAGCAGTGTAACTTCTGAATGCTTGTAAGTAGTACTCGTAGCTTACAGTAGCTGAAAACAGACCTCGAAGCTCGCGTGCTGAGACTCGAGGTTTCATTCGGTCTCGACTGTGATCATACAGAGCGCAACTCGCAGGTAGGCTCAATATAATTTTGCCTCCTACGGATTCGCCGAAAATATTATGGTGTTGCGAGGTGTTCGCGACAAACTGGGCATCAACCCTGCCCCCAGCAGGCGTGTAATCTGCTGGTACAAAATTTAAGTCTGATACCCCTGCTATATCTAAAAACAAAAGAGTCGGATACTGAGCGGTGTCTGCAGTTAAGGTTCTGTGAAAACTCAGTGTTGCATTTGCTATAGGTAGTCTTTCAAATCTGACATTACGATTTCGAGATTGATAACGATCGATCAAGTCATGGTAGTTCCAAGAGTAATTTACAGCAATATGGCTGCCATCTTTGTCGAGCATGTCTGCGGTGAGCCGTTGCTGTTCACCCACAAAGTGCTCAATCTGTTTGCGAAGCTCAATATTTCGCCTTTCAAGTTCGGCAATCTCTTTTTTAGCCTGCTCAGAGGGCTCACGGCCAGAGCCTAATCCTCCACGCCTTCCTAAGCCGGAGCCACCTTTTTTTAAGCGAGAAATTCGCTTGAGATTGCGACTGAGCTCGTCGCGAATGGTGCGTATATCTTCGGCTGCGACATTCAAGCTGTAGCACAGGTGTGCAGCAGGTGGTTTTGTAGGCTGTGAGAGCTCGATCTCGCCTTTCGCCGGCGGCAAAACGTAGGCTGTGGTGCAATCTTCATTAAAGACCACACCTGCTCCTTGTTTGACTGAGCGAATTTTTGATTGCCCCTGACATCTTGGGCTCTTGGTAGGAGTGTTAGATGAGTAAGCCTGACTCGACAGAGTGAGGGCTATTAAGATTAACGTATAATAAAGTGAGTTCAGTTTCATTTAGAATCCTTTCGAACTGGCACAAGGTCTTTGAGAGTCTTGAGCACCTGAGGTCTCAGGTGAGGTCTTAGCACCAGAGTTTTGTACCCAGGTAGATAGATCTTCGAGTTTAGTTGTGCGACAAACTCGAGCTCTTGCTCATTGAATGTTGAAAAGTCATTTAACTGATAGGCCAGAGCAATTGCTGTTCTCGCAGCAGCATAAGCTTGCGGTTTATCAACCGAATCTGGCGGCTGGGCTTCAATGCTGCCTACAAAGCTCAGCCAATTCTGCTGGGTAAAGTCTGCAAACCGACATGTTGCCGGCTTGCAGACTTTTGTATTTTTGACGGTCTCATCGGCTATTGGTACATCAGGTGATTTTGATGGAGATTTAGCACAGGCAATCAATGTCGAGAGCGCTGTGCAAGCTACCATCAAGGAAATTCCCCCCGAGCTGTTCACCTGTCGGCACCAAGCTTAAAGTTAACAGTAATTTCACTGAATGAACCATCGAGATAGCGATAGTCGCTGATCCTTTGAACCGCTTGTCTGGCCTCTGATTGCCTCAAAGTGACAAAGTCACCGGTGGTGTCGTTGACCATAAGAGGAGAAAGTCTAGCTGTATAACTCACCACCTTTTCAGATCGATCAGTGTTGGGCTTCAAGGCTTGGTTTGGAAACAGCTTCTGACCCAAAGAAATTGCCAAGGCAGCAGCAGATGCCGAATTTTTTTGTGCCTCTTCAAGCCTTGGCATTTCAGTTTGACTAAGCTCATCAGCAAGGTCGCGAACTTGTGTTTCATCAAGTAGGCTCTGGCCAGTCAGTTTGGCGAACTGATGATCAAAGCTGAGTTCGACTTTAAGGGTTGCCAGACCTGTAACTAGGTCGCACGCCACATCTTCAAGGCCCTTTATATCAAGCTGAAGGTTGCCGTTAGTGCCTGTCGAGTTGGTAAATAGGTTTGCCATGTGGCC
>JABSOQ010000082.1 GCA_013216195.1 Bdellovibrionales bacterium
CATCGCCACCATAGATCTCCTTTAGCGCGGCATAACTAGGCATTGTCTTTCTGAGGCCGACACTCGCTTTGGCTACATACTTGGCTGCAGACTCTAGAGCCGGCATATCTTTGCTAGTATTTCGCTTCATGCCCTTTAGAGCACCGGTCTTGTGCTCACCTTTCTTGGTGAAACCACCTGTCTCCAAGCTCGTAATACTGTAACCGGCAAATTCTTTCTGGTACCTTTTGTAGCGATAAGCTGAGGTCACAGAGACCTTAAAATTGGGAGCATCTACTTGCACTGCTCCGGCCCCAGACTTATTGGCCACAAAACCGGTCTTCTTTTTCACACCATATTCAATAACAGCGACGATATCTGCTTTTCCAAAAGCTAGAGCCTCTTGAGCTGCTGTTTCGAGGGGCGACTTTCGATTTGCGGAGCTGAAGCTGGATGAAGATGATTGTGAGCCAGAGGGTGCACCTTCAGACATGGCCTTTGACATTGCCATGCGTAGGTTAAAGCTCTGCAGAGAAGAGTAAGACATCACTTCAATGTACTTTGAATACTTTTGTAAGGCCTGATTGGTCATCTCGACGTATTTCTTTTCATGGGCCTTCATAGACTGTGAAGAAGTCGGAACCAAAACCACTCTGATAATTTCTGACTTCGGACGCCTTTCAGCTTCTCGCAGCTGCTTGTACAGATCTTCTACTTTAGCTTGTCTGCCACTTTCTGCTGCTTCAATCTGCGCAATCTTCTCTTGATTGCCTTCATATCTAACTTTGCCACCCTCAGTGATTTTGCAAACATCACCGTTGCACTCCTTACGGTAAGAGGCGCAACTGGTCATCGCCAGCAATGCAAATACGATTAAGAGCGACTTAAGCATCTTGTCTCCTAGGTTCTGGATTCTCATGTGAATTCATACATGATTATCTTATAGGAAAGGCTATCAGACCACTCCCCTAGAGCTGCTCAAGTCAGAAAACCTACAAAGGTCTACTCTTCTTGTCGAGAGGTCACAGCTTTGCGGCAGTTGCCCTTCATGAGGCTTGCATACTGCTCACACTCTGAGACGTCTTTGATGTGAGTGAAGTTTTCTAAGTCTTCGCCTTCAACTTTTTTAGCGGGCGGCTTTTTCTTCTTTGCCTCTTCAAGTTCAGGTGCTGCTGTTGACTTGGCTGCAAGGTATTTCTCGTATCCCGTTTTGTTCATATGAAGAACTGTACAGCTCTCAGCGTAGAACGGCCAAAAGTAGGGCCAGTACTTTCTCTCTATCGAATAAATATCATCTGATGACAGACCCGCCTTAATGAGATTCACATCAACTCGCTCGGCTTGCTGATCGAGCGGGAAAGTTAAAATATAAGATCCACACCCAGTGACTTGTTTTAGCGAGCTCTCTCCAGAACCCATCTCTAATGGGAGATAGTGAGCACAGCTAGCTAGTGAAAGGAACAATCCAATTAGTAATGCGTTTCTTATGGCCATAGACCCTCCTGATCGGATCTAACTAGCCCACTCCGCTCCAGTAGTCTATTTCACTTTGAATTCTCAAATAAAGTGTCGTGATTTCAGAGGGATAAAGGGAAAAATCTATACGCACCCTGTTTCACCCTCCTAAGCCCGCTTGCCTCTCGAGAGAGCAAAGGCGGACATGTTTTCTTCTTGGGCCCCTGAATTGTGGCTTGCCTCTAAACCCCTCCCCTCAAGCTTGCTCCTAGCCTGGCCAGGCTCACTTTCAAGCCCTCTACCTTTGTAAACCTCAGCCAGAGCCCCTAAGTGCTCCTGTTAGCACCCTCGGTCGCCATTTTTTGTCTCTTAAAACCAGCTAACAGCCCTAAATCACCAAAGAAATTGGCACAATCATGGCATCCAGAGAGCTTAAATCTGATAGGAGAAAGAAATGACTTACTTCAGAAGTTTGCTCGCTATTTCATTATTGTTTTTTGCTATGTCGACAGGTGCAGCTGAACTGAACCCCGAAGAGCACTGCTCGGTATCTTCAGATGAAGAGACCACCGATATCATAGGTGCCCGCATTGACCTTGCCGTTATTGACTGCAAAGCCACCTTCAGAGCCACAGCAACCAAGGTTTACACTGCCCTTAGACAGCGATGTCTGATGGAGGCAAGAAACCGTGGAGGCACGATTCAGTCGACAGATATAGTTCGTTTTTACGTAGATGAGGATGGAACAGATGCGACGATCATTTGTGGAATCTTCACTCGCGGCGTTGCTGAATAAGCGAACTGATTGCGACTACCAGCGAGAACTTTGGGCATCAGCTCCAGAGTGTTGATACCTGTCAGCTGAGATCTGAGAGTTAAGATTTTAGGTACCTAGCGGCCTTTCGGTTTGCTAGGTGACTCTTTGAAGGGGTTTACCGCTTTGGCAGCACGCTTGTAAATGAACCGACTGCTCGAGTAGAAAGTGGGCTTTCTTTCAGGTTTTAAACCACTCCAAAGTTTGCTTGCTGATTTGCGGTTCTTTTTAGGATTGGGCCTGACTCTGGATTTTCGCGCAGAAGCCGGAAGCCTTGCACTTTGAGTCTGGACGGCGGCTTTTTTGTTGCCAAGACAAGGGTCCATGCTCTTAGCCGAAGCCGGGTTAGATAATGTTAAATTCAAACTAGCCACTAGGAAGCTAGCCGAAAACCAAATAGGTCTCATCAACTCTCTCCTCACCCAAGCCTTAAATTCAATATACTATCTCACTCTAAGACTGTCATTTTGAGATGCTGATTAAACTGGATGAAGTGTTCAAAGCTATCTGAACAGAAGTGAGCAAGATCGGTGTCTCAACCTGAGACACCTGCCTCATCAGTCACGGGTCGACCTCCGAATTCTTCTGCTTTGACGATTCTGCATTCGGTTCACCCGCTTCTCTTTTTTTGCTTTTAGCTCTGGGTTTGTTTCATTTTCAGCATTCTTTTCAGCTCTGCGAATGCGCCGTCTGTTTCGACGGAGCTGACCTCTCTCTTGTTTGTCGAGGTTTTCTGCACCCTTCAGAGTTCTTACAGCTTGTATCTTTTGTCGCTTGTCAATTGTGTCTGAAGCATAAGCTGTGATTCCGAAGCTAAAGACCAAAGTCATGACAACCAGTGTGTTTAAAATTGTGAGTGTGATCATTTTCAATTCCCCTTTTTGTTTTGCTGAAATTAGGATCTCAATTCTCTTGACCCCTTCACACAGAACTATTTCTTTGCAATAAACGCGTAAACAGTATGGATCACAACCAGTTACAACAAAGGCACCAAAATGGAACTTATGGGTTCAGCGTCTTATTGCGAGACTTTGTCTATGGCAGACATAAAAAAGTCTTTCTTATCAACACCCGCCTTTTGGTTCAGACTCTTACACATGACGAGAACTTGTATTAAAAACGTGTTCTGAGCGTCTACCCTTCGCCCGGTATCAGTCGGGGTTTTGGCTCTAGATTCTCAAAACACCAAATAAGAGAGCCAACTTCAATGAACGCCAAACAGGCCAATCGCAACGCCAAACTTCTCTACGGATTTTCTTTCTCTTGGATGTTTATCCCAGTGATTCCAGTTTTTGTGCCGTACATCACAAGAACCGGCCTGAGTATGCAAGAGTTCTTAGAGCTGCAAGCCATTTTTGGCTTGGCCGTTGCCATCTTAGAAGTGCCATCGGGGTACTTGGCAGACCTTTGGGGCCGAAGAAACACAATTATAGTCGGATGTATCGCGAGCGGCCTGGGCTTTAGCTACTTGCTTTTTTGCGAAACCTATTGGGAGTTCATTGTTTACGAGCTGTTGCTTGCTCTCTCGCTGTCTATGAAGTCAGGAGCCGATTTGTCTTTGCTTTATGACTCGATTGCCATTTCTCACAAAGAAGATCGAGCCGTATTACAAAAGGTCGTTTCATGGAAACACTTTTTCACTCTCAGTGCTGAAGCAGTGTCTGCTGTGCTCGGTGGTATGTTGGCAGCTATCTCTCTGCAAGCCGTCGCTATCGCCAACGCTTTCACTGGCTGGGTGCCACTGG
Source organism: Bdellovibrionales bacterium (assembly GCA_013216195.1). Taxonomy (GTDB): domain Bacteria; phylum Bdellovibrionota; class Bdellovibrionia; order Bdellovibrionales; family UBA1609; genus JABSOQ01. The sequence goes on from JABSOQ010000082.1 coordinate 3,994, forward strand.
CTATCGTCATGTTCGTAAAAGAGGCACCCATTGAAAGAATGAGCGCCAGTAAGCACTGGGACAACCTCAAAGAGATTAGTCGCCACCTGTTTGCCTCTGATCGTCTACTCAGAATGATCTTTGTGAATTTTGTGGTTTGGAGCCTCTCAACCTTTTGTGCTGTTTGGCTTTTGCAAAAACACTGGGAGGTCAACAACATCAGCATGGCTCAGTTCGGCTACATCTGGGCAACTCTGCAACTTGTCGCAGCCTTCAGTGGCCAGTATGCAATACGTGCTGAAAAGAAACTGGGGACCCGGGCTGTTCTGTTAATTACAGCTGCTCTGCCAATATTTGGTTATTTTGGCCTTGGGCTTAGCGGCGCCATTGGAGCCATCGGCTTTGCATTTGCCTTTTATGTTAGCCGCGGGTTTACCCAGGTCTTGTTTTCTGAAGCTCTCAACTGGAGAGTGCCCAGCCACTTCAGAGCTGTGGTGAACTCGTTGGTAGGCTTGTTCATGAGACTGATCTTTTTTGTAGTCGGGCCTGTACTCGGGATCATAATCGACAGATACGGCACCGATACCGCAGCTTTGGCCTTGGGCTCACTTTACCTTCTACTTTTTGCAGTTTTGCTGCTGCCTATGGTGCTATTTCTTAAAAAACCTAGTGAGGCTAAGGCTTAAGGCGAGACCGTGTAGATTTCAAATTGTTCAATATGAAAACTGGGCTCGACCTTAAAGGTCACGGCATGCCCGAGTTTGAGTTCGATAAAGTCGAGAGTCTCTGACTCTTCTGAGTACAACCAATCGGCAACCTCAGAGTGACAATGCACAATCGTGGTCGCATCTTCGCCGCCCCTATTGATCTCACGTTCAATATCGCGAACAATCTCACTGGCCACCGTTGCCTTTCGCTTAACGTAGCCCTTACCGTCACAGTAGGGGCAAGGCTCGCAAAGTGTCGAAACCAGAGATGGCCGTATTCTCTTGCGAGTCATTTCAACTAACCCAAGTTCAGACATATTCGTGATGGTGGTTTTTGCAATATCGTTTTGCAATTCAAGTGCAAGGGTGTTCAAGACTTTCTCTTTGTGCGGAATTTTCTCCATATCAATGAAATCAATAATGATAATTCCGCCACAATTTCTGATTTTAAGCTGATGTGCGATTTCTTTTACTGCTTCGAGGTTCGTTTTCAGTATCGTATCTTCAAGATCTTTTTTGCCGACGTATCGACCGGTATTGACATCAACCACCACAAGGGCTTCAGCCTCGTCGATAACGATATAGCCACCAGACTTTAGCCAGATCTTGCGATCAAGACTTCTCGAAATTTCGAGATCAATTTCATAGAGGTCAAACAGCGGCTGTTGGTCTTCATACATTTTGATTTTGTTTTTAAACTTCGGAATGAACTGGGCCACGAAAGCTTGAACTTTTTTAAATACAGCGGGGTCATCTACGATAACGGTGTCGACTTTTTCACTCAACAAGTCGCGAAGTGCCCTTAGCTCAACATCCATTTCTGAGTGAATGAGGCCAAGGGTTTTGCGCCTGTCGTAGCTTCTTTGAACCTCTTTCCATAGCCGGCCCAAGTACTCTAGATCGGCAGATATGGTTTCTGATTTCGCACCTTCACCTGCAGTTCTGACAATCACTCCACCGTTGGGCTGTAAGGCCTCAACAGTTTCTTTAAGCCTTTCGCGCTCTTCTTCTTCTTCAATTCGCCTTGATATACCAAGATGGGTGAGAGTCGGCATATACACCAGAGTTCTACCTGGCAGTGAAATGTGAGTTGTGATGCGAGCACCCTTTGTGCCCAGTGGATCTTTCGCGACTTGAACTAATAAAAACTGACCTTCTTTGATTAAGTCTTGAATTGGCGTTCGAGGTTCTTCTTTGACTTCACCTCCACTGCTTTCATCAACACTGCGATCTTCATCAGAATCTGAACCCTCATCGTCATCCATGAAAACCTTATTGCCATCGAATTGGTCGTCACGAATATCGCCCACATACAAAAATGCAGCTCTGTCTAAACCAATGTCGACAAATGCGGCCTGCATACCGGGCAGAACTCTAATAACCTTGCCTTTGTAAATTGACCCGACCAAGGTCGGTGAAGTCTTTCTTTCAATTTTTAAGTCTTTTAGCTCTTTGCCCTCTACGTAGGCCACTCGAGTTTGGCTAGGTCTTACATTAATTAAAATCTCTGAAGGCACTTTTGATCCTTTGGGCTCAATATTTCTCTAGGCTTACACATCTCACTCTTGAGTTGTAGCCAACTTAGCAAACATATTGGGTACAGAGTTGAGTGCACAACGCTACGTGTTGCAGACTTAAGCCGAGCCCATTTTTTTGCGCCGCTATCTAACTTAAGTACCACATATTCCTAAGAGATTCTCTAAAGTTTTGAGCCAAGTTGTTCCGATATTACTTCTAAGAGGGAGAACAAAATGGCTGAGATAGACAAACTGTTTAAGATTATGATCGCACAGAATGCATCGGACATGCATTTGTCATCTGGTTCTCCCCCGTACCTTAGAATTCATGGAAGCATGGCCAAACTTGATCACCCTGCACTAGACAACAAAGGTGTTCAGTCTCTGTTGTTTGAAATTCTCTCTGAAAAACAAAAAAAGCAATTCGTTGAAAATTGGGAGCTTGATTGTAGTTATGCAATTAAAGGGCTTGGTCGATTTCGTGTAAATGTGTTCATGCAGCGTAGAGGCATGGGTGCTGTATTCCGGGTTATTCCTGAAAAAATTATGTCGGCCAAAGAACTCGGTCTCCCAGAAAATGTCTTGCGATTAATTGATGTGCCGAGAGGCCTTGTGGTCGTAACAGGGCCGACGGGCTCAGGTAAGTCGACGACGCTTGCTGCCCTGATCAATACCATTAATGAAGAAAAGAAAGAGCACATTCTGACAATTGAAGATCCGATCGAATTTGTGCACGAAAATAAAATGTCGCTGATCAATCAGCGTGAGGTTTCGAGCCATACCAAGTCTTTTGCCAATGCCCTGAAGGCAGCACTTCGTGAAGACCCTGACATCATTCTCGTGGGTGAGATGCGTGACCTTGAAACCATTGAACTTGCCATGACTGCTGCAGAGACAGGTCACTTGGTGTTCGGAACCCTGCACACCAACTCAGCTGCTAAAACTGTCGACCGTATTATTGATGTGTTTCCACAGGGGCAACAGGCTCAAATCAGAGTGATGCTTGCAGAGAGTCTACGTGGTGTGATTGCCCAAACTCTATTTCCTAGAGCCGATAAACCTGGCCGAGTGGCTGCGCTTGAAATTTTAATTAACACTCATGCGGTCGGTAACCTAATTCGAGAGGGAAAAACCTTTCAGATTCCGTCGGCCATGCAAACAGGCGCAGAACAGGGCATGATGACTTTTGAAAAAACCATCACCAACCTGGTAAACGAAGGCAAAGTCGACCCTGCTGCTGGAGCTAACTTCTTAGGTAAAAAGCTAGATAAGATGAAAGAAGAAGCTGCAACAGCTGGCGCAAGAGCTGCTGCAGAAGCTGCAGAGGCACGCACTGCCAAGCCTCATGTGCCGGGTAAGCCTGCAGGAGCTGCAAACAAACCCGCCGGTGTAAAGCCAGTGATTCCAAAACCAGCGGCAGGTGGAGCAGCAAAACCTGCAGCTGCCCCAACAGCGCCACCAAAGCCCGCATCGCCACCCCCAGCTGCTGATGGTGGTATTCGGTTCGATAAAGAACCTGAGAAGAGCTCAGGTGGAATTGGTGGGTTCTTTAAAAAGAAAACTGGTAGTTAAAGCTCACTGGCTTTTGCCCAGGCAACAAACTCATGCCTGCAGTCGATTCAAACATGGGCTGCGGAGCTATCCGCGGATCGTAATCTGAATTGTAGAATTCGTAGGGCTGGGTGGCCGCTTTGTAGGTGGTGTAACTCGTCCCAACTATGATGCCTACTGCAAAACCCACAGCGATATTAGATAAGTGATCTTGAGGTCTGCCATAAAAACTAAGCGTACTAAGGCCCAAAATTGCTCCAGCTAGACCAGCAAACACAATCACCGCAAGCTGTTTCCTTGGACCTGAGGTAATTCCGGGCTGATTTTGTGTATTAGACTGTGGATACTGTGCATAAGCCGGAAAGCTGAGATTCAGAGTCAAAAGCACAAACAATACTATTCTGAACATGATGTAGCCCCTCTTGAGCAATTGAATTCACTCGACAGAAACTGAGATTGTTGGCTAGAGTCGCCTCTGGTGATGTCGCAGTCTCCAGGTCAAAATTATAGGAAAGCGAGCATTAGATGGCTACAAAAGATGCCTTAACGCAAGGTGCCGAAACCTTGTCTGATAACGATTTCGCTAAACTTTTCGATCATACGCTTTTGTCACCCACAGCCACGACCAAAGACTATGTGGCTCTTTGTAATGAAGCCAATCAGTACCAGTTCTTTTCGATTTGCGTGCCCCCTGTTTGGGTGAACTCCTGCAAAGCTCTGCTCGGCGAATCTGAAGTTCAGCTTTGTACAGTGCTCGGGTTTCCACTTGGTTATTCAGTGAGTGAGAGCAAAGCCTTTGAGGCTGAAAAAGCCGTAAAAGATGGAGCTACTGAACTCGATATGGTGATGGCTCTCACTCAATTCAAAGATGGAGACTTTTCGAAGGTGCAAAAAGACATCGAGCTCGTAGTCAAAGCCGCTGCTGGCAATCTCGTGAAAGTGATTCTCGAAACTGGTTACCTTGATAAATCTGAAATCGTAAAAGCTTGCCAAATTTGTGAGGCAGCTGGTGCTGACTTTGTTAAGACATCGACCGGGTTCGCAAGCTCTGGGGCAACCGTTGAGGCTATTCAGGTTATGCGCGAAACCGTTGGTTCAAGATTGGGAGTTAAAGCAAGTGGAGGCATAAGAGACTTTCAAGCCGCCAAAGCTATGATTAAAGCGGGAGCCAATCGTCTTGGTGCCAGCAAGAGTATAGAAATTATCAAAGGGCCCCGAATATGATTGCCGCTGAATTGATTCGAAAAAAAAGATTCAACAAAGCTCTCACTGAAGCTGAAATTGATTGGTTAGTTCAATCTTATGCCACAGGAGAGTTGCCCGACTACCAAATGGCGGCTTTGGCTATGGCCATTTGCTTTAATGGCATGAGCCCCAATGAAACCTTTTGGCTCACCAGGAGCATGATGAACTCTGGTGTTGTGCTCGACTTTTCTCAATATCACCCAGGTGTAGTCGACAAGCATAGCACTGGTGGTGTTGGTGATAAAACCAGCTTGATCCTAGCGCCCCTTGTAGCTGGCGCTGGCGTAAAAGTGCCAATGATCGCAGGCCGTGGCCTGGGTCACACCGGTGGCACGCTTGATAAACTAGAAAGCATACCTGGCTTTAACGTAAACCTATCTCTTGATGATCTTAAACAGAACGTTGAAAAGCATGGCTTTTCAATCATTGGCCAAACGGCAGAGATCTGCCCCGCAGACAAGAAGCTTTATGCTCTAAGAGATGTTACCGGCACAGTTGATTCATTGCCCCTTATTTGCGGCAGTATTATGTCAAAGAAACTTGCTGAGGGTTTATCTGCCCTAGTGCTAGATGTGAAGTGGGGCTCTGGTGCCTTCATGAAAAATCAAAAAGATGCACATGAGCTAGCCACGGCGCTAAAGTCTATTGGCGAACATCAAGGTGTTAAGACACACGCTTTAATTACCAGTATGAATCAACCTCTGGGAGCCTACATCGGCAACGCTTTAGAAGTCGTGGAGTGTGTTGAGATCATGTCGAGCAAGACACGAGAAGTTAACGGAACGGATCTTTACGAAGACACTCGAGAACTGACACTTCAGCTTGCGGCTGAGATGCTTTTTGCTGGCAATGCTTGCTCGAGCCCTGAAGAAGGTTATGAAAAAGCGTCTGAAATATTGCGATCAGGTCGCGCCTTAGAAAATTTTGAAAAGATGGTTGAGTTTCAAGGTGGCAAACTTTCAGAATTTCAACATCAATCTCGCCTCAAACACATAGTGACCTCTTCAGAGGCTGGCTTTGTTAACGGCTTTGAAGTTGAAGCTCTCGGTTTGGCCTCTTTGCAACTGGGTGCCGGCCGGAAAACAAGCGCCGATAAAATCGACCCTTTCGCTGGAATCGAAGTTCACAAAAAGATTGGCGACAAAGTCGAAGAAGGTGAAGCCCTTTTCACTTTGTATTACTCAAACGAAGGGCAACACGAGGCTGCCCTACCCTATGTCGAAAAAAGTTGCTGGTTAAGCCAGGTTGATAAGCCGGCACCGAAACTGATAGAAAGTGTATTGAGGTAGTATTATGAGTGAGACACTAGAACAACTGGCACAAGCCGTTGACTACATAGAAAGTAAGACCACTATCGTGCCTCGAGTAGGTGTGACTCTTGGCAGTGGCCTTGCATCTTTTGCAGAAGAAGTTAAGGTCGATTGCTCGATCGACTTCTCAGAGATTCCACACTTCGCGCCCTCGAAGGTAAAAGGCCACCCAGGAAAACTTCTGGTAGGCGAACTCAGCGGTGTGCCCCTTGCTGTTTTACAAGGGCGCATTCACTTCTACGAAGGTCACAGTATGCAGCAAGTGATCTTTCCTACACGGGTTTTAGCTCGCTGGGGCGTAAGGCACCAAATCATCACTAACGCTGCCGGAGGCGTAGACCCAAAGATGTCACCAGGCGAGCTGATGATTTTGCGTGATCAGATCAACTTAACTGGCACAAACCCACTGATTGGCTTGAACGACGAAGAACTGGGGCCAAGGTTTCCAGATATGTCTGAGCCCTTCTGTAAAAGCTCCATTGAGAGCCTCAAACAAATTATGCAAAAGAACTCTGTACCACATTCAACTGGCGTTTACTGTGGTGTGACTGGCCCAAGTTACGAAACCGCAGCAGAAGTTCGCTACCTTCACCAAATTGGAGGGCATGCCGTGGGCATGAGTACTGTACCCGAAGTCATAGCAGCTCGGCATATGGGTGTGAAAGTGAGTGGTATCAGCTGCGTCACAAACCTTGGAACTGGCTTGAGCGATGAAGTCTTAGACCATGCCGACGTTCAAGCTGTCGCTAAACGCGTTGAAGCTGATTTCCGCAAGGTGCTTGTTGAGTTCGTGAGCGGGCTCTAGAAGTTAAAGAGAAAAGCCACACCCGGCATCACAGTTGATGACACCGCAATGTTGTCATCAAAAACTGTCCAAAGTTTGCCGTGCACATTCACCCCGAAGCTCTCTTTGACCCAAAAGTTGAAACCAAAATCAGTTTGCACATATGCAAAAGTGATTTCAGGCTCAAATGTGTCAATGGTAATGATCGAATCGTCGACGTCGTCTTCTGTGGCACCATCTAGATCCCACTTTACCCAGCTGTAGCGTATAGAAATGTAGGGTTCTACAGTTTTTGTCTTGTAACTAATCACCGGGCCCACATAGTAACCGTTTGTTGTACCTACACTCGCTGCAGTGAAGGCCCCAGCATATAACGACGTTGCCCAACCTGTTCGATTGTTAACTAGAGAGTACTTACCAAATGCCGAGATAACCGAACCAAACTGCACCTCGTACAAAACACCGGCATCAAAATCATCGGTCACGCCGGCAGCAACGAGAGCACCAGGCACTGGCAAGACACTAGCATCCACTTGCCAGTTTCCCTTGCCTAGTGAATGGCCTGATTTGGGTGTCGTAAAAGGTGCAACTGCACATGCAGACAAACCCAAAACAATAAATAGTAGAGCGGTAGCTGTTAGAGCTCGTTTCATTTCAACCTCGTTTTTTGTTAACTAAGTAATAAAACCGACAATAGGCAGCTATTACAAGGCTCGATTCTCAACGCAGGTAAATTTGCAACAATGAGTTATTTGGGCTGGCCATTCGAGCCGAAAAAAATGTTTAGAGGATTTTAACCCGTTCTGAGAACCCCGACTATTCGCGAGTAAATTGCCGTGTATCAGCTTGTTGACAATGGTCCAGTTCTGCCTGCTTTCCGCTCTTAGTTTCAATTTTAGAAAACCAGACTAACCCTCTACCCCCTCTCAACCGACAGAATACATAGGGGTCACGAAGACCCTTCTAAGTGGGGGGAGCATGATGCTCAAAATATTCTTAGCACTTATTGGTGCAACTATTCTTGTCGGCTGCGGATCAGATGGTGGCCCTTCTGAAAAAAAGTTTCCTGTTCAACAAAAAGGCTGCGCGGCTTCGGCCATTCCTGGTGAGTACCTAGTACGCTGGTCTTCTGGAAAAATCACAAAAGAATTCGGCACTGATGATGAGTCATTTCGGCAGGGCTTCGTAACACAAAATTTAGATACGATTGAAAAGGTCGAGCCCAATAGACAGATTCGCTTGCCACAAATGAATACGGCAAGCTCGAGATTTGCCGTTCCACCCTCACAGGGCAATGGCGATATCGACAATTGGCAGATTGCAAATGTTCAAGCTCAAGATGTTTGGGCAAGAGGTTACCGTGGCCAAGGTGTGGTTGTTGCTGTTATCGACTCTCAGGTTGATGTCGAACACGACCAATTGCAAAACCAAATTGTAGTCAACCCGGGCGAATCAGGGCCCGACGGTAGAGGTGGAGACAAGTCAAACAACGGTATTGACGATGATGGCAATGGCTACGTTGACGACCATCAAGGCTACAACTTTATATACAACACAGGCGCGAGAACTCCACCAGGTACTCATGGTACACATGTGGCTGGCATTATTGCTGCCGAACACAGTGACACTGGCACTGGCTACAGAAACTACACTCAAGGTATAGCTCCTGAGGCCAAAATCTTGCCGCTGGCTTTCATTGGCAAAGATACCGGCAGCCTTGATGATGCCATTAAAGCCATGGACTACGCTATGAAAGCCGGTGTAGATATTGTGAATGCCAGCTGGGGTGCTAGAAACTTCTGTTCTGATTTCATGAGAGATAAGATTCTTGAGCTTGGCAGCAAAGGCATTCTCTTCATCTCTGCGAGTGGCAACGAGGGACTCGATGTCGACATCGTCAAGTACTCACCTGCCGGTTTCAACTTGCCCCTGCAGATCACAGTTGGTGCTACAGGTAGATTTGATTTCACAACTTCATTTTCTAATGTGGGCCCAGAAACCGTACATCTGTTTGCTCCAGGTGATGAGATTCGAAGCACCGTACCTTGCTTTAGAAGTTCGACCTGTGAATTCACGGGCACCTACAGCACCGAGCGTGGAACTAGTATGGCGACGCCTCTAGTTGCGGGAGCGGCCGCACTTCTGAAATCTGCCTTTGGTTCTGCAAGCTCAGCTAGCATCAAAAGCGCTTTGATGAATGGTTCCGACTTTGATGCGAACTATAAAAACGCATCAAGAGGTAAGCTCAACGTGAACAGAGCCTTTGATAGAATGGGCGGAACACCAGATTGACGCAGTGAGCATTATGCCTTAATTGCCTGTCTTAAAGCTTACCTACCCTCGAGGGGCCATGGTAAACCATTTCAGATATATATAGATATATCTGAAAGGTGAAAACATGGTCGTCTCCATTTCTGACCTCAAAAATCATGTCGGAGAAAAGGTTGAACTTCGCGGGTGGGTCTACAACTCGCGCTCCTCCGGTAAAATCAAATTTCTACTTTTGCGAGATGGCTCTGGCATCTGCCAGTGCATTTTCTTTAAAGGCGCTTGTGACGAAACCTCTTTCGAGAAATTTGGAGAACTCACACAAGAGAGCTCTGTAAAAGTCATCGGCACAGTCAAAGAAGAGCCCAGATCACCTGGCGGGTTTGAAATCGGAGCCCAGAGCTTTGAAGTCTATCAAATTGCTCAAGAGTACCCGATTTCACCAAAAGAGCATGGTGTTGATTTCTTAATGTCTCACAGACACTTGTGGCTTCGTTCAAAAAAGCAGACTGCAGCCCTTCGTGTTCGTGCAGAGATTGTCTCGGCTGTTCGTGACTTTTTCGATGGGCGGGGCTTCACCCTTATGGACGCTCCAATTTTTACGCCCAGCGCATGTGAAGGCACATCTACCCTTTTTGAAACTCAGTACTTTGATGAAACAGCTTATCTTTCTCAAAGTGGTCAACTCTACATGGAGGCCGCAGCGGCAGCACTGGGCAAGGTCTACTGTTTTGGACCCACTTTTCGGGCTGAGAAGTCAAAGACAAGGCGTCACCTGATCGAGTTTTGGATGGTTGAACCAGAAATGGCATTCTACGATCTGGCCGACAACATGGAGCTTGCAGAACAATTCGTCGAGTACGTGGTACAGCGAGCCATAAAAAACCGCCCCGATGAAATGGCAGCTCTCGAAAGAAACACCGATGCACTAGCGAAGGTCAAAGCACCATTCCCAAGACTGCACTACAAAGAAGCCGCCGATATGATTAAGAAAGAAAACCCTGACTTTGTCATTGGCGATGATTTTGGCGGTGCCGATGAAACGATCGTCAGCTCTAAATACGAGAAGCCTGTTTTCGTACACCGCTACCCTTCAAACATTAAAGCTTTCTACATGAAAGAAGACCCAGACGAGAAAGGCTCTTCATTGAGCTGCGACCTTCTGGCGACAGAGGGTTACGGTGAAATCATCGGTGGCGGTCAACGTGAAGATAACCTTGAGATTATCGAGGTCAAGATCAAAGAACATGACCTGAGCATGGATGATTTCAAATGGTACACCGACTTGAGAAAATACGGTTCTTTCCCTCACTCGGGCTTTGGCTTGGGTATAGAGCGAACTGTGGCCTGGGTCTGTGGTCTACAGCACGTGAGAGAGACGATTCCATTTCCAAGACTTTACGGCAGAAGCTACCCATAAGGAGATAGGGCCATGAGCGAAATTGAAACTAACCTACCTGGCACTGAAGAACGAATTCAAATTTTAGACAAGCGCAATGAAACGGCCTTTCAAGGCGGCGGCGAAGACCGAATCAAAAAACACAAAACAGGTAGCCGCCTGACAGCAAGAGAAAGACTCGACGTCTTGCTCGACCCCGGGTCTTTTGTAGAAATCGATCGCTTCGTCACTCACAGAAGTACTAACTTCGGCATGGAGAAAACCAAAACTCCAGGCGACGGCGTTATCACCGGTTACGGACGAGTCAATGGCAAACTTGTTTACGTCTACAGCCAAGACTTCACCGTCTTTGGTGGCTCAATGTCTCGAACTCAGGCCAACAAGATTTTGAAGGTCATGAATCTGGCGAAAGAGAACGGTGCTCCGATTATTGGTTTAAAAGACTCTGGTGGTGCTAGAATTCAAGAAGGTGTCGAAGCTCTAGCTGGATACGCCGACATTCTGTGCGCCAACACAAAACTCTCAGGTGTCGTGCCACAGATTAGTGCGATCATGGGGCCCTGTGCTGGTGGTGCTGTCTACTCGCCTAGCTTGACTGACTTCATCTTTATGGTGAAAGAGACTAGCTACATGTTTGTCACTGGGCCAGATGTAATCAAGACTGTTACTCACGAAGACGTGACTAAAGAAGATCTAGGTGGAGCGGTAACTCACTCGCAAAAATCTGGTGTGGCTCACTTTGCTGCTGAAGATGACAAGCATTGCTTATTGATGATCAGAGAACTCTTGAGCTTTTTGCCAAGCAACAACCTTGATGACCCACCTATCTTGCCAACAAAAGATAAGCCTGACCGCATTGAGCAAGATCTGAACACCTTCATTCCTGACAACTCGAAGCGCCCATATGACATGAAAGAGCTCATCACCAAGGTTGTAGATGAGAGCTACTTTCTCGAATTGCAAAAGCACTATGCTCAGAATGTGATCATTGGTTTTGCCAGGCTTAATGGCAGAAGTGTCGGTGTTGTGGCCAACCAACCACAAGTACTTGCAGGCTGTCTCAACATTGAAGCCAGCAAGAAGGCTGCTCGGTTTATTCGGTTCTGTGATTCGTTTAACATACCAATAGTTAGTTTTGTCGATGTCCCAGGTTTCTTGCCAGGTACTGAGCAAGAGTGGAACGGCATTATCACTCATGGCGCAAAACTTTTGTATGCCTACTCTGAAGCTACAGTGCCTTTGATTACAGTGATCACTCGAAAAGCCTACGGTGGTGCCTATATCGTAATGTCTTCGAAACATTTGGGCTCTGACGTAAACCTCGCTTTTCCAACTGCTGAAATCGCTGTGATGGGTGCGGAGGGTGCCGTAAACATCATTCATCGCGGTAAACTCAAAGAAGCATCTGACCCTGCAAAGCTTAGAGGTGAGTTGACTGCTGACTATGAAGAGAAATTCAACAACCCGTATGTCGCGGCTGAGCTTGGCTATATCGATGAAGTAATTGAGCCATGCACGCTTAGAAAACGTTTGGTCGACTCGCTTGAGATGCTCAAGAACAAGAGACAACCAAACCCTGCCAAAAAGCACGGAAACATTCCGCTATAAGGGGGCTGGAAAATGTTTAAGAAGATTCTGATTGCCAACAGAGGTGAAATTGCTCTTCGCGTGATGAGAGCCTGCCGTGAAATGGCTATTCAATCTGTCGCCGTCTACAGTGAAGCTGACAGAAACTCTCTACATGTAATGCTTGCAGATGAAGCGTATTACATCGGCCCAGCGCCCTCGAGAGAATCCTACTTAAATATCGATAAGATTATTGAAGTCTGTAAAGAGTCCGGTGCTGAGGCTATTCACCCCGGCTATGGTTTCTTAAGTGAGTCAGCAGACTTTGCGAAAGCTTGTAAGAAAGCTGGCATTGTCTTTATTGGTCCGACAGTGGCAAATATCGAGGCCATGGGCGACAAGCTCGCAGCCAGAGACCTTATGGAGAAAGCTGGCGTACCGATCGTTCCTGGTAGCCCCGGCCCCATTACCAGTGAAGAACAGGCCGTGAAAGTGGCCCAAGATATTGGGTTTCCAGTCATCATCAAGGCCTCTGCTGGAGGTGGCGGTAAGGGTATTCGAGTTGCGAAGAACCCCGAGGAGCTACCAAGCTTGTTTCGGGCTTGTCAGAGCGAAGGTAAAAACTATTTTGGTGACGACAGGGTTTTCATAGAACGCTTCATTCAAAACCCCAAGCACATTGAGGTACAAGTCTTTGGCGACACTGCAGGGAACGTCTGTCACCTTTACGAGCGAGAGTGCTCGATTCAACGACGGCATCAAAAGCTCATCGAAGAGTCTCCCTCTGTGTCGGTACCAAATGAGGTTCGTGAACAGATGGGTGAGGTTGCTGTGAAGGCTGCAAAATCGATCAAGTACGTTGGCGCAGGAACTATCGAGTTTATCTTCGACAACTCTTCAAAAGAATTTTTCTTTATGGAGATGAACACACGCCTTCAAGTTGAACACCCCGTGACTGAGCTTGTGACTGGCTTTG